>CADCWE010000259.1 GCA_902806325.1 uncultured Thermomicrobiales bacterium | reverse complement strand
ACCACGGTCAGCCCCGCCACCACGGTCATCCCCAAGGCGTGCTCGGTCGCCGGCGGACCGGCCACCCGAAGGGCACGCGGCGTCACGTCCTCGATCAGAAACGGCAGCGCCGAGCGACCTCGTCCCGGGGGCAGCGAGGCGTTGCGCCACTCCACCCGCTGCCCGTCCGGGCGTTGGCGTCCGCCCGCTTCGGGCGGCCCGGCGTCCAGGCCCCGCTCCTGCGCCGCGTCCAGATCCGCCGTTAGGTCGTCGCAGAGCAGGGCGTAGTCCGCCAAACCTTCGCCGCGCGCGAGTTTCGCCCACCAGGGGTGGTCCTGCGGCGTGTCCGGCCGCCTGAACGCGATCAGTTCCAGGTAACTGCCGTCGGCGAAGGCGATCAAGGCGTTGTGGGTGCCGCCGCCGGTGTGCTCGCCGCCCGGCGTGACCGTGAACCCGAGCTGGGCGTAGTCCGCCGCCGCTCGCGCCAAATCCCGGACGACGATTACGACGTGGTCGATCATGGATGGCATCGGCTGCTCCCCGCGCGCCCGCGCGCCGCTCACGTTCAGGTCCCGTCCAACCCCAACCCGGCAATCAGGGCCAAGCCCAGCGCCACCAGCGCGGCCAGCAACCCCACCACCACCGCCGCCACCCGCGGTCCGGCCGTGCGAACGGAACGCACGTCCACGCCCAGGCCCAACCCGGCCATCGCGACCACGGTCAGGAGGCGGCTAAGATCCTTCGCCCCCGTGCCGAGCGAGACCGGGATCGCGCCCCCGGTCCGCAACAGCGCCGCCAACAGAAAGCCGACCACGAACCAGGGCAGGAAGCGCGCCAGCGAGAACCCCGTCCCGCCCCGCTCCGCTTGCCGCTCCCGCCGGTACAGCAGCGCGAACAACGCCACGGTCGGCCCCAGCAGCAAGACCCGCGTCAGCTTGACCAGCGTCCCAATCTGGCCGCTCTCGGCGCTGACCGGAAAGGTCGCCGCCAGCACCTGCGGCACGGCGTAGACGGTCAACCCGGCCAACACCCCATACTGGTAGTCCGATAACCCGAACAGCGGGATCGCCAGCGGCAGCAGCAGCACGACCCCGACCACGAGCACCGCCGTCAAGGCGATCGCGCTCGCCACGTCCTGTTTTTTGGCCCGGATCGTCGGCGCCAGGGCGGCGATCGCGGAGTTGCCGCAGATCGCGTTGCCGACCGCAACCAGCAGCGCCAGTTTCGGTCCCAACCCGGCCCGCCGCCCCAGCCAGGCCCCGAACCCGATCGCGGTCCCGACCGAGACCACGACCGCGACGATCAGCGCCCCCCCAGCCTCGGCGATCGTGGCCAGGTCGAGTGATGCTCCGAGCAGCACGATCGCCGCTTCGAGCAACCCCTTGGCCGCGAACACGAGCCCCGGCGCCACAATCGCCCCCGGAACCCAAACGCTGCGCAGCGTCATTCCCAGCAACAGCGCCAGCACCAACGGCTCCACCACCGCGTAACCGAAGACCGCCGCCTCGACCGATCCCACCACCGACGCCGCGACCGCCACCGCCGCGGCCACACCCAGCCCCGGCCCGGTTGCCACCGCCCACCCGGTCATCCGCCCCAATCCCGCGTTCACCATGCCTTGATTGTATCCGCGACCACGGTACCACCGCGCCGTCGCCCCAGACGAGCGGGCGGCTCCGGTCGTCGCCCGGAGGCACCGTGCTATAATCTCGGTTCAGATAGGAATAAGTCTCAATCCCACCGACCCCCGCCAGTGCCCCAGCCCATCCCCCGAAAGGACGCCGTTCGTGCGCCACACCCTTTCCCGCTTTTGGGCCTGGTACGAGCGCCACTACACCCTCAACGTCGCGATCGCCGTCGGGCTGTTCCTCCTCCAGTTGGTTCACCTTTACTGGCTGTCGGCCGACGTCGTCGCCCTGCGTTTGACCGGGGAGAGCTACTTCCGCCTCGAAGGCGTCCTCCGCGTCCTGATCCTGCTGGTCGACTACACCGAAATCCCGGCCCTGGTCGCGACCTCGCTCGTCTACCTCAACGAACTCCGGCGCAACGGCCTGCGCGCCCAACCTATCCTGTTCCTGCTCTTCCTCAATTCGCAGTGGCTGCACCTGTTCTGGATCACCGACGAGTTCGTCGTCGGTCAGTTCGGCGCCGGGGACGGCCAGGACGGCAGCGGCATCCCAGCCTGGCTGGCCTGGGTCGCGATCGGGATCGATTACCTGGAGCTGCCGGTGATCGTCGACACCGTCCGCAAGCTGGTGGCGGCGCTCCGTGCGCGCCGGGTGGGTACCTTTTTGCGCGAGGAGCTGGGGTAAGCGGTGGTTCCTCACCAACTGCCCCGGCGTCCCGACCGGTCTGGGTCGGTCCGTCGCTCGGCGCCGCGCCAGGAAGCGCGTGATCAGGATCCAAACGACGAACAGCGGCCCGGTCATCAGCGGCCGCGCCACCCACCACGGGCGCCCGCGCCCGGGGATGACGCCGTGGCCGACGATCGTCGGCCTCGTCCTCAGGTGCCGGTGCCGCCCGTCAGCGCGGGGCGATCCGGTAGATCGCCCCGGTCGGCTCGGCGCCGGACAACGACCCGACGCCGCTGAGGTCCGCCGCAAAGAGCGCGTCGTCGGTGCTCAGCAATCCGTCGAGGTGCCCGACCGCCGCCTCGTCGTTGCCGACCACGTGCACGAAGTCGCCGCTGCCCAGGTCGACGTACAGCAGCGGATTCTCCTCGTTCTCGATCCCAATCTCGTCCCACTGGCCGTGAATGCCGACGAACACTCCGTCGTTCAACCCGTCGGGAAACCCGGCCGGGGCGACGGCGATCCCCGCCGCGCCCTCGTTCTCGCTCTGGTTCCAGGGCGTCAACGCCGCGACCGGCGCCACGCCGCCGTCCCCCACCGGCTCGCCGGTGCCGTAGTCGACGTAGCCGTTCGGGAAGCCGAAATCGTCGACCTCACCGCCGATCTCGGCCGCCGGAATCCGGTTCACCTCGTCGGCGCTGAGGGCGACGATCCGGTCGTTCGGCGTGTCGATCCCGTTGTCCTCGAACAGGAGGTCCCCGGTCTCCGGGTGGACCGCGATCCCGGCGGCGTTGCGCAGCCCCGAGGCGATCCGCTCCAGCGCCCCGAACGCCGCCGCCCCGGCGCGGTCGTCGATCGCCACCCGGTAGATCGACGCGTCGGCCAGGTCCCCGGTGACCAGCCCGCTCGCCGTCACCGTCGCCCCGACCGCGTCGTTGGCCAGCGACCCGACGTTGAAGTAGAGGTCGTGCCGGTCCGCGCCGCGCGCATCCTCCCGCGCCGCCACGGCGTAGGTGCCGTGGTCCATCGTCACCGCGTAGCCGAAATGGATGATCCCGACCTCGGTCAATGGGTCCGCCGGGGCATCACCCAACCGCAGGACCGCGATCTGCTCCCCGCCGCCTTGCACGCTGACCACGAAGACGAGATCGCCCGCCCGCGCCATCGAAACCAGCATCCCCGGCAACCCGGAATACAGCGCTGCGCCCGGTGCGTCGGCGACCCCGTTCGCGTCCGCATCGGCGAGCCGCAGGAGTTCACCGGTCGAGGCGTAGTAGCTGCCCCCGGTTGGGGTGCTCGTCCCGACCAACAACGACCCGTCGTCCAATTCCACCATCCCGTACGGGAAGAACAACCCCTCGGCGAAGGTCGTCACGCGGAAGGCCGCCGGGTCCACGCGCTCGCTGGGTTGCAGGGCGAAGGGGGCTTCGTCGGATTGGGCGTTTGTCCCGATCACGGCCACCCCGAATAGCAGCCCGGCGACCAACATCAAGCCTGTCGCCAACCCGGCGGTACGGCGCATCATGCTGACCCTTCTTCTTGAAGTGGAGAGCGGAGGCGGATGGTTCGAGCCGTACCGGGCGGTCGGCGAAACGCGCGACCACGAAAGATCGCCCCGACACGGTTTGCCGGCGCTGCTCGATCCCCGGTGGTAACAAACAGCGCGAACCCCGTCGGGGGGAGGCGATCCTTCGTGGTCGCCCTCGCCCAATCCGGAGCGTCATCAGCAGAACCAACCGCGGCCCAGACCCTTCCCTACCGCTCCCCGAGCGCCACGAACGTCTTGTCGGTCGGGCCGACGAACTCCGACTGTGGCCGGATCAGCCGGTTGTTGGCGACCTGCTCCAGGACGTGGGCGCTCCAGCCGACCGCCCGCCCGACGGCGAAGGTCGGCGTGAACATGTCGCCCGGCAGGCCGACCGCGGCCAGCACCGCCGCCGAGTAGAACTCGACGTTGGTGTAGAGGCGGCGCCCCGGTTTGCGCTCTTCCAGTAGGGCCAGCGCCCGGTCCTCTGTTTTCTTGGAGAGGGCGAAGAAGACCGGGTCGCTGGCCCGCTCGGCCAGGCCGCGTAAGATCTCGGCCCGCGGGTCCTCGGCCTTGTAGACGCGGTGGCCGAACCCCATCAGGCGCTGCCCCGTGTCCAGGGCGTTGGTCAGCCAAGCGTCGACGTTGTCGGCGGACCCGATCTCGTTGAGCATGTCGAGCACCTTCGACGGTGCCCCGCCGTGCAGCGGCCCCTTCAAGGCGCCGATCGCGCCGGTGATCGCGGAGCACAGGTCGGACTGGGTCGAGGCGATCACCCGCGCCGTAAAGGTCGAGGCGTTCATCCCGTGGTCGGCCAGCAGCACCAGGTACGTTTCCAGCGGCTGCCAGTGGTCGGCGTCCGGCTCGGCGCCGAAGAGTTGGTAGAGGTAATTCTGGGCCGTGTTGAGGTCGGAACGCGGCGGCACCGGGTTCAGCCCCTGGCGCAGACGGAAGAAGGCCGCCAGCATCGCCGGGAACCGCGCCGCCAGGGCGATCGCCTCGTCGAGGTCCGGCTCGTCGTCGAACAGGCCGTGCTCGGACGCGCCCAGCACCGAGACCGCCGTCCGGAGCGCGTCCATCGGCGCCGTGTCCGGCGGCAGCGCCTTCAGGGTGTCGATCACCGGCCCGGGCAGTTCGCGGTTGGCGCCCATCTTGGTCCGGAACTCGTCGAGTTCGATCGGGTTCGGCAGGTGGTCGCACCAGAGCAGGAACGCGACCTCCTCGAAGCTGGCCTTGCCGGCCAGTTCGTGGATGTCGAACCCGCGGTAGACCAGCCGCCCTTCCTCGCCGTAGACGTGGCTGAGCGCGGTCGAGGCCGCCACCACCCCTTCCAGTCCCTCCGGCTTCGGCGCCGGGGCGGCGGGGTCGGCGGTGATCGTCGAGCTACTCATCGCGGGGGACCCTCCTTGGCCGGGGGACGATCGGCAGCCCCCAGGATCGGCGATCGGCGCGGCAACGCGCGCCGGACCACCCTCATGTCGTCCCAATCCTAGCACGTCCGCCCGGCCAATCTGCCCCGGGCCAAGGTTGCACATTTCTTGCAATGCCCCCCTGCCGACGACTCGGCCGAGCCGTTCCGCCGCGTTCTTGGGTCACCGTCGGCAACGGGCCAATCGTTCCGCTTACCGCAGGGGCGCGGCTGGTCGACACGAGGCTGCTCGTCCCGATGAGGATCTTTTTCTGGGCCTCGGTCCTCGGCATTGCCGACGAACCGACGGTGCTGTGCGACCGCTTCGGCGAGGAGACCGCTTTGCGCCACCTGCGCGCCTCGTTGCGCGACGACGTCATCGCCCCCAGCCGGACCGCCGTCGCCACCGCCGACGGGATGGTCGCGTTCCAGGGTGGTGCGGCGACCGACGCATCGTTCCGCGGCGCCGCGCTGGCGCGAGCGGTCTCGGTCCCGGATGCCACTACGTCCGCCGCCGGTTCCACCTCGATCCGACTCATGGTGCGCGGGAATGCGCCCCACGCCAACGTCGTCGCCGCGAAGGAAGCGGAGCAGATCGAGCACCGGGACCGCGAACGCGCCAACCTGGTCGTCGCTCCCCGCGTTTTGGGCGGGCGTCTGCCGATTGCCGTCCGCCATCGCGCCGCGCCCGCGTTCCCGGACGACTCCCCCTCGTCCGGCGGTGGGATGGACGCCGCCAAGCAGACGGCCGTGTCCGGAGAAACCGGCTGCCCGGGCCGCGACCTGCCGCCGCTGGACGGCGCCCTGGTCCTTGGCATCGTTCTCGGCAACGATGGCTACCCCTTCCAGCGCGTGGGCAACGAACCATCCCGCGCGAGCGATCGGATGGTCCTCGCGATGGTCTCCCCGCCTTCGCCGGTCGCCCCGGCGCCTGCGCGATGATCGACACGTTCACGCTCTGGTGCCTGGTCGCGGGCGCGCTGTTGATCGTGATGGCGCTGAGCGGCGAGGTGGTCAAGCGGTTGCCGCTGACGACCGCCATCATCTACCTCGGCGCCGGGTTCGCGCTCGGTCCGCCCGCGCTTGGGTTGATCGATCTGGATCCCACCGCCGACGCCGCGTTCGTGGAGCGGGTCACCGAGATCGTGGTGCTGGTTTCCTTGTTCACCGCCGGGTTGAAGCTGCGGATGCCCTGGCGGGATCCCCGGTGGCGGCTCCCGGTCAGCCTGGCGTTCGCCTCGATGGTTGTCACCGTCGGTCTGATCGCGGTCATCGGGGTCGCTGGCTTGGGTCTATCCTGGGGCGCGGCAGTGCTGCTCGGGGCGATCCTGGCTCCCACCGATCCGGTCCTTGCCTCCGATGTCCAGGTCGCCCACGCGACCGACCGTGACCGGGTCCGCTTCGGGCTGACCGGAGAAGCGGGACTCAACGACGGGGCCGCGTTTCCGTTCGTGATGCTCGGCCTCGGCCTGCTCGATCTGCACGACCTCGGCACGGCCGGGTCGCGCTGGCTGGCGATCGACGTCGTCTGGGCGACGCTCGCCGGCTTGGCGATCGGCGCCGGGCTGGGCACCGCGATCGGCCACCTCGTGGTGTACCTGCGACGCCACCATCGCGAGGCGGTCGGCACGGACGACTTCCTGGCCCTGGGCCTGATCGCGCTCGCCTACGGTGCGGCGATCCTGGCTCACGGCTACGGCTTTCTGGCCGTCTTTGCCGCCGGGTCGGCCTTGCGCCGGATCGAGCACCGCGCCACCGGCCACGACGAAGAGCCGGGAGCGGTCGTCGCCCGGGCGACAACGGCCGAGGACGTCGAGGATCCCGCCACGGACGCCCAGGCCGCGCCGGCGGTGATGGCGGAGACGGTGCTTGGCTTCAACGAACAGCTGGAGCGCATCGGTGAGGTCGCGATCGTCCTGCTCGTCGGCGGCATGCTTTGGCAGACGGACCTGCCCTGGGAAGCGTTCTGGTTCGCGCCGGTCCTGTTCCTCGTGATCCGACCGATGGCGACGTGGCTGGGGTTGCGCGGCGCCGAGGTCTCGCCGGTGCAGCGCCGCCTGATCGGCTGGTTCGGGATCCGCGGCATCGGCTCCATTTATTACCTGACCTATGCCATCGCCCACGGCCTGCCGGACCCACTCGCGGACCGCCTGGCGGGCCTCACGATCGCCGTCGTGACCACCTCGATCGTCGTTCACGGGATCTCGGTCACGCCGTTGATGGAGCGGTACGGGCGGAACGGGGGGTGAGGGCTCGTCCCAAACCGCTACCCGGACGCGTCCTCCCCGTTCGCGACCGTTCGGTACCGCCCCTCCAGCGTCCGCCGCAGGTCCGGGATCGCCCGCGCCAGCTCGCCTAGGCCGGCGCGAAGGGTCGCCAACTGCTCGGTGGACGGGGCGTGGCCCAGGTTCGGGTAAACGGAGCGGGTCAGGGCGGCGCGAACCGTCGTGATGCAACCGCCGACCGCGTCCGCGGTGCGGGCTTCGAGCAAGATCCGGGCGCCGTTGGCGTAGTCGCCGAGACCGAACGCGGCCTCGCCGACCTCCTTCCAGTTTTCCCACCGCAACGCTTCGGGCAGAAACTCGTCCGGCACCGCGAACGGCTCGCCTGGCAGCAGAACCGGGTTGGTCAGCGCCGAGAGGGACGCTTCCAGGCGCGCCAACCGGCGGTAGAGTTCGGTCAACGCGTCGGCTTCGCGGTCGGTCGCCGCTCCGCCGGCGTGCCCGTTCGCGCGACCGGCTCCGCCCCCGGCGGCCGGCGCGGCCAGCCGCGGCGCGTCGCGCTCAATCGTCCTTTGGCGCCGCTCCTGCTCCTCCTGCCGCCGCGCTTCGGCGTCGCGGGCGACCGCCTCGCGGGTCCGGGCGAGCAGGGCGTCCAATTCGGCGCGGCGGGCGCGGACCTCGTCCAACCCGGCCTTGTAGTCGGCGCTGAGCGCTTCAAGCTCGGTCCGGGCTCGCTCGATGTCGGCGTCCCGGCCCGAGCGCAGCGCGCCCGCGACCGCCGTCACGTCCCGCGTCAGCAGATTCCGTCCGAAATCGCGCAGCAGCCAGGCTCCGCCCCCGGCGACCAAGCCCAGGATTGCCACCCCAACCACCACGATCGTGACTTCCACCGTGCCCCCCGTCGTTGCCCGCAGGCTCGTCGCCGCAGTATAGACGGCGCACTCGCCGCGAACGGCTCCTCGTGGGTCGCGGTGCCGCGCGGCCTACCGCGCGCGACACCGCCCGGTGCTAGACTCCGGAGGTGGCGTCGCCACGGCCCGCCGCCATTCCCGTTTGTTTCCCACCCCGCCCCGGGAACCCGTCGCCATGACCGATTGGCCCACGCTCCCACGGATCGTGCTTTCCACCCGCACCTCCCGGCTGGTCACCGTCGGCGCCCTGGCCGACACCGCGCTGGCCGCCGGGATGGACGGCCTCGACCTGGACCTGAGCGGCCGTCTGTGGCCGCCGGGACCGGCCCGGATCGCCGCCGACCTCGACGACGGCGACGTCTCCGTCGAAGGGGTTTGGGTGAACCGGGTCGTCGCCGGTCCCGCCGTCGCCGCCCGGCAACGGCGGGCGTTGGTGGCGGCGCTGGCGACGGCGTCCTCCTGCGGCGCCGAGGGGGTGGTGGTCGAGCACCAGGGGGCGCTCGACCGCTGGGCGTCGGCGGCGCAACGGGCGCTGATGCCGCAGGTTTTGCGCGACGCGGTCGACGCCAGCGGCAGCCGCCTGGTCGTCGCGCTGCCCGCGAACCAGCTCGAAGGCAACCGCCGGCACCTGACCGAACTGACGGCGCTGCGCCGCACCGCCGAGGAGTGGGATTTCGACCTCGCCCTGGACCTGCTCGGTCCGATCGACCCCCGGTGGGAAGCCGAAGCCGCCGTCGCCCGCTTGGTGCCCCGGTTGCGCTTGATCCGGGTCGGGCCGCTGGACTCGCGCCCGGCCGGTCGTCACCGGGCCAGGATCACCCGCCGTACCTTGTCCGCCGCCGCCGACTCCGGTTTCCACGGTGCGATCGCGGTCGCCGTTGGCCCCGGCTGGCACGCGTGGTGGCCCGGCACCCTGACCCGGCTCTGCGCCGAGACCACCGCCCGCATCCGCGACCGCTTTGCCTTGATCCGTGAACCGTTTGCGGGCGACCCGTTTCCCGGTCCCCGCTTGCCGTAGGGAGGATCGCCGTGCCGAACCGAAGGGGTGCGCGCGGCGGTTCAGGGATCACCGTCGTGCTGGTGCTGACGCTGGCGATGGCGGCGCCGTTTGTTGCGATACCGGAACGCGCGGCCCGAGCGGAACCGGCCGCGGCCACCGACGTGCTGTCCCTCGGCGCCGGTCCCGACCGCTCCGGCGCGATGCCCGGCCCGGGACCGACCGGGCAACCGGCGCTTCGCTGGCGGGCCGAGACCGGCGCCTACCCGCTGACGGGGGAGGATTTTACCGCCGTCTATCCGTTCTTCCTCAACGTCGAACCGGCCGTCGCCGCCGGATTGGTGGTCGCCCCAGGGATCGACACCGGTCTCGTCGCCCTCGACGTCCGCGACGGCATGCGCCGCTGGCGGTCCGCCCCCGGACGCGATTCCTTCGCCTCGCCCACCGTCGCCGATAGCGCCGTCTACGCCGGCAGCTACGACGGCGTGTTCCATGCCGTGGACCTTGCCACCGGTGCGCCCCGCTGGACCGCGACGCTGCCCGGCGACCCCGTCACCGGGTCCCCGGCCGTCGCCGATGGCCGGGTCACGGTCGGCACGATCCGCGGCGCGGTCGTCGCCTTCGACGCCCACAGCGGCGTCGAACGCTGGCGCTCCGAGGCGCCGGGGTTTGGCCCGATGGGCTCGCCCGCGATCGCCGGCGGGGTCGTCTACGCGCTGCGCGCCGACGGGTCGTTGCGCGCCCTCGACGCCGCGACCGGGACCGAACGCTGGCGCTTCGACGGGTTCGTCCCGCCGCGCGGCAACGGTCTGTTCGACCTGATGTTCACGGCGTTCCCGGTGGTTGCCGATGGCTTGGTCTTCGTCGGCGGCGCCGGATCCGCGCTCCACGCCCTGGATGCCGCCACCGGCCGGGAACAGTGGCGCCTCCGCCTGGCCACCCTCCGCCTCTCGGCCCCGGCCGTTTCCGGCGGCACCGTCTTCGTCGCCGCGGACGGGGCCTACGTCGACGGCTTCGATACCCTGCACGCCCTCGACGCCGCCACCGGGGCGGTCCGCTGGAGCGTCGTCGCCGACGACCTGCACACCCCGCCGACCGTCGTCGGAGACATCGTCTACGCCGGCGGCGGCGACCTCTCGGTCTCCGCCTACGACGCCGCAACCGGCGAGCGACTCTGGCGCGTCGGCCTCGCCCCACCCGGCGGTCGCCCCGGCCGGATGGCCGTCGTCAACACCGCCCCGGTCGTCACGGAGGGGATGGTCTTCGTCGGCGCCGACGAGCAGGCCGACGGGTCGTCCCCCCACCTCGGCAGCTCGATCGTCGCCCTCGGAAGCGGCCCAGCCGCCCCGTCGGGGCACGACGCTTCCGCCAGCCGGGCGATCGCCACCGCCCGCGACGTGCCCGCTCCCGGCGCCTGCCGCGTCGCCCCGCGCACCGTGGCCGACCTGATCGCGCTCGGCAGCAAGATCGATCCACTCAATCGGGCCGCCGCCCCGCTCCTCCGCCCGGTTCCGGCGGCCGAACTCCAACCCGTCGCCCGGGAGTGGATCGCCTGCGTCAACGCCGACGACTACGCTCGCCTCTTTGCCCTCCTGACCGACGGTTACCTGCGGCGCAACTTCGCCACCGGCGACCCCGCCGCCGCCGCCGACCTCGCCGCGCTGATGCTGCCCGCCGCTCCCCTGCCGGAGTCGGCCCGGTTCGCCTTCGTCGGCCTGGCCGATGTCCTACCCCTCGACGCCGGCCGTGTCCGGGCCCGCGTCCGGTTCCAGAACGGCGACGGGGTGTCCAGGGCGCAGGATTGGATCTTCGTCCCGCAGGGCGGGCGGTGGCGGATCGACGAGGTGCGGCCGGTGGAGTGACCGGGTTCACCCCGAAAGAGGCTTTATCCGGACGGATCCTCGCCACCCTTTTCCGCCGCCGAAGCGGCCCACTCCTCCCGCAGGATCCCCATCTGCACCGCGTCGTCGTAGGCGCCATCGCTCCAGACGTGCTGCCGGAACCGCCCTTCTTCGACGAAGCCGCAGGCGCGGTAGGCGCGAATGGCTCGCTCGTTCTTGGCGTGGACCCAAAGCCACACCTTGCGGAAGTTGCGGTAACGGAACGCGTACTCGAGCAGGACGCGAACGGCGTCGCGGCCGTATCCATGGCCCCATCGCGTCCTGTCGCCGATCGCGATCCCGAGTTCGCAGGTGCGGGCGGTGTCGTTGAAATTGTGCAGCCCGCAGAACCCGATCAGCGTTCCCTCGACCTCGATCCCGAACGTGGCACCGTCTCGCCCGCCCTTGGCCGCTTCGCGGTCGGTGTCCGCTTGGAGGCGTTCCAAGGACTGCGGCATCGGCGGATCGCCCCCACCGGCCAGCTCGACCGCCAGGTCGTTGTTAAACGCCCAGATCGTCGGTAGATCGTCGCGGCGGAGACCGCGCAGCACCACCCGCTCGCCCGTCAGCATCGCACCCTCCCGTGCCCCGTGCCCCGTGCCCCGTGCCCCGAGCCGCCAGCCGCCAGCCGCCAGCCAACCGACTGTCTCAATCCTCAGTCCTCTCCCATCAAAGCGTGATCCGCCCAAACGCCTCCTTATAGACCGGGTCGTCCCGCCGGAACGTGTCCGGGTGGATGCCGCGGCTCGCCGCCTGGTGGTAGGCGAAAAGCTGCATCGGCACCACCGCCAGCAGCGGCGACAGCGTCTCGGGCAGGTCCGGCAAGGCGAACACGGTCGCCTCCGGGATCGCCGCCACCGGCTGACCGACCAGCCACAGATCCGCCCCGAACCCGTCCAGCACGGCCGCGACTTCGGCGGTCCGGGCCGCGCCCGCGCCGGACACGTGGACCAGGATGGCCAGGTCGCCGGCGTTGACCGCCACCATCGGCCCGTGAAGGAATTGCTCCAGCGCCAGCGCGTCGATCCAGCCGTAGGCGGCCTCGCGGACCTTGATCACCGCTTCCAGCGCCGTCGCCTCGTTCGGCCCCGCCGCCGCGGCGTAGATCCGCCGCTCGACCGCGCCCGCGGCGACGGACAGCACCTCGCCCTCCCGCGCCAGCACCCCCGCGACCAAATCGGGCAACGCGGTGAGCGCTTCTCGGAAGTCCGCCACGCCCGCCGTGCCCGCTTCCTCGCCGATCGCCGTCGCCACCTGCGCCAGCACCGTCATCGCCGCGAGATGGGAGGCGGTGTAGGCCGCCGAGGTTTCGCGCGCCGTGGTCCGCAGCACCAGCGCCGAGCCGGGGTGGTCGGCGGTTTGACTGCCGACCGAGAGCACGGTCGCCCCGGCCGCCGTCGCCCGCGCCATCGCCGCCCCGGAGAACCGTTTGACCCCGGTATGGGCGAGCACGATCACCGCGTCGTCGGCGCCGAGCGGGTACGACTCCGGGTAGGTCGCCAGATCGAACGACGAGACCGCCCGCGCGTCCAAACCCGCCGCCCGCAGCAGCCACGACCCGACCAGCGCGGCATGAAAACTGGTCCCGATTCCGGTCAGGGTCACCCGCCGCCGGCCGATCAGGCGGGCCGCTGCCGTCGCCGGTTCCCACCCCTCGGCCAGCACCCTTTGCAGCGCCTCCGGTTGGCCGTGCATCGTGGTGTACATCGCAGAATCGGTGGTTGGGTTGGGGACGGAATCGGTCACGGTCTGCTCCTTAGCACGATCGGTCGGCGAACGATGCGAACGACGGCTTACTTTACCGCCTGCCTCCTTGCGGCTTCCGGGCGCCCGGCGACGGCCTCGCCCGGGTCGCTGGAGGGGGCGGGCGTTCCGGTCCGCCCGGTCGCCCGGAACCGGATCAAGACCAATCCGCCCAGCACCAGCGTCGCGCCGACCAGCTTGAGCGGCCCGAACTCCTCATTGAACAACAGCGCCGAGAGCGCGCCGCTGACCACCGGCACCAGCAGGCTGGCGCTGGTCGCCGCCGCCACCCCGCGTCGGGCGATGCCCCAGTTCCAGAGCATGTAGGCGACGTAGACTGGGAGGATCGCCATGTAGACCACGGCCACCCAGCCGCCGACCCCGAGCCGTCCCCAGTCCTGGGCCGCCGCCGCCGGGGCCGAGATCGCCAGCAACGGCACCGCGCCACCCACCAGCGTGTAGGCGGTGTACGTCTCCGGCGGGTATCGCTTCGTTAGCGGCCGGTTGACCACGCCGTAGGAGGCGAAGGCGACCGCCGCCCCCAAACTCAGCGCGTCGCCGGACAGCGAACCTTCCTCCCCGCTCCCTCGCTTGTCCGCCAGAAAGACCGCCACCCCGATCACGGCCAGGGCCAACCCGGCCCATCCCCGCGCTGGCGTGCGCTCCCCGCCGAGGAGCAGGATCAGCACCGTGAACAGCGGCACCATGGCGATCAAGAGCGAACTCGAAAACGGCGACGTCCGCTCCAACCCCAGCACGAACCCGAGTTGATACAGCACGTATCCGGTCAGCCCGGCGGCGCCGAACAACGGCAGGTCCGCCCGTCGCACCCGCCAGTAGCGCGCCCGCGCCGCGCCGCGCCCCCGGATCGCCAACACCGCGAACGCCAGCGCCAGCATGATCGCGAACCGGGCAAAGGTGAACGCCAGCGGCGTGATCCGGTCGAATGCGTCCTTCGTCACGACAAATGTCGACGCCCAAAGCAGCACCACCGTCAGCAGCGCCGCCTCCGGTCCAAACCCCGGCGCCGCCCGACCGCCCGGCGCGCCCGGTTGGCCGGTTCCTCGTCGTCCGCCAATCAATCCACGCCCCCGTCTTCCCGAACTCCCCGACGTGATCCTACGACCCGCGGCGCGGTTCCAAGCCCGCCGGCACAGCATGATACGCTCGCCCATGGCTCGACCACCGGCCGGCCCTGGTCACCCATCCCGGTTTGGTGCGACCTCACGGCTTCGATAGGGAGTTAGGACGTGCCTTGGCGAACGCTTTTGGTTGGCCTCGCCTTGGTGCTCGCCGTTGCCGCGATCGGAGTCGCGATTTGGTGGCGGCGTTCGGCCACGACACGGGCGGCGGCCGTGGCCCATGCCAAATCCGTCGGCGTTGACCTCGTCAAGTTGCCCGGGCGGTTACGGCGTCTCGCGGCCGATCCCCGCACCCCGAGGCGGGCCCGATGGTGGTTGATCGCGTTGGCGGCCTACGTCGCCAGCCCGATCGACCCGATCCCCGACTTCATCCCCGGAATCGGCCACCTCAACGAACTGGTCATCGTCCCGCTCGTTTTGCGGCACGTGCGCCGGATCATCCCCGCCAATGTGTGGGCGGAACACTTCCCACCCAGACAACACCCGGCCAAACAACGGGCCGACCCGGAATGATCCCAACCCGCGCTACTCGTTGAGGGGCTGCGCCCCCTTCGGCCGCGATGTTTGCGGCAAGCTCCATCGGCGGCGTGGCGGCACCCTCGGTGGCGGATGGTTGCAACCGGAGTTGATCCCCTGGGAGACCGAGCCGGACATCCACCGCGACCCGGACGGTCCCAGTCGCATGGCCCCGACCACCCGCCCGATCGCGCTTCTCGGCGATGCTGCGATGCCGGGGACGAGAATTCCGGATGGCACGGCACGCGTGACCGCCGTTTTGGTCGCGCCACGGTAGCCGAACCAACCACGCGCTCGGTCGCGGTCAGCCAGGCACTTCACCGCCGTCGGCATCCAAGACCTCCCGCCAACCGGCCCGGCGCGGCGCGACGCCGAGTTCGACGATGGCGAAGCGGAGGATGTCCTGGAGGGCGATCGGTCCCGTAGGCACATGGAGCTTGGCAAACGGGATCCCACCGAGGGCGCCGCCGATGTGCAGAT
>CADCWE010000258.1 GCA_902806325.1 uncultured Thermomicrobiales bacterium | reverse complement strand
GCCTGGCCTAGTGCGCGCGACTGGAAATCGCGTAGACGGTTATACCGTCTCGAGGGTTCGAATCCCTCCCCTTCCGCCGCCAATCGCTCGTCGCGCTACCGTTCCGACATCCGTTTACGAAACTCGGTGATCTCGTTGGCGGTCGGCATCGAAGGCTGCGCCCCCGACTTGGTCACCGCCAACGCCCCGGCGACCACCCCCTCCCGGGCCGCCGCGACGGCGTCCCACCCCTCGGCCAACCGCGCCGCGAACACGCCGCAGAACGCGTCGCCGGCGCCGGTGGTGTCGACCACCGTCACCGCCGGAGCCGAAATTATCGTCGCGCCGTCAACGGTTCGCACGAGCGCGCCCTGAGACCCAAGCGTCACCACCACGATCGCTGGTCCCAACGCGGCGAGGCGTTCGACAACGTCTTCCCAGGAGGAGTCGCCGCCTTCCGCGCCGATCAGGTCCCGGGCTTCCGTCTCGTTGACGATGAGCGCGTCCGCCCCTTCAGCCAGGGACCGTCCGCCTACCGGCTCCGGCGTGGCGTTGAGGACGATCCGAACACCTTCGGCGCGGGCAGCGGTCCGCAACGCCAGCAGCGTCTCTGCCGGCAACTCCAACGTCATCAGGACCACGCTCGGTCGCGACCGATCGAACGCGGCGCGGGCCCGCTCGACCGCCACCGACAGCGTCGCGCCGGGGACGTAGAGGATCCGGTTCTCGCCGGCGTCCTCGACGGTGATCAAGGCGACCCCGGACGCGACGCCATCCAGCGTCGCCACGTCCGACACGTCGATGCCCTCGCCAAGCAGATCGGCCAGCCGCTGGCGGCCGAACTCGTCCGCGCCGACCGCGCCCAGCATCGCCGTCGCTACCCCGGCACGGGCCGCTGCGACCGCCTGGTTTGCCCCCTTGCCGCCGCCGAAGACCGCGAACCCGGTGCCGGTGACGGTCTCCCCCGCCGCCGGTGCCCGCGCACATCGCCCAACCAGATCGGTGTTGATCGCCCCGGCGACCAGGACGCCGCCGCGCCGCTCGACCACGCTTCGTGCTCCCCTCCGCGACGTTTCCGTCAGCGCTGCCGGCGTCGGCCCCGCAGCCCGAAGCCCGAGCGGACCAGCGCGCGGCGGATCGCTCGCCAGGCCGTCCGTCCGGTGGTTTTCGCGTCGTCCACGCTGCCCGCCGCCCGACCGGCGTACCGCTCCCGGACGTAAAGGTCGGCCACCACCCGCGCCGGTCCCTGCGCCGACGGCACCGCCCGACCAAGCTGGACCGCGAACTCGCCCGGCGTGGTCGCCGGCGTCGTCCGCACCCCCCACCAGCGGCCCGCCCTCAGCATCCGGGCGTACCACCCCCCGGCCGGGCTGAGGTCGCGAAGCCCCCATGCCCAAACCGCGACCGCCGCGGCGACCAGCAGCGCCAGCACCAGCAGCGCGCCGCCGACCAACCCGACACCGCCCCGGGAGCGATCGAGCAGGCTCCGCTCGCTCCCGGCGATCGGGGCCGGCGGAACCGACGGCGGGGTCGCACCCCCCGCGGCGACCGTCGGCTCTGGGACGGGCGTCGGCGTCGGCGTCGCTTCGGGAACCGCCTCGGTGGCGTCCTCCTCCGGCGTCCGGTCGGCACCGTGGACGATCGCCGGCCGGTTCGCCGTCGGCTCGAAGGCGACCCAGCCGAAGCTCGGGAAATACGCCTCGACCCAGGCGTGGGCGTTGCGCTCTCGGTAGAGAAAGGAGCCGGCATCGCGGTCCAACTCCCCCGGGTAGAATCCCGCCACCACCCGGCTCGGCACGCCCATCGTCCGCAGCATCACCGCCATTGCCGAGGCGTAGTACTCGCAATACCCCTCCTTGGACTCGAAAAGGACGAAGTCCACCACATCCTGGTCGTCGGGCGGAAACGCGATCGCTTCCTCGTAGACGATCCGCGTCCGGAGGTCGTTCTGGAGCGCCATCGCGACGTCGAACGCCGTCGTCGCGCCGGCGTCACCGGCGATCTGACGCGCCAACGCGCGCGTCCGCTCGGTGACGGTGCCGGGCAAGGGCAGGTAACGGTCGGTCACCCAGCGGGGGTACTCGTCCCCGGCACCGCGCAACTGCTCTGGGGTGGCGTCACTCGCCAACCCGACCACGCCATAGCGCTCGCCCGCGGCCGGGCCGTCCGATCGCTGCTCGTAGATCGCTTCGACATCGTCGTAAACCGGCAACTGCCCGGTCACCAGCAACCGGGTCGCCACCCCGTCGTCCCCGACCTCCCACCGCACGTCGAGGAATCGGCCGCGCAGCTCGGCGCGTTCCTCCGCGATCTCGGCCGCCTGCGCCGGGTCCGTTGGCCGCGCGTTCGCTCCTTGTTCGCCGAAGGTCGCCTGCTGGAGCAGGTACGCCATCCGCCGCAGATCCGCGGGCACGTCGACGACCGAGGTGCCCCGGATCGGGAACGACTCGTTTTGGAGTTGGCGCCAGGAAAGCTGGACGCTGGTCGCTCGATCCGTCGACGAGAACGTGTCGGTGGTGAACAGGAGATCGCCTTTTGGCGCGAGGACGGTGATCGTCCCCGCGACCTCGGAGCGCCCCTCGCGCACGCCGTCCGAAAGATTGACCCGCTGGTTCGGCTGGAACGTCAACTGGGGCGAAAAGCGCCGCCCATCGGCACCGGTCTCGTCGAAGGTGCGCTCGACCTCGCTCGCCCACCCGTGGCCGTCGTAGCGGTCGTAGCGGTGTCCGGCCAGGTACGCCGCCTTCGCCGCGGAAAACCGCAGCACCGGGTCGTCGCCGAGTTCCAACGGCCCGCCCAGCTCGAACTCGTCCCCGAACGCGGAGTAGGACCCGCCGCCGCGGTCGTTTTGGCCGCCGAGCGCCCCGAGCCAGCGGTCCCACCGGCGCTCGATCGCCTGCCACGGCGCATCAACCCGCTCCCAAGCCCGATCAAGCGTGTCGCTCTGGACCGTCAACGGGACCGCCCAGGCGACCGCGACGATCGCCAGCGCCAGGTTGCCGCCGACGCCGACGAAGTGCCACGGCAACCGCTCCGGCGCCGGGATCCGCGCCCGGTCCCACTCAAGCTGCCGCCGGTAGGCGAAGTGCCTCGCCGCCAGGGTGCAGGCCGCCACTAGGTAAAGCGCCAGCGGCCACGGCCCTATCTCCGGCCGGTAGCCGAGGTTGAGCAGGATCACGAATCCCGGCAGCAGCACGGCCACCATCAGCCAACGCCGCCGGAACAGCGTCCAGGCCGACATGTAGGCGACCAAAAACGTGGTCACGCCGATCAACACCACGAACAGGTACACGTCGTCGCTCTGCCGCCCGACCAAGGTGCGATCGAACCACGTCCCCAGCCGGGACCAGATCGCTTCCAGCCGCGCCCGTCGTCCCTGCCCGAGCCGGTCCAGCGTCGCGACCGAATGGGCGACCACGACCACGATCCCGACCGCCAACGCGATGAGATGCGCCAGCAGATCGGGCGCCTTGGTCTTGGCCAACCCCAAGCCGATCGCCGCCCCGCCAACGGCGATCGGCGGCAGCACGGCCAGATTCGGCGCCAGATCCGCCCGTTGGATCGCCCACGCCGCGAGGGCGACGATTGCGGCGTGCAGCGCCACCGCGGTCCATCCCTCGGCGGGTTGGAACCGGCTCCACCGCCCGCGCGGCCCACCATCGCCGGTCCGCGTTCGATCAGCCATAGCGCGCCCTGCCCGCCACCGACCCCGGAATGGCCGTCAGCGCCGCCCCGATTTCGTCCCCATGCTTGACCAAGGTCGTCGAGATCCCGGACGCGATCAATCGCCCGACCACCATCAGCGCGGACGGCGCGGGGGCGAACGACTCCGGTTCGACCAGGATCACCGACGCCCGGACCCGCCGTCCGGTCAACCCGACCAACGCCGACGCCCACGCCTCGTCCACCGACGGCGTGACCACGATCACCGTGCTTTGGCGGGTAAACCGGCGCGCCTCGGCGAGCAAGGTCTCGGCCAGCGGCTGCTCCCCATCCGACCGCACCACCGCCAGCGTTTCCAGGATTTTGACGCCCTGCCGGTCCGAGCGGTCGGCCGCGATCACCTCGTGATGGGCGCCGGTTGCGATCACGCCGACCTTGCGCCCCGTTTCGAGGCACCGCCGCGCCAGCGAGGCGACGATCGTCACCGCGTACTCCTCGGTCGAGTCCAACCAGGGAATCGGCACCGGCGCTGGTTGGGCGTTGGTCGCGGCGCCATCGCGGCGCCGCACCGCTGCCCGGTGGACCTGCCGCTCCAGATCCAGCACCAGCCAGATGTCCGCGGTCGGATCGAGATCGAACTCCTTGATCATCAGGCGTCCGGCGCGGGCCGTCGCCGGCCAACTGATCCGGTTGTACGCGTCTCCGATCACGTACTCCCGGATCCCGGCCACGCTTTGGGTCACGACCGGGTTGCGCCGCTCGGTCGCGCTGCCACCAGCCAGGGTCCCCTGCGGAAAGGCAAACCCGGAGACGTCAACCGTCGCCGGGTAGACGATCAGCTCGTGCGATTCCGGCACCGTTAACCGGGTCGGGAACAACCCGAACGGGTCGCCCGAGCGCACCGCCAGCGGCCCGATCCGGAACCGTCCGCGGCGCGCGCACTCGGTTTCGACGTCCCAGGCCACGCTACCCCGCCCCGCGACGTGCAGCACCCGGCTTGCCCGGTGTCCGGGCAGGGTCGAGTAATCGCGGACCTCCAGCCACAGCTTGGCGAACCGGCCACCGTTGCGGACCCGGATCCGCTCCCGCAAGCGCTGCCCGACCTGCGCCCGGTCGGTCGCCGTTTCCCGCACCAACCCGACGCCGCGTAGGCTCAACCGGCTCCAGATCCAGGCCACGACCAGCAGCGCCACGACCGCCGCGAGCGTCTCGTCGAGGTACGGCCAGTCGTTGATCTGGGCGAAGGCCACGATCGCCAGCACCAGGACGACGACTTTGAAAGCGCCCACCGTCGTCTACGCCCCCGCCCGCCGGTTGGACCAGCCGTCGCCACCGGCACCGACGGGGGTCGGCAGCGCCCCCGGCACCGCGACACCGCCGAGCAGATCCTGAATCACGACCCGGCTGTCGACGTTCTTCATCCGCGCCGCCGGGTTGACGATCACCCGGTGGGCCAGCGTCGCTTCCGCCAGTGCCTTGACGTCGTCCGGGGTAACGAACCCCCGGCCCTCCAGCGCCGCCCATGCCCGCGAGGCGTTGTAGAGCGCCAGCGACCCGCGTGGACTGGCGCCCAGGTAGACATCATCGTGGTGCCGAGTAGCCTCGACCAGGCCGACGATGTACTCCCGCACCGTCATCGCGACGTGGACCTCTTTGACCGCTTCTTGGGCGGCAACCAGATCTTCGATCCGCATCACCTGCCGCAGGCTCTCCAGCGGGTGGGCACGGTGTTGGCGATCGAGCATTTCCAACTCCCCCGCCCGCCCCGGGTAGCCCATAGAGAGCCTGATCAAGAAGCGGTCGAGCTGCGCTTCCGGCAACGGAAAGGTCCCTTCGTACTCGATCGGGTTTTCGGTCGCCAGCACGATGAACGGCACCGGCAGGGGGTGCGTCACGCCGTCGACGGTCACTTGGGCTTCTTCCATCGCTTCAAGCAGGCTGGCCTGGGTCTTGGGAGTCGCGCGGTTGATCTCGTCGGCGAGGACCATCTGCGCGACCACCGGTCCCGGTCGGAATTCGAAGCTGCCCGTGCGCTGATTGAAAACGTTGACGCCGGTGACGTCGCTCGGCAGCAGATCGGGCGTGAACTGGATCCGCTTGAACGACGACCCGACCGAGCGGGCGATCGCCTTCGCCAGCACCGTTTTGCCGACCCCCGGCACGTCTTCGATCAAGACGTGCCCGCGGCAGAGCAGCGCCACCAGGACCAGCTGCACCTCCCGGCGCTTGCCGACCACCACCCGCTCGACGTTGTCGCCGACGACGCGGGCGACGGCCTGCACGGACCCCAGATCCATCGAAACCGAGACTCCTTACGCGGTCGCCCGGCGGCGGACGGCGCGCGCTCCATCCCACGATGTTACGTCGCCGGGACCCGCGTGGACGTGCGAGACCCGGACCGATGGCGGGGGGCGACGGTGAACTGCTCGAAAACGGGCGCCGGACCTACGAACGCGGCGCGTTGCTAGTATAGCGCCGACCACGCCTTCGGCCGTTCTCGCGATCGGAACGGACTATACTGATGGTGTACGAACGTTTCGAACAGGAGAGCGCGAGATGACCGACCGGTCCGCCACCGACGCCCGCCGAACTTTGATGTTGGTCGACGGATTCGGCTTGATCTTTCGCGCCTACCACGCGCTGCCAACCAGCCTCGCCACCGCCAGCGGCGAGCAAACCAACGCCGTGTTCGGGTTCGCCTCGATGTTGCTCGACGTGCTGCGGGGGCAGCGCCCGGACTACGCGATCGTCGCCCTCGAAGGCGGGCGAACGTTTCGCCACGACGAGTTCGACGCGTACAAGGCCAACCGCGGCGACGCTCCGGACGACCTCAAGGCTCAGATCGCCCGCGTCTACGAGCTGATCGACGCCCTCGGCATCCACCGCGAACGCCGCGAAGGCTACGAGGCCGACGACGTGATCGGCTCCCTGGCAGACTCGTGCGCCGCCGCCGGAATGGACGTCGTGATCGTCACCGGTGACAGCGATCTGCTTCAGCTCGCGGCCGACCGCGTCCGGGTGGTACTGCCCGGCGTCAAGCGGTTCGGCGACGTCCGGGTCTTCGACACCGCCGCCGTCGTCGACCGCTACGGATTCGGACCCGAGTTCGTGCCCGACTACAAGGCCCTCGTCGGCGATTCCTCCGACAACATCCCCGGCGTTCCCGGCATCGGCGACAAGACGGCCAAAGCCCTGATCGGCCAGTTCGGCGGCATCGAAGCCATCCTCGATCACCTCGACGAGATCAAGCCGCCCCGTGCCCGCGCGGCGCTCGAAGCCAACGCCGATCAGGCCCGCGCCAGCAAACGCCTCGCTTCGATCGTGCGCGACCTCGACATCCCGTTCGACCCCGCCCAGGGCGTCGTCGGCGGCTACGATCGCGAGCGCGTCCTCGCCTTGTTCCGCGAACTCGAATTCCGCAACCTGATGAACAAGCTCCCCGAACCGGTCCAGGCCGCGTCCTCGGTTGCCTCGGAGCCGAGGCCGGAGCGCCCGCCGTCGGAGCGGACCATCGTCAAGACCGAAGAGCAGCTCGACGCACTCGTCGCCCGCGTCCGCGAGGTCGGCCGGGTCGCGGTTGATGTCGAAACCACCGCCACCGATCCGCTGACCGCCGAGCTGGTCGGCATCGCGCTCGCGGTCTCGGCTTCCGAGGGCGCCTACGTCCCGCTCGGGCACCCGGACGGCGACCAGTTGCCGCTCGATCGGGTCCGGGACGCGATCGCCCCGCTGCTGACCGACCCGGCGGTCGCGGTCTCCGCCCACCACGGGAAGTACGACCTCGCGGTGCTGCAACGCCACGGCTTCGACGCCACGCGGCTGGACTTCGACACCATGATCGCCGCGTTCTTGCTCAACGAGACCTCGATCGGCCTCAAGAACCTTGCCTTCAACCGGCTCGGGATCGAGATGACCGAGATCACCGACCTGATCGGCACCGGCAAGGCCCAACTGACGATGGACAAGATTGCCGCCGACACCGCCGGCGACTACGCCTGCGGCGACGTCGAGGCGACGTTCGCGCTCCAGACGTTGTACGCCCCCCAAATCGAGGAGCAGGAACTCGGCCCGTTGCTGCGCGATATCGAATTGCCGTTGGTGCCGGTTCTGATCGGGATGGAGCGGACCGGGATCGCGATCGACGTTCCGTACCTGCGCGACCTGTCGGCTGAGATAACGGCCCGCTTCGGCGAGCTGGAACGGGAAATCCACGCCTTAGCTGGGCGCGAACTCAACATCGGCTCCACCCGCCAGATCGCGGCGCTCCTGTTCGAGGAGCTGGGGCTGCCATCCGGGCGGCGGACCAAGACCGGCTACTCCGTCGATTCCGACGCCCTGGAAGCGATCCGCGGCAAGCACCCGATTGTCGATCTGATCCTCGAACACCGCTCCTTGGCCAAACTCCGTTCGACCTACGTCGACGCCCTGCCCCAGGCCGTCAACCCGCGGACGGGACGCGTTCATACCTCGTACAACCAGACGATCGCCGCCACCGGTCGACTTTCCTCGATCAATCCGAACCTGCAAAACATCCCCGTCCGGACCGAACTCGGGCGCCGCGTCCGCCGGGCCTTCGTCGCCGATACCCGACCCGACCACCGCCTGTTCGACGACGCGGTGCTGCTCTCCGCCGACTACTCCCAGATCGAACTGCGCCTGCTGGCCGACATGAGCGGCGAGCCGTTCCTGGTCGAAGCGTTCCGTAACGGCGAGGACATCCACGCCGCCACCGCCGCCGCCGTCCACGACGTCGCCCCGGCCGATGTCACCCCCGACCAGCGCCGGATCGCCAAAACCGTCAACTTCGGCGTCATGTACGGGATGCAGTCCTACGGCCTGTCGCGGGATTCCGGGCTCAGCCGCGCCGAATCCCAAGCGTTTATCGACCAGTACTGGGCGCGGTTGCCGCGGGTGCGGGCGATGTTCGACGAGACGCTCCGGTTCGGGGTTGCCCAGGGCTACGTCCGCACCCCCAGCGGGCGACGCCGCTACCTGCCCGACCTGACCTCTAGCAACGGTCAGCGCCGCGTTCCGGCCGAGCGGATGGCGATCAACATGCCGGTCCAGGGCGCCGCCGCCGACATCATCAAGGTCGCCATGATCCGCCTCGACGCCGTCCTCCGCGAGCGAGACCTACCCGCCCGGATCCTGCTCCAGGTCCACGACGAACTGGTGCTGGAGGTGGATCGGACCCGGCTCCCCGAGGTCGCGGAGGTGGTCAAAACGACGATGGAGCACGCCTGGGCGCTGTCGGTGCCGTTGGAGGTCGAGGTGCGCACCGGACCAAACTGGGACGGCTTGGCTCCGTTTGCGACGGCGGTTGATGCGGCGGTGGCGCGGTAGCGTCCATCCCGAGGCTGGACGGGTGTGCTGGCGTGGCGACCTGCCCCCTGGTCCCGCCCCACGCGGCCGTCGTCCGCATGGCGACGACAGCGGGATCTACGACCGACGCTGGTTCCACCATAAAACTTCCCTTTCGAAAGCTTGTGACCGGCCCCCAGTTTCGTTACAATAACGTCGTCTCGTCCTTCCCGCTTCACCCCTCGAGGTCCGCCCTCCGATGCCCACCTACGCCTACCGCTGCACGGCCTGCGAACACCGTTTCGAGCAATTCCAGCGGATGACCGACGACCCACTGACCGACTGCCCCGAGTGCGCCGGCGCCGTCAAGCGCGTCATCCATCCCGTCGGCGTCGTGTTCAAAGGCTCCGGCTGGTACATCAACGACAGCCGGAAACCCACCTCGGACGGCAAGACGGACGTAAAGCCGGAATCAACAGCCGACTCCGGCGACGGCCCCAAGGCCTCCGACACCGCCAAATCCGCCGCCACGGAACCAACGGTCAAGAAGAGCGACAACGGCGCCGCCAAGAGCGAGCCCGCGAAAACCGGCGGCGCCAAATCCGAGACCAAGCCGACGGCCGCCGTCGCCTCCCGTTGACCGCACGATCCCGCCGTCGCCCAAGAGTGGATCATTGACCGATGGATAGGAACGCGCGCCGATCTGGGTCGCACGGCGGAGCGGCCGGCATTGCTCCCGGCGGCCCCGAGCGCCTCTGCTCCTGTCCGTAGGGGCCACGGACGCACCGCTTGGTCGGGCATCCTTGGCCCCGGTTGCCACGGCCCTCGGCCCGACCACCAAGCGAGCGAACCCATGCCCTGGTCCGACGATATCCGCGCCATCCGCGAACGCGATCCCGCTGCCCGCACCGATCTTGAAGTCGTCCTCACGTATCCTGGGTTCCACGCCCTGGTGCTGCACCGCGTCGCTCATCGATTGCACCGGCGCGATCGCCGACTGCTGGCGCGATTGCTGTCCCACACCACCCGCTTCCTGACCGGGATCGAGATTCACCCCGGCGCGACGATCGGTCGGCGCTTTTTTATCGACCACGGGATGGGCGTCGTGATCGGCGAAACCACCCAGATCGGCGACGACGTCACCCTCTACCAGGGCGTGACCCTGGGCGGCACCGGCAAGCAACGCGGGAAGCGCCACCCCACCATCGGCGACGGCGTCGTCGTCGGCGTTGGGGCCAAGATCCTCGGCGCGGTCACCGTCGGCGAAGGGGCCAAGATCGGCGGCGGCGCGGTCGTCCTGCGCGATGTCCCCGCCCACACCACCGCCGTCGGCGTGCCCGCCCGCTCCGTGGCCTGGACCGACCCCCACAGCGGCGCCACCAGCCGGGTCGAACTCCTGCCCGATCCCCAGCGCGACGCGATCATGAGCCTCGCCCAACGCGTCGAGGAACTCGAAGAACAGGTGCGATCCCTCCGGGCCCGCCCGACTCCAGATCGAAACGAACTGCCGACGTGTCCCTAAACGGTGCAACGCTCCCCATGGGCGCGCGGCCTGCCGTGCCCCTGCCAGCCGCATCGTGATCGCGCCCCCCGGGACCTCTTGGGCGGGGGAACTCACACGGGCATTGTGTCTTCCGGCGCCGGCGTGCCGGAACGCTCCGAGCACTGAGGAGCCTCGTCCCCATGACCCCCGATCTCCGGATCTACAACACCCAAACCCGCCAGATCGAGACGTTCACGACCATCGAACCCGGCGTCGTGCGGATGTACGTCTGCGGCGTCACCCCATACGCCAGCGCCCACGTCGGCCACGGCATGTCGGCGATCGTTTTCGACACGATCCGCCGCTACCTCGAACACCGAGGATTCCGGGTTCGCCACGCCCAAAATTTCACCGATATCGACGATAAGATCATCCTCCGCGCCGCCCGCGAAGGCACGACCCCGCAGGCCATGGTCGAGCGTCTGATCGCGGAGTGGCTGGAGGATACCGACAGCCTGAATATCCTGCGCGCGACGGTCTACCCGCGCGTCACCCAGGAGATCCCGGCAATCGTCGCCATGGTCGACGGGTTGATCGCCCGTGGCCACGCCTATGCCGTCGACGGCGATGTCTACTTTCGGGTCCGCTCGTTCCCGTCCTACGGCAAGCTTTCCCACCGCCGCCTGGACGACCTGCTCTCCGGTGCCCGGATCGAGGTCGACGAGCGAAAAGACGACCCGCTCGACTTCGCCCTCTGGAAGGCCGCCAAACCCGGAGAACCGAGTTGGGACAGCCCGTGGGGGCAAGGCCGTCCAGGGTGGCACATCGAGTGCTCGGCCATGTGCGCCGCCCACCTCGACGGGGCGGTCGACATCCACGGCGGCGGTGCCGACCTCATCTTTCCCCACCACGAGAACGAGATCGCCCAGTCGGAGGCGTTTCTCGGCCGGGAGCCCTTCGCCCGCTTCTGGGTCCACAACGGGCTGTTGCAACTCAGCGACCAGAAGATGTCCAAGTCGCTCGGCAACATGGTCCGGATCCGCGAGATTGCCGGGCGCGGCCTGGCCCCGGCGTTCCGCCTGATGGTGCTCCAATCGCACTACCGCGCCCCGCTGACCTACACCGACGACGGACTGCTCGCCGCCGAAAACGGCCTGGACCGACTCCGTGCCGCCGCCCGCGCCGCCGCTCCGAACGACGGTGAGGGAGGAGCCGGTGCCGGATCGAATGTGGCCGCGCTCGCCGCCGAGGCCGAAACCCGGTTCCACGCCGCCATGTCTGACGACTTCGACACCCCCGGCGCCGTCGCCGCGCTGTTCGACCTCGGGCGGGCGATCAACCGCCACGGCGCGTCCGGCGGGGCGACCGCCGATGTGGACGCCGCGCGCGGCACGTTGCGCGATCTGGCGGGCATCCTCGGTCTGCCGCTCTCCGACACAGGAGCGGATGCCGCCGACAGCGACGCGGCGCCGTTCGTCGACCTGCTGCTCGATCTGCGGAACCAGCTCCGCGCCGCCAAACAGTGGGCCATCGCCGACGCCGTGCGCGACGGCTTGGCCGAGAGGGGAATCGCCGTTGAAGACGGACCGACCGGCTCGACCTGGTCGTGGGCCAGGCGGGACGCCTAAACCTGGCTCCCGGCCCCCCGGGCAGCGACAACCGGGACCGCGACCGCCCGGCCCCGGTTCCGGGTCCGGCAGCGGTCCGGGGCGGAGGAGCGGTCCGCAACCCGCCATGCCCGGTCCGAATCCGAACCTGCTCTACGGCCGCAACGCCGTGGCCGAGGCGCTGCGCGGGCGCCGCGCCGCTCGGCGCCTCTGGGTCGCGGAGGGCGTCAAGCCGGACCTGCGCCTCGACGCCGCGATCGCCACCGCCGCCGCCAGCGGTGCGGCGATCGAGCGCCCACCGCGCCTGGTCCTCGACCACCTGACGGGCGGCGCCAATCACCAGGGGGTGGTCCTGGAGGCGTCGGCCTACTCCTATGCCACCCTCGACGATATCGTCGCCACCCCCGGCACGATCCTGGTGCTCGACCACCTCAAAGACCCGCAGAACTTCGGCACGTTGCTGCGAGCCGCCGAGGCGGCCGGGGTCGCTGGCGCGATCATTCCCCAGGATCGCTCGGTGTCGGTCACCCCGGCGGTGGTCAACGCATCCGCCGGCGCGGTCGAACTATTGACGGTCTGCCAAACGCCGAATCTTGCCCGAGCGCTCGATCTGCTCAAAGACGCCGGCTGGTGGGTGGTCGGTCTCGACGCCGGCCCGGACGCGCAGGACCTGTTCGCCGCCGATCTGCCGTCGCCGATCGCCCTGGTGGTCGGCGCCGAAGGCGACGGCATCGGCCCCAACGTCCGTCGCCGCTGCGACCTGATCGTCTCGCTGCCGATGCGGGGCCGGATCGCCTCCCTCAACGCCGCCACGGCGGGGGCGATCGCCTTGTTCGAGGTGCTCCGGCGGGAACGCGTCGCCCCCGAATCGATCGGCTGACCACGACCCATCCAGGTCGTTCCCCCTTGTCCCCGTCGGACCAACCTATCACCGTGGTGGCGAGCGTTACGATCGGACGCCCCGTCATGACATGCTCGACGCGATGTGGGTCTTGACGGTGGCAGGGGCGGCCATCGGCGAGTTGCCACGACATATACCCAAAGGCGAACATGTACACGGCGCATGATCGAGCCAGGAAGCTGGTCGGCACACTGGACGCCGCCTGGATGGAGTTCCAGGAGTCGTACGCCGGTCTTTCCGACGACGGGCTGATGGAGCCGGGCGTGACCGGGGCGTGGTCGGTGCGAGATCTGATCGCCCACGTCACCTGGTGGGAGGAGGAGGCGATCCGGCACCTGCCGCTGATCCTCGACGGGGGCAGGCCGCCGCGTTATTCCGTGGCGTATGGCGGGATAGATGCCTTCAATGCGCTGATGACGGAGCGGAAGGCCGGTCTCTCGCTGGACGAGGTGCGGGGGGAGTTCGCGGAGACCCACCGGCGGCTCGTCGATTATCTCCTCGGCGTGCCTCCGGAGCGGATCGTAGGCGACAGCCGCTTTCGTCGCCGCCTGCGGCTCGACACGTACGGGCATTACCCGATCCACACCGCCGACATCCGCCGCTGGCGGGAAAGCTCGCCGTCTTCATGACACCTCCTCCTTCCCGTTCGTGAGCTCGCTGGCGTAGCCACGGATCAGGCGGTCCACGAGGCGGTCGGTGAAGGCGGCGTCAATCCGCTCGGGGTCGAACAGGGCGCCCAGCGTCAGCGGTCCGACGATCTGAACCAGTACCTCGCCGACCGGCGTGCCGCGCGGCAGGATCCCCTCGTCGATCAACGCGGCGATCGCCCGCGACATCGACCCCGCGCCGGGCATCTCGAACTCGTGGGCGTCGGCGAACTCATCGATGCGGCGGGTGACATCCAGGAGCGACGGCAGCGCCCGCTGCCACTCCGGGCTCGTCAGCGTCGCCGCGAGCTGTCGCGAGAGATCCCGCAGCCGCTCGATGGATGCCGCGCCCGGCGGCGGATCCGCGAAGCGGTGATCGAAGTGGCGGAAGACATCCATCAGCAGGTGCTGGCGGCTCGGCCAGTGGCGGTAGAGCGTCGTCTTGGCGACCGCCGCCCGCGCCGCGACCGCATCGACCGTGACCGCGCTCACGCCGCCATCGACGAACAGCGCGATCGCCGCTTCCATCACCGCCGCTCGAGACCGCATGACTCTGGGATCGTCCTTTTCCATGCAGCCCAATGTACCAGTTCCCGACCGGCTCCTCGCCGATGACGCTACGATCCGGTATCGTATCGTTGAGGAGGGTGAATGATGGACGTTTCGCTGACCGAACGCAACATCGTGCTCGTCGCGCACATTGTCGCGGCCGTGCTGTTCCTGGGGCCGGTCACGGTCGCGACGAGCCTCTTTCCGCGCTATGCCCGACGGGGGGAATGGTCCGTGGCGCGGGCGCTGCATCGGATCTCGCGCGGCTACGGGCTGGCGACGCTGGCGATCCCGCCTGGATAACCCGGCCGGCGCATCACGTTCGACCACGGGAGGCCACTGGGGCCTCCCCTACGAGTCGGGGGACGGGGTCCGCATCCGGAGTTCCACCGATGCCGGTGCCGGGGGGCTTCCTTGCGCATGGTTCGTGACGTCTCTCGGCACCGGTGCGGCCCGTGCGATGATGAGGATGCGCGCGGTATTCACGGTCGCTTGAATGCCTGACGGTGGGGAGAAGGCGGCGCATGACCGAACAGGCCGATCCAGCGGAGGCGGTAAACTTTTTTGAAGATGGCGAGGCGTTCCGGGTCTGGCTCGCGGAGCATCACGATTCCGCGACTGAGCTGTGGGTCGGAATCCACAAGAAGGCGTCGGGGAACGCGAGCCTAGTATGGGCGGAGGCGGTCGATGAAGCGCTCTGCTATGGCTGGATCGATGGCCTCACCAAACGGATCGATGACCTCAGCTACAAGATCCGGTTCACGCCGCGAAAGCCGCGAAGCACCTGGAGCGTCGTCAACCTCAAGCGTGTGCCGGAGCTGATCGCCGAGGGCCGGATGCGGGAATCGGGCCTGCGGGCATACGAGCGCCGGACCGATGCGCGCTCGGCGATCTATGCCCACGAGCAGGCCGAGATCGAGCTCGATCCGGCAATGCGCAGGCTGTTCCAGGCGAATGCCCCGGCGTGGGCATTCTTCGAGTCCGCTCCGCCCTCGTACCGCCGCGCGGCGACCTGGTGGGTGATCAGCGCGAAGCGGGAGGAGACCCCC
>CADCWE010000257.1 GCA_902806325.1 uncultured Thermomicrobiales bacterium | reverse complement strand
GCGCTGCGCCTCCGTCAAGACGACGCGGGAGGGATAGGCCGTGGCGGGGACTCCTGCCGCCGGGCGATCGGTCGATCCGGTGCCCGCCGCACGTCCCCTGCCACCGGCATTTCAGCATTGACGCGCCACTAGGGCCGAGATGGCACCCCCGAGAAGCGCAGCCATGTCCCCGCTCCCGCTCGCGGGAGCGGGGTGGCCGTGGGCTGGGGTGAGAGATCGTCGCCCTGCGCTATACTTCCGGGCCGGGCGCCAATGGGCGCCCGCTCTTGCTTGCCCGCCCCAAGCCGGCGGCGGGCGACCCATCGTGAACGGAACAACGCCCCCTTGACCGCATCCCCGGATTCCCGCTACGCGTCCCCCTATCCCGACCGCCGCCTGCGCGCGACCACCATCATCGGCGTCAAGCGCGGCCACGAGGTCGCCCTGGCCGGCGACGGCCAGGTGACCCAGGGCGACGTGATCCTCAAGCACGGCGCGCGCAAGATCCGCACGCTGGCCGACGGCGAGGTGTTGGCCGGGTTCGCCGGCGCCGTCGCCGACGCCTTGACCTTGTTTGGCAAGTTCGAAACCCAACTCAAGTCGTGGGACGGGAATCTGCGCCGGGCCTCGGTCGAGTTGACCAAGGAGTGGCGGACCGATCGCTACCTGCGCCGCCTCGAAGCGCAACTCATCGTCGCCGATCCCGATTCGCTGCTGGTCCTCTCCGGCGAGGGCGACGTGATCGAGCCGGACGACGGCGTGGTCGCGATCGGCTCCGGCGCCCCCTACGCCACCGCCGCCGCCAAAGCCCTCCTCCTCCACACCGATCTTGGGGCGCGCGCGATCGCGGAGGCCGCGATGCGGGTCGCGGCCGACCTCTGCATCTACACCAACGACCGGTTCAGCATCGAAACCGTGCGCCGCGAAGGGGGCCAAACGGTCCTCGGCGAGCACTCCGACGCGGACGACGACCGGGAATTGCCTGTTGTCGCGAACGACAGCACGCCCCCTTCGGTGCCGGCGACCGACGACGAGGACGACGACGAAGACGACGACCGGGAGCGCGCCGACCGCCGGGACGACGCCGATCCGGATCGCGACGACGAAGACGGGACAGTCTGATGGCCGAGACCCTCCGCCGCCCCAATCCCACCCAGACCGGCCACCGCCCCGGCGCCGACGGCGCCGCCGACCGCCCGGCGATGGACGACCTGACCCCGGCCGCGATCGTCACCGAACTCGACAAGTACATCATCGGCCAGTCCGACGCCAAGCGCGCGGTCGCGGTCGCCCTCCGCAACCGGTACCGGCGCCAACTGCTGCCGGACGACCTGCGCCAGGAGGTGCAGCCCAAGAACATCCTGATGATCGGCCCGACCGGCGTCGGCAAGACCGAGATCGCGCGCCGCGTCGCCAAGATCGTCGACGCCCCTTTCCTGAAGGTCGAAGCGACCAAGTTCACCGAAGTTGGCTACGTCGGCCGCGACGTCGAGTCGATCGTCCGCGACCTGGTCGAGGTCGCGATCTCGATGCTCCACGGCGAGCGGATGGAACAGGTCAAGGACGAGGCGACCCGCGCCGCGGTGCAGCGTCTGGCCGACCTGCTGGCGACCCAATCGGTCGAGCGCAAACCGGTCAAGAACGGGCGCCGCCACGCCGCCGAGAACGCGACGCCGGAAGACGCCGCCGCCCTGCAGCGCCAGGAGTTGGCGTCGGAGCGCCGCTTGCAGCGCGAACGCAAGCGTCTGCTCAACCTGCTCGACCAGCAGGCGCTGGAGGAAGAAACCGTCGAGATCGAGATCGACCCCGAGGGCGAGTACGAGGAGTACGGGCCGCTCGATTTCGTCTCCGGGATGACCCCGGAAGACCTCCACGACACCTTCCACGATTTCCTCGACGGCCTGGTGCCGCGGCGGCCGTACCGGCGCCGGGTCTCGGTCCGGGAGGCGCGCCGGATCCTGACCCAGCAGGAGTCGAACCGGCTGGTCGACTTCGACGCGGTGGTCGAGGCGGCGATCGGCCGGGTCGAGAACGCGGCGGTCGTCTTCCTCGACGAGATCGACAAGACCATCGCCTCCGACGGCGACTACGGCGGCGATGTCTCCGGCGCTGGGGTCCAGCGGGACCTGTTGCCGATCGTCGAAGGGTCGGTGGTGGTGACCCGATACGGCCCGGTCAAGACCGACCACATCCTGTTCATCGCCGCCGGGGCGTTCCACGACAACCGGCCGTCCGATCTGATCCCGGAACTGCAAGGCCGGTTTCCGATCCGGGTCGAGTTGAGCAGCCTCTCCGAAGCCGACCTCTACGCGATCCTGACCGAACCCGCGAACGCCTTGACCAAGCAATACCACGCGCTCCTGGCCACCGAGGGCTTGACGTTGGCGTTTGCGGAGTCCGGGATGCGCGAGATGGCGCGCCTGGCGACGCTGGTCAACTCCCGCACCGAGGACATCGGCGCCCGCCGCCTGCACACGATCCTGGAGAAGGTGCTCGAAGAGGTGTCGTTCGACGCCCCGTCCCGCTCCGGCGAGACGGTGACCATCGACGCCGGGTTCGTCGCCGGCCGGGTCGGCGAGGTGGCGGCGGACGACGATCTGAGCAGCTTCATCTTGTAGGGCGGGGGGGTGTCCCCCATTCCCCCCACCCCCCTTTTCTCCCTGGCCAGGGGGAAAGGGGGGAGCCGATGGTGCCGCGGCCAAAAAGCCCCCTTCCCCTCGCGATCGGGGGAATGGGTCCGGGGGGTTAGGGGGATTCTCGATGCACACCCGCCGCGTCCTCGCCGTCGACCTCGGCGGCACCAACATCCGCGCCGCGGTCGTCTCGGCCGAGGGCGAACTGACCCACCGACGCCAGGCCCTGACCGGCGCGGCGGAGGGGCCGGAGGCGGTGATCGGGCGGATCGCGGCGTTGATGGACGCGGTCTGCGGCGAAGCCGGTCTGGGGTTGGACGCGCCGGTTGGGGTCGCCGCGCCCGGGCCGATCAACCCGCGCACCGGCGTCGTCCACTTCACGCCGAACCTGCCGGATTGGCACGAGGTGCCGCTGGGGGAGCGGCTGCGCCAGCTCTCCGGTCGGACGGTGCGGTTGGCGAACGACGGCAACTGCGCCGGGTTGGGGGAAGCGCGGTTCGGCGTCGGCAAGGGCACCGCCGATCTGGTCTACCTGGCCCTGGGAACCGGGGTCGGCGGAGGCGTGATCTCCGGCGGGCGCCTGATCGATGGCGCGAACGGGTTGGGCGCGGAGTTGGGCCACGTCGTGGTGGCGATGGACGGGCCGCGTTGCACCTGCGGCGGCATCGGCTGCCTGGAGGCGTTTGCGGCCGGGTGGGCGATCGCCCGCGATGCCGAGGTGGTGGCCGGCACCGCCGACGGGATCGCGCTCCAACGGGAAGCGGGCAGCGGGCCGATCACGGCCGGCACGGTGGCGGCGGCGGCCAGGAGTGGCGACCCGGCGGCGCGGCGGATCCTTGACCGCGCCGGCCGCGCCCTCGGCGCCGCGATCGGCGGCTTCGTCAATATCTTCAACCCGGCGCTGGTCGTTGTCGGCGGCGGGGTCGCCGTCCTCGGCGACCTCCTGCTCGACCCGGCGCGGGCGGCGATCCCGGACCATTGTTTCGCGGCCCAGCGGCGGGGGCTGCGCCTGGAGTGGTCCCAACTCGGGGACGACACCGCGCTCTACGGCGCCACCGCGCTCGCCCTCGGGCGGGACCTCGATCCGGCCAACTAGGGCGGACGGCACAACGGAGCGCCCGCAACGGGCCTCCGGTGGGAGCAAACACGCGCGACCATTCTTGACACCCTTAAAAGCGGGTGCTAGAGTCCGCCCGTTCGCGCCTCGACAACCGTAAAACCAGGAACCGGCCGTTCGCGTCCGACCCCGCCCCCGATCACGCGCGAGGCGACGGCCCGCCGTATCCTTCCCGGTTCTCGCGTCCCGATCCGAACCGTTCGGCATCTTCGCCGTGTCCGCAACGCCCGCCCACCCGCAGACGGAGCCGCGATGCTGCGATACGTCGCCAACCGGTTGTTCTGGTTCGTGCCAACCCTGCTCGCGATGGCCGCGATCACGTTCGTGATCATGTCCGCCACGCCAGGCAGCCCGTTCGACCCGGGCGGCGCCAACCAGATCAGCGAGGACGCGATCCGCCAACTCGAAGAGAAGTACGGGCTCGACAAGCCGGTCTACCAACGATTCGGGATCTACGTTTGGAACGCGGTCCGCGGCGACTTCGGCATCTCCTACGCCAATCGGCCCCAAACCGTCGAGTCCATCATCGGCCGCACCTTCCCCAAGTCGCTCGAACTGGGGCTGTGGGCGACCCTCTTCGCCGTGGTCGTCGGGGTCTCGCTCGGGGTCTTGGCGGCGGTCAACCAAAACGGCGCCCTGGACTACGCCTCGGTCACGGTCGCGATCCTCTTCTATTCGATGCCCAACTTCGTGATGGCCTTTCTCCTGATCCTGCTCTTTGCCGTCTATCTACCAAACCAAGGGATCAATTTGGGCTTCAGCATCGGCGGCTGGGACGCCCCGATCGACCGCGTCCTGCCGACGATCGCCCTCGGCGCGGCGCCCCTGGCGACGCTGGCCCGCTACACCCGCTCCTCGATGATCGACGTGATCCGCTCCGACTACGTCCGAACCGCCCGCGCCAAGGGGTTGGCCGAGCGGGGCGTGATCCTCAAGCACGTCCTCAAGAACGCCCTGATCCCGGTGATCACCCTGGTCGGGCCGATCTTCGCCGCCGTCGGCACCGGCTCGTTCTTCGTCGAGCAGGTCTTCAACGTGCCGGGGATGGGCAAGTTCTTCGTCACCTCGATGCAGTCCCAGGACCAGACGATGATCTTGGCCGTGGTCCTGATCTACGGCGTCTTCTTGGCCGCGATGAACCTGATCGTCGATCTCGTCTACGGCATGATCGACCCCCGGATCCGCTACTGATCGTTGGACCGTTCGTTGCCAGGTCGGAGGATCCCGCATGGCCCAAGGCTCCGCCAGCCAACCCCGCGATCGGCCCCTGGACGTGGCCGACCGCTCGGTGCTCGGGGAGGCCGCGCCGTTTCCCCAACGGGTCGCGGAAGCGCCCGTCTCCGGGATGGCCGCGCTCGGCCACGCGCGGGAACTCGCCGGGCGGCGCCAGCGCAGCCTTTGGGGCGACGCCTGGCGGCGTCTGCTGAAGAACAAGTTGGCGGTCATCGGGTTGGTCATCGTCGCCGTCTTCGTCGTCCTGGCCGCTCTGGCCCCGATCCTGGCCCCGTACTCGCAGTCGGAGGTGGTCGATTTCCGACTGACTCGCCAGCACCCGTCGTGGACCTGGCCGTTCGGGCTGGACGCCAACGGGCGGGACGTGTTCAGCCGGATGCTCTACGGCGCCCGGGTCTCGCTGGTGGTCGGCGTGCTGTCGCAGGGGATCGTGCTCCTGATCGGGGTCCCGATCGGCGCCATCGCCGGCTACTACGGCGGGATGACCGACAACCTGTTGATGCGGGCGGTCGACGTGATCTACGCCATCCCCCAATTGCTGCTGGTGCTGCTCTTCGTCAACTGGTGGGGACCGGGATTGACCAACATCTTCCTCGCCATCGGCCTCGTCGGATGGGTCACCGAAACGCGGTTGGTGCGCGGCCAGGTGCTCCAACTGCGCGAGCAGGAGTACGTCAACGCCTCGCGGGTGGCTGGGGCGAACGGCCTCCAGATCATGCTCCGCCACCTGCTGCCAAACTCGATGACCCCGATCATCGTCGCCCTGACCTTTGGCATCCCGACCGCGATCTTCACCGAGGCCGCGCTCTCGTTCGTCGGGGTCGGGATCCGGCCGCCGACGGCGAGCTGGGGCCAAATGGTCGGCGAAGGCTCCAAGGCGGGCTACGTCCAGACCGATCCCCACATGCTGCTCTTCCCGGTGCTGGCGATTGGCCTCACCATGCTCGGGTTCACCTTTCTCGGCGACGGGTTGCGCGATGCGCTCGACCCGAAGGCGAACGACTGAGGCATCTGACGCGGCGTCCGGCGCGCGGCACCAGGGACGGGAGGTGATCCCTGGTCGGGCGGCCGGCGTCGCGAGGGCCCTCCCCGCGACCGATCCGACAAGTCGGCGCGGCGGAGGCGATCGGACGGTTGTCGTAGACGCGGGGCGACCGAGGCCGACCCGCGAAACGGTTTCTCGAGGTCCACGTACCGGCCGGTAACGCCGTCAGGAATCCGAGGAGGATCACAGATGTCGGGAACGGACAGTGAGCGGCGGGCGTCGCTCGAAGCGCAACTTCGCGAGGCAACGATCAACCGCCGCACCCTCGTTAAGACGACCGCGGCCGGTGCCGCCGGAGCGGCGGCGATCGGCGGCGCGGCCCGCTTCGGTGCCCCGCGCGCGTCGGCGGCGCCGATGGTGGTCCAGGAAGGCGAGGAGCAGGTCCTCTACAACTTCATCTTGCAGGACGAGCCGCTCTCCTACGACTGGAACGCGAACCTCTACTGCCAGGCCGAGGTCGAGACGTTCGCCGGGGTGCTGACCTTCGATCCGGACGGCACGGTGGTGCCGGACTGGGCCGAAAGCTACTCCTCCAACGACGACGCCTCGGTCTGGACGTTTAACCTCCGCCCCAACAACACGGGCTGGTCCAACGGCGACCCGGTCACCGCCCACGACTTCGTCTGGTCCTGGGCGCGTTTGCTCTCCCCGAACCCGGTCGGTGCCTCCGGCCCCAACTCCTACAACTTCATCCTCTACGACGTGAAGAACGCCGAGCCGTTCTCGGCCGGCGTCGCGGTCGAGAAGGAAGGCGATCCGCTCAACGGCAAGGTCCCGACCGAGGCCGACTTGGGCTTGAAGGCGCTCGACGACTGGACCCTCGAGGTCACGCTCGAAGGCCCACGGGCCAACTTCCCCCAGAAGTGCGCCTATCTGGCGTGCTACCCGGCGCACCGGCCGTCGGTCGAACAGCACGGCGAGCAGTGGGCGTTGGGCGACGTGCCGTTGGTCTCCAACGGGCCGCTGAAGCTGGATGCCTGGGAGAAGGGCGTCCGTTGCGTCCACTCCAGGAACGAGAACTACTGGAACGCGGAGTCGATGAGCCTGACGAAGGTGATCGACCCGATCGTGCCGTCGGACAACCTGGTCTTCACCTACGAGTCCGGCACCGGCGACGAGCAGCTGGACTGGACGAGCGTGCCCGCGGCGGACCTGCCCCGGTTCCAAGAGGATCCGGAGTTGGCCGCGCAACTGCAGCAGTACGTCTACCCCGGGATCTGGATGCTGGTGCCGTCCAACGGCATCCCCCCGTTCGACAACCTCCAGGTCCGCAAGGCGGTCAGCCACGCGATCGACCGCAGCCGGATCGAAACCCTGACCAAGAACCTGACCCGCGCCGCCCAGGTGATGGTGCCGGTTGGGATCTACGGCTACTTCGACGACCCGGCGATCAACGAGATCCAGAAGTTCGACCCCGCGTTGGCGATGGAGGCCCTGGTCGGCACCGAGTTCGAGGGCGGCAAGAACTGGCCGGAGATCACCATCCACTACCGGGGCCAGGAGAGCGTCTACAACTCCGACCTGATGGTCACCGACATCGCCGAGCAGCTCAAAGAGAACCTCGGGATGAACATCCAACTCGAGGTGATCCCGGAGAACACCTGGCGCCCCAGTCTCTACGAGAACAAGTGGCAGTTGGTCTGGATCCGCTGGTGGCTGGACTACCCGGATCCGGACAACACCTACTTCGACATGTTCTACGGCAAGAAGACCCAGAAGCGGCAGGCCTGGTCGAACGAGGAGTTCGACCGACTCTGCCTCCAGGCCAAGGAAGAGCAGGACCCGGAGGCCCGCTTGGAACTCTACAAGCAGGCCGAGCGGATCATCCAAGAGGACGTCGGGTACATCCCGGTGGTCTACCGGGTGGACCAGTACGCCTACAAGCCGTGGGTGAAGGACGTGCCGGTCAACAAGCAGGGCTTCACCACCCCGGACGGCAACATCTTCGTCCGGATGCTGACCTCGGTCCGGATCGAGGGGCGCCCGGGATCGTAGCGCTTCGGCGAGATACGGAGACGCGCGACGGGGTGCCCGCGAGGGCACCCCGTTCGGCGTTTGTGCGCGACCATCTGGATACCGGGGCGAGGGCCGGTAGCCGCAGCGCCCACCGTCCCGTGCCATACTGCCCCAAACCAACCGGACGACGGCGAACCAAGGAGCAGACTCCGTGGGCGAGGGACAGAAGCAAGGGCATCCGGCGTATCTGTGGTGGAACGGGGAGCGAGTGCGGTGGGAGGACGCCACCGTCCACGTCACCGACCTCGGCTGGTCCACCGTCGGCGGCGTGTTCGAGGGGATCCGCGCCTACTGGGACGATCGGGCGGGCGAGCTCTCCGTCTTCCGGCTCCAGGAGCACCTGGACCGCCTCGTCCGGTCGATGAAACTGGTCCGCTTGCCGCTCGACTACTCCGTGGCGGCGTTGACGGACGCGATCGTCGACCTGCTGCGGGTCAACGACGTCCGCGAGGACACCTACATCCGGCCGATGGGCTACGCCGGGAACACCACCGGCAAACGCTTCGCGCAGGTCGGCGGCGAATCCCACGTCCTGATCAACACCCATCCCATGGCGTCCCACCTGCTGACCGGACTCCAGTACAAGGCCAAGATCAGCTCCTGGCATCGGATCGGCGAGGACACGATGCCGCCGCGGGTGAAGAACTTCTCCAACTACCGCAACGGCCAGTTGGCGAGCCAGGAAGCCCGCCTCGACGGCTACGACACCGCGTTCCTGCTCGACCGCGACGGCAAGGTGACCGAGGCGCCCGGTGCCTGCGTCGCCCTTATCCGCGGCAACCAGTTGATCACCCCGGATTTGACCAGCGGCATCCTCGAAAGCATCACCCGCGACGCGCTGCTGGTCCTCGCCCGCGAGGTGCTAGGCCTGGACGTGGTCGAGCGCCGGGTCGACCGGACCGAACTCTACGTCGCCGACGAGGTCTTCACTTGCGGCACGGCCGCCGAGATCACGCCGGTGGTCGAGATCGACCACTACCCGGTCGGCGACGGGGCGATCGGGCCGAAGACGCGCGAACTGGAGCGGGTGTTCCACGACGTGCTGCGCGGGCGCGAGGACCGGTACGCCGGTTGGCGGACGCCGGTCGGGGTGGCGGTGCCGGCGTAGACCGCGTCGGCGCACCCGCGTCTCCTGTCCCCGAATGGCGGCCCGGTTCCGGGTCTCGACGGTCCGCCCGCGGATGCGCCGGACACGACCCTGCCGACCGTCTGCCGTGGTCTCCCCTTCGGGCACCGTTCCCCGTACCTCCGATCATCCTTCCCGCCCTCGCCAGCGTACCGTTGACAGAACCATCGACGGCGACGCGCTCGCGTCCGGCCGTCGCCCCCCGTGTGGTTGTGCCCAGCCAGGAGACCCGGCGTTGACCGACACCACCGCGTCCCCGCTCCCCGTCGCCGCCCGCTGCCGCCGCGCCCTCGTCCGGCGCGGCAAGCGGGCGGGACTGGCGCTCGGATTTCTCGTCGTCTTCGGCGCCGGGGTTGGGGTCGACCGGACCCTGCTCGGCAGCGGGGAGGGGGCCGGGGCGGCCACGACGCTGTCCGACAGCCCGGCCTTCGCCGTGTTCGAGGAAACCTGGAACCTGATCCAGACCGAGTACGTCGCCACCGACGAGATCGACGACACCGCCCTGCTCCACGGCGCGGCGCAGGGGATGGTCGAGGCGCTCAACGACACCGGCCACTCGCGCTTCCTCAATCCGGAGGAGGCCGACGAGTACGAGGCGGCGATCCGCGGCGAGTACGTCGGGATCGGGATCCGGCTCGACATCGCCGACGACCTGCCGGTGGTCGCCGAGGCGATCCCCGGCGCCCCGGCGGCAGGGGCCGGGATCCGCTCCGGCGACGTCATCCTTGGCGTCGACAACGTCGGTACCCTCGGGTTGGATCGGGAAGCGGTCAGCGACCTGCTGCGCGGCGAACCCGGCACCGAGGTCACGTTGACCCTGCGCCGCGCCACCGACGGGCAGCGGTACCGCGTGACCCTGGTCCGCGCGACCCTAACCGAGCGGCCGGTGACGTGGACCCTGCTGCCCGACGGCGTTGCCCACATCCGCCTCAGCGAGTTTACGCTCGGCGCCACGGGCGCCATGACGGAAGCCATCGAGGCGGCGCGGGGGCAGGGCGCCACCGGGATCGTGCTCGATCTGCGCGACAACCCCGGCGGCTTGGTCGACGAGGCGCTCGGCGTCTTCGGTCAGTTCGTGCCCAAAGGCACGGTGCTCTTCCAGCAACAGGATCGCGGTCGGGAGCCGTACCCGGTGGCGACCTCCGACGCCGGCATCGCCCAAGATCTGCCGCTGACGGTGCTGGTCAACGGCGGTTCGGCCTCGGCGGCGGAGATCGTTGGCGGGGCGCTGCGCGACAGCGGCCGGGCGATGCTGCTCGGCGAGACCACCTTCGGCACCGGCACCGTGCTGATCCCGTTCGAGCTGGCGGACGATTCGGTCGCCCTGCTCGGCACCTCGCTCTGGCTGACGGCCAACGGGGAACGTGCCTGGCGGATCGGCGTCGAGCCGGATCGCCAGGTCGCGTTGCCCCCCGACGTCTACCCGGCGCGGCCGACCGACGACGAGGACGGCGTCGTTTCGGTCGCGGAGTTGGCATCGTCCGAGGATCGGCAATTGCAAAGCGCCCACCGGGCCGTGGTGCGGCTGGTCGACGCGGAACCGGACGCCTGATTGGCATGCGTCCTGCATCGGCGACCGTCGAGTACGTCGGCGAACCACTCAGGACGGGGGACCGGATGAGCGAGCGCGACAGCCAGAACGACGCGGACGTGAAGGAAGAGTTGCCTGGCGGCGGGTTGCCCGACGACCACGCCCAAAGCGCTCCCGCACCGGCGGAGCAGGCGGGGCAAGCAATCCGCGACGTCGTCGGTCGGCGCGGTTACGACGAGGTGGACGACGGGGCGTCGGAGGACGGGCAGCACTGACGCGAATCGCCGGAGGGCCGCACGCGGTCCCTGGGACGGGACCCAGGGACCGCGTGGGTCGTCGTCCCGTCAAGACCGCTACGATGGTTCCCCACCCTGCCCCTGCGCCCGGCTGCGTCCGGCACCGCCGCCGGACTGGCCCTGGCCGGAGCCAAAGCCGCCGGTTGTGACGGTGCCTTCGGCGTCGGTATCGAGGTCCGGGCCGTGTTCGGCGGCGTGGCGGCGGGCGGCCTGCTGAAGCTGCTCGGCGGCTTGGTCGGAGGTGATCTCGCCGGAGGCGGCGGCTTGGTCGACATCGCGGGACGCGAGCGCCTCCTCGAAGTCGGGAACGTTGATCGGGTCGAACCCTGGACGTTCGGTCATGGTCGTCCCCCTGGGGTAGGCGTCCGGCGGACGCACGGATCGGTCGCGTGGCTGGCCGGAGCAAGAACGGTGCCGGTCGGTTCGTTGGCGCAAAGCGTGCGTTGCACGGACGTTGACCGTTACCGGTCATGGTAAGGTTGCGGCGATCCGGGAACGCCGGGGTGCAGAGGGGCTCCACTGGCGTTGGATCGGGTTCCCCGACCGGGTGTACGTGCTAGCCAAGGGAAGACGCCCCGCATGATGTCGACCGAGTCGTGGCCGCAACCCGCGTTGCGGCTCTGGACGCTCGCCCAGCGCTTCCAGAAATTCGTTGCGGTGGGCGCTTTCGGCTTGGTCGTCAACCAAGCGGGACTGTTCGGCTTGCACGACGTGGCGTCGTTCGACTTGGTGCTCGCCTCGCCCTTGGCGATCCTTGCCTCGATGGTCGCCACCTTCTCCCTCAACGAGTTTTGGACCTGGCACGACCGCGGCAGCGGCCGGATCGCGACCCGAGCCGTCCTCTATGGGGCGGTCAATTCTGGCGGCCTTGCCATCAACTACGGCGTGCTGGCGCTGCTGGTCGCCGAGTTCGAGATGCACTACCTGGCGGCGAACCTGGTCGGTGCGGCCGTGGCCGCGGTTTGGAATTTTGGGGTCAACAACGCCGTCACCTGGCGCGCGTAGCCGCGCGCCGACCTCGCCGGTGATCGCCGCCCGTCGCCACGACCGCTCGCCCATCGCGCGCGTGGGGACCGGCGCTCCCGTGCCCCTCGTCTCCGACCGCGTCTGGCTCCGGCCGCTCCTCGTCGTGTTCGCGATAAAGGGGGCGTTGCTGGTCGCCATCGTCAGCCCGTTCACGGGTCACGACGAGGTCGACCACTTCTACTACATCGCCCAACTGGCGCGCGGCGACGGACTTGGCGTCGTCGGCGAGGACCCGCTGCCGCGGTCGGCCGAGCCATACCGGAACTACGTCGCCGATTACCCGACCAATGCCGAGGTGATCCAACCGCCGCTCTACCACGCGGCAGTGGTTCCCCTGTACTGGGTGGCGCCGCGCGGCGACCTCGCCAAGCTTTACGCGCTGCGCGGCGTCTCGGTCGTCCTCGGGCTGGTCGTGGTCTGGCTGGCCTACCGGACCGCCCGGTTGCTCTTTCCGACCGATCCGCTGCTGCGGGCCGGGGTGCCGCTGTTCGTTGCCTGGCAGCCGCAGTTCTCCTTCGAGGCGGCGATCGTCAACCACGACATCCTGGTCATCGTGCTCTTCTCCCTGGTCCTGGAGCAGCTGCTGCGGGCGCTGCGCGACGGACTGACCCGGCGGCGGGCGATCGCGATCGGGTTGTGGTCGGCGGCCGGGTTGTGGACCAAGATGAGTTTCGGCTTGATCTTTCCGGTCACCATCTTCGTGGTTTGGGTGCTGTGGCGCGACCGTCGGGCGTCGTGGCGGGCGGGGGCGCACCAGATCGGCTGGACGGTCGGGTTGCCGCTGCTGCTCGCGGTGCCGTGGTTCGTCCGCTCCTTCGCGCTCTACGGCGACCCCACCGGCGCCCGCCGCCTGAGCGAGATCCCGGAGTACGGCGAGCGGGCCAGTTCCTACCGCGAGATGCTCTTCTCGGCACCCTTCTGGCGCGACCGGCTGCACGATTTTTGGGCCAACTACGGTTGGCGGCAGGTGCCCTTCGACCCGCGCGAGTACCGCCTGATCCTGGCCGCGACCGTCCTGGCCGGGGCGACCCTGGCGCTCTTCCTGGCCTGGGCGGTATTGCGCGGCTGGCGGGGGCGCCCGGTGCTGACGCGGTTCCAATGGCGGGGCTTGGCGACCCTGGCGCTGGCGACGGTGATGCTGACCTACGGCGTCCTCTACGTCGGCACGTTGCAGTTCACCCAGTCCCGGTTCGTCTTTCCGGCGATGGTCGCGATCGCGGTCCTGAGCCTGGTCGGCGTCTCGGGGCTGCTGCCGGCGCGGTGGCGCCCGGCGGCGTTGCCGCTGCTGCTGGCGGCGCTGGTCGCCTTGAACGTGCTGACGGCGCTGCGCTACCTGATCCCGTTCTACTACGGCCCGGGCGGGAGCGTGGCGCCGTGATGCGGCGGCGATGGGCGGCGACGATCGGCGCGGCGGTGGCCGTGGCCCTGGTGGCGGCGGTGCTGCTGGTGCCGGTCGAGGTCCGCCACAGCGCGCCGTTCGGCTTCCGCCTGACGCTGGATGACGAGCGCGGGATCGCGGTGATGAGCGGCCGGGTGCGGCCGAATTACGACGATTTCAACCGCCTCGATCTCGACCTGCGGGCCTACATCGTCGCGTCGGACTACGACCTCGCGATCACGATCCGCCCCGACCGGCGCGGCGCGGCGGCGATCCGGACCATCCCGCTCAGCGTCCGGGGCGCCGACATCCGCCACAACAAGGACCCCCTTCAGGACCCGTTTCTGACCGTCCGCTTCCCGCCGATACCCGATTCGGCCGGCAAGCGGTACTCCGTCTTGGTCCAAACCGGCCCCCGCAACCGCGACGACATCATCACCCTCTGGAGCATGAAGTCGTATTCCGCGGTGTCGGGGCGGGCCGTGGTCGGCGCGATCTTGGACGATCCGCCGGGGGACGTCGCACCGACCGTGCTGCGCCTGGTGCTCGGGGCCTTGCTCGCGGGATTCGCCGCTGCGGTCGGGTGGCTAACCGCCGGTCTTCTGTCGCTGATCGCCGCCGGGCGACCGGTGCGGCTTCACGATTGATTGAGGACCGATAAGGGATTGATGTGGTATATAGCCCTTCGCCGGGCCGACCGAGGCGGCGGAGGTCGTGCGTGCGTCGGCCAGCGGGCGACGGCACGGCGCTTGCTTCCTGACCGGGGTTCGAGCCGAGCGCGGCCCACATCCGTCATCCAAGCACGCCCGTCGCAGCGGCGGCGCGTCCATGCGGGAAGGACACCAGACTTCGATGCACGACCGCACCCCGTCCGCCGCCACCAACGGCAACCTCCCCGCTTCGACCGCGTCCGGGGGGCCCGGCACCGGAACCACGCTGGTAATGGGCGCCGGGCCGGGTGGTCTCTGCTCCGCCTACGTGCTGAGCAAGGCCGGGGCGCCGGTGGTGGTGGTCGAGAAGGCGCCGTTCGTCGGCGGGTTGGCGCGGACGATCAAGCGCCAAACCGAGTTCGGCGAGTTCAAGTTCGACATCGGCGGCCACCGCTGGTTCACCAAGAACGACGAACTGAACGACATCTTCCGCGAGGTGATCGCCGACGAGCTGCTGATGGTCAACCGGATCAGCCGGATCTACTTCGACGGCAAGTACGTCGACTACCCGCTCAAGATCTCCAACGCCCTGAAGGCGATCGGCCCGGTCACCTCCGCCAAAGCGATGGCCGATTACGCCCGCATCCGCGCCCAGCACAAGGTCAAGCCGGTCGAGATCGTCTCGATGGAGGACGCCTACGTCGACCAGTACGGACCGACGCTCTACAAGCTGTTCTTCCAGCGCTACTCGGAGAAGGTCTGGGGACTGCCCTGCGACCAGATGAGCGGCGACTGGGTCTCCCAGCGGACCAAGGGCATGTCCTTGATGACCGCGGTCAAGGACGCGGTCATCCCCTCCAAGGGCAAAGTCGTCTCCCTGATCGACGAGTTTATGTACCCGCGCGACGGCTTCGGTCGCTTCTCGGAGCGGATGGCGGACCGCATCATCGGCGATGGTAACCAGATCCGCCTCGGTGCCGGGGTCGAGAAGGTCCACCGAGACGGCAACCGGGTCACCGCGGTCACGGTTCAGACCGAGAACGGCGCGGAGCGGATGGAGGCCGAAAACTTCATCTCCTCGATCCCGTTGACGATGCTGGCCAAAATCGTCGACCCTCCGGCGCCCCCCGAGGTGCTGGCGGCGGCCGACAAGCTGACCTTTCGCAACGTGATCACGGTCAACCTGATGCTGAAGAAGCCGCGGGTAACGCCCGACACGTGGCTCTACGTCCACGACCGCAACATCCTCTTCGGCCGCTTCCACGAGCCGAAGAACTGGAGCGCGGCGATGGTGCCGGGGCCGGAATACACCTCGCTGGTGGTCGAGTACTTCTGCTCCTTCGGCGATCACATCTGGCAGATGACCGAGGAGC
>CADCWE010000256.1 GCA_902806325.1 uncultured Thermomicrobiales bacterium | reverse complement strand
GGGAGCACCAGATCCATCTGATGCGCGAGATCGTGGGGTGGTTCGGGCGGTGGTTGATTGAGTCCCCCTAGTGGCGCGTCAACGCTGAAATGCCGGTGGCAGGGGACGTGCAGCGGGCACCGGATCGACCGATCGCCCAGCGGCAGGAGTCCCCGCCATGGCCTATCCCTACCGCGTCGTCTTGACGGAGGCGCAGCGCGCCGAACTGCGCGGATTGGTGGGGTCCGGCACGGCCCCGGCGCGGACGCTGACGCGTGCTCGCATCCTCCTCAAAGCCGACCACGCGGACGGGGGACCCGGCTGGTCAGACGCGGCCATCGCCGGTGCCCTCGATGTCAATCCCAGCACCGTGTTGCGGGTACGGCGCCAGTTGAGCACCCAGGGATTGCGGGCGACCCTGGAGCGCAAGCGCCCCGACCGCGTCTACGAGCGCGCGTTGGGCGGGGAGCAGGAGGCGCGACTCATCGCCATCGCCTGTTCGGAGACGCCGGCGGGGGCTGACCACTGGAGTCTGCGGTTGCTGGCCGACGAACTGGTCCGCTTGGAAGTCGTGACGACGATTTCGCATGAAACCGTGCGCCAAACGCTCAAAAAAACGAAGTCAAGCCCTGGCTCGTGGAGCAGTGGTGTTTAGCCCCGACCGCCGATCCCGACTTTGTCTGGCGGATGGAGGACGTGCTGGAGGTCTATCGGCGCCCCTTCGATCCGCAGCGTCCGGTGGTCTGCTTAGACGAGACGAGCCGCCAACTGCTGGGGGAGGTCCGGCCACCGCTGCCCGTCATCCCCGGTCACCCGGCGCGCCACGACCCCGAGTACGTCCGCGGCGGGGTCGCCAACCTCTTCCTGGCGACCGAGCCTCTACGGGGCTGGCGGACGGTGCTAGTCAGCGACCAGCGGACCCGCCTCGACTTCGCCGCCTGCATCCAGGAGCTGGTCGATGTCCACTACCCAGAGGCAGAGCGGATCGTGCTGGTCCTGGACCAGCTCAACACCCACTCACCCGCCTCGCTCTACGCGGCCTTTCCCCCGGAGGAGGCCAAACGCTTGGCGGACAAGCTGGAGATCCACCACACGCCCAAGCACGGCTCCTGGCTGAATATGGCCGAACTCGAACTGAGCGCGCTCCAGCGGCAGTGTCTGCGCCGGCGGCTGGCCGACCGCACCGCGATGGAACGGGAGGTCCTGGCGTGGGCACGGCGACGCAACGAGGGGACCAAGCGGATCGACTGGCGGTTCACCACCGCCGACGCGCGGATCAAACTTCGCCGGCTCTACCCGGCGTTTGAGGCATGACACACCACTAGAGGCAGCCGGTGCTCGGCTCAAACTCCCCAGACGGGCCGTCCCCGGTCTCCGCGGAGAACTGTTCGGGTCTGCCGACCCCGGTGGGAAGCCCGGACGGGTGATGCGCCTGACGACACTCTCTCCCCCTGATGTTCCTGCCATTCACTTGGGCGGGAAGGTTGGAGGTGGCGTCGGTTCTGAGAGTTGGGCTGATCTCCAGACTCAGGGGTAGATGAAGGCCCGACGAAGGCGGGTCGGGGAGCGCTCCCCGACCCGCTCAGTCGCGATCGCTGGCTGGAGTCGCGCCGACAGGTTGCCGCACCGCCCGATGCATCCTGGCTCCCGCCGCGGGCGCTGGCGCCTCCTGCCTCCGAGCCGAGAGGGGAGGCGGCACCATGCCGACCACGGGCAGGTCGCCGCCTCCCCCTCCCCGCGCCGGGACCTACGGGCAGACTTCCTTGCCGGTAAAGAAGTTCTGCTCGAAGGTGTAGCTGCCGGGTGCAAGTGCGTCGTAACTGGTCACCATGACGGTGTAGGTGCCCGCTGGCTGGGTGGTTTCGAGGTAGGCATCGTTGCCGCAGCCGCCCTGGTCGTCGTAGACGAGATAGTCGATGCACGGATTCCCGGGGGGCATTCCCGCGCCCGGGAAGAGCTTGAGGTACGGGTCGACGAGAGTCCCACCGCCGCTGGAGGCACCCCTCACCGCCAGCGACATCACGCCACCGCTATGAGTGATGGTGATGAGGTCGTAGCGATAGGGAATGTTGCCGCAGGTGTTCGAGGGGACGAACGGGTCCCCATCCTGCAACGCCCCGGTCACCGAGAATCTGGTGGCCGGGGCTGTGGTCGGTTCGGCGGTGGAGGTCGCGGTCGGTTCGAGGGTGGAGGTCGCGGTCGGTTCGGCGGTGGAGGTCGCGGTCGGTTCGAGGGTGGTGGTGGTCGGCGTGGTCCTGCTGGTGGCGGGGTCGACACAGCCGACGACCGGGTCTAGGGTCTGCCCGCGTTGGCAGCGGCATTCGCCGTTGCGGCAAGTCGCGCCCGTGGGGCAGACGTGCCCGCAGGTACCGCAGTTGCCGGGGTCGCGATTCAGGTTGAAGCAGCCGTCGGGGCACGCGTCGGTCCGGCCGGGGCACCTGCACTCGCCCCTGCGGGTGTGGGTCTGGCCGGGCGGACAGTCGGATTGGGCCGAGGCGGCCCGGGCGGCGACCACCAGGGCAGCAAGGCCGCCGAAGAAACCGCGCCGGGTCTTGGGCGCAGCGAGCGAGCGTGTTAGAGAGTCCAAGCGTCGTTGGTCCATGGTCGGTCCCCTCCGATGCGCCGGAGTGTGGCGTACGTGCCGAAGCGCATCCCGACCGAACCCGGTCAAGTGCACGCGCCCGGTATTACGCCCGGCGTTGGTTCTAGGGTAGGGGTTTTGGTTGGTGGGTCCTACGGTACTTGTACCCGAGTGGACGCGGGCGGAGTACCCATTTTTTTGCCTCTGGGCCGCAGATGCTGGAGCCAGGGGGCGGCACGTGGTGCAGATGCTGGAGCGGCCCACTGCCCACACATCCGGTCGCTGCCGGGCGTCCGCGTTGCGCCCCTCGCGTCCGCTGCCAGGGCGGAGCGTCGACCGGTATGCTGCGGCTAGTGGGGGCCGGGGCGAAGGCGTCGGGAGCTAATAAGAAGAGACTGCGGGCTGGCAGGGGCATGAGGGAGCGGCATCGCGGGGGACCGAGGTCAGCGGTGTGTGGTGACGCCGACCTGAGCGCACATACTGAGCACCGGGCACCTGGAGCACCGGGGACGCTCACCGGTGCACACGTGCTTGCCAAACGGCACCAGGAGGCGGTTGATCTCGACCCGGTACGCGGCGGGGAGGACGGTTTCGAGGGCGGCCAGCGTCTGCTCCGGGGTGCGGGTGGCGACGTAGCCCCAGCGGTTGGTGACCCGGTGGACGTGGACATCGACGCTGATCCGCGGCTGGCCGCAGGCGATGCCGAGGGCGAGGTTGGCGCACTTGGGGCCGACGCCGGAGAAGCCGGTCAGGACGTCGAAGTCGCAGGGCAGATCCCCGCCGTGCACGTCGAGAATTTGACAGGCGATGGCGTGGATCTGGGCGGACTTGCGCTCGTGGAAGGTGCAGGGGCGGATCAGGGCGTCGATCGTGACCGGGTCGAGCGCGCTGACGGCTTCGGGGGTCGGCGCCGCTTCGAACAGGCGGATGCTGAGCGGCAGGCTCTCCTCGTCGCGGGTGCGGATGGAGATGATGCAGGCGACCAGTTGCTGAAACGGGGTCCCGTAGCCGCGCTCGGCCAGCTCGAACATGGCGGCCTTCGGGTACCCGCGGACGGCGTCCCGAATCGCGTCCATCGCCGTCTGGATGTCCAACGGCTTGGTCACGTTCCCCTCCCCTGCCCTTCCGGATCGTGGCCGACCATCGAATGAGGTTATGACAACCCAATCCATTCGACGGGACGCGTTCCGGCGAGCCGGCCGCGACCGTAGAATGCGTTCCCGGTTCGCACGGCGCGGGCCGTGGCGTCGTGGTGGGCGGCAGAACGACGCCCATCGAGGAGGAGATGCGTGGCCGAACGAGCGGAGACGACCAAATACCTGCTGCCGGAGGACCGGATCCCGGATTCTTGGTACAACATCGCCGCCGATCTGCCGGTGCCGCCGACGGCGGTGCTGCACCCGGGGACGCACGCGCCGATCGGGCCGGGCGATCTGGCGCCGCTGTTTCCGTTGGCGATCATCGGCCAAGAAGTGACGACCGACCGCTTCGTGCGGATCCCGGATGCCGTGCGCGACGTCTACCGGCTTTGGCGACCGACGCCGCTCTACCGGGCACGGCGGTTGGAGCGGGCGCTGGAGCTGCCGCCGGGCGTGCGCATCTTCTACAAGTACGAGGGGACGTCCCCGGCGGGCAGCCACAAGCCGAACACGGCGGTGCCGCAGGCGTACTACAACCGCGAAGAAGGTGTGGAGCGGATCACGACCGAGACGGGGGCCGGGCAATGGGGCAGCGCCCTGGCGATGGCCTGCGGGCTGTTCGGCATCGAGCTCAAGGTCTACATGGTCCGGGTGTCGTTCGAGCAGAAGCCCTACCGCCGGGCCTTAATGGAAACCTGGGGCGCGACCTGCGTCCCCAGCCCCAGCCCGGACACCCACGCTGGGCGGGAGATCCTGGCCCAGACGCCGGATTCGACCGGCTCGCTCGGGATCGCGATCTCGGAGGCGGTCGAGGACGCGGCGACCCGCGACGACACGAAGTATGCCCTCGGATCCGTGCTCAATCACGTCCTGCTTCACCAGACGGTGATCGGGCAGGAGGCGCGGGAGCAGATGGCGCTGGCCGAGGCCTGGCCGGACGTGATCGTCGGCTGCGTCGGCGGCGGCTCCAACTTCGGCGGCCTGACCTTTCCCTTCATCGGAGACCACCTGGGTGGACGGGGCGAGCCGGTGCGGGTGGTCGCGGTCGAACCGGCGGCCTGCCCGAGCCTGACCCGTGGCACCTACGCCTACGACTTCGGCGACACCGGGCGGTTAACGCCGCTGGTCAAGATGCACACCCTTGGGCACACCTTCGTCCCGGCCGGGATCCACGCCGGCGGACTGCGCTACCATGGGTCGGCGCCGCTGGTCAGCCTGCTCTACGATCAAGGTCTGATCGAAGCCGTCGCCGTCAAGCAGCGGCCCGCCTTCGAGGCGGCGGTGCTGTTCGCCCGCCACGAGGGCATCCTGCCCGCGCCGGAACCGTCCCACGCGATTCGGGTCGCGATCGATGAGGCGCTGCGGGCGAAGGAAGCCGGCGACGACAAAACCATCCTGTTTGGCCTGTGCGGCCACGGGCACTTCGACCTCGCCGCCTACGACCGTTACCTCTCCGGCAACCTGGAAGACTACGAACACCCGCAGGACGAGATTGACGCGGCGTTGGCGGGGTTGCCGACGGTCGCCATCTAATCGAGGAAGCGGGAAGGCGGGAAGTCGGAGCGCACGCCAAGCGTCTCCACTTCCCGTCTCCCCGACTCCGTTACTTCCGGGTTCCGACTTCCGACTTCCGGCTCGCGATCCGGCGCCGAATCTCGGCGGTGATCTCGTCGCCGTTTTCCTTCCAGATGTGGAGGGCGGTCGGGGCGATCGAGAGCAGGATGATCAGGCCGATGATCGGCAGCAGGTAGCGGTCCACGCTGGGGATCGCCTCGCCGATGTAGTACCCGGCGAGCGGCAGGCCGATCGCCCAGAGGACGGCGCCGATCACGTTGTAGGCGGCGAACTTGGAGTAGGGCATCGCGCCGACTCCGGCGATCACCGGGACAAACGTCCGGACCACCGGGATGAACCGCGCCAGCACCACCGCCTTGCCGCCGTATTGGAGGAAGAACGCCTCGGCCCGTTGAAGGTGTTCGGGTTTGAAGATCCGGCTTTCCGGCCGCCGGAACAGGTTGCGCCCGACGCGGTGCCCGAAGGCGTAGCCGACCGCGTCGCCGGTGACCGCGGCGACGAAGCAGATCGGCACCAGCCACCAGATGCTGATCCCGACGTCGGTCGAGGCCAGAAACCCGGCCGTAAAGAGCAGGCTGTCGCCGGGGAGGAAGAACCCGACCAGCAACCCGGTTTCGGCGAAGATGACCAGGAAGAGACCGACGTAGCCGATGGTCTCGATAAAATCCTTGAGGTCGACGGGAAGCATGCAAAGTCCTCGGCTGATCGCCACGAGCGCGAACGTGAACGGCGTCGAATCGGTCGAACGGCCGGTGCCTCACCGCAATCCGGCGACCGCGACGCCACCGCGCCGCTCGGAGTATAGAGGGCCCGTCGTCCCGCTCACAACGACGGCCATGGCGCCGGTGAAGTCTCAGGACTCCGTCGCGGGACCCAAGAGATCGGTCCAGAGCAGGCGCGCGGCCCAGGCGCGATTCGGTCGCCATCCTTCAGCCAGGATATCGAGCGACTTCAGGGTGAGGTCGGGCCGAGCGTAGGCCCGGCGGGCGGCGCGGAGGAGGGCGACATCCCCGCTCGGATGGGCGTCGGGCACGGCGGCGCCCCAGAGCAGGCTCGACTCCGCCGTCCAGGGGCCAACCAGCGGCAGGGCGCGGAGGGCGGTCCGGGTGGCGACCGGGTCCAGCCGGGCAGCCGCGGCGGCGGGCAACGGGTCCGCGAGATGGGCGCGGGCGGCGGCAACGATCGCCTCGGCGCGGCGCCCGGTGACGCCGCACCGGCGGACGAGGGCGGGCTCGGCGGCGGCGAGTTGGTCCGCGGTCGGGAACGGCCAAAAAGACCGCCCGGCGAGACCGAGCGGGGTCGCAAAGAGGGCGCAGAGGCGGCGCTGGGTCACCGCGGCCGAGGCGACCGAGATGCTTTGGCCGACGATGGACGTGATCAGGCCGTCGAACACGGAGCCGTGGCAAAAGGCGCGCAGACCCGGGTAGGTCACCCGCAGCGCCGTGACCACCGCGTCAGCGAACAGGGGGCAGGGACGGTCCGGACCGAAGTGGGCGGCGAGCCAAGCAGCGTCCAGTTCCGGCGCGGCAGTTCCGGCGACATCCAGGGCGCCCGATCTCGCCAGGCGGACGCGGCGCCACACGGCGTGGCCGTCTTCGCGGCCGACCCACCACAGCTCGCCGCCGATCCAGTCCACGTTCGGCCACCGGCCACCGCCCCAGGCGACCGGACCGCAGCTCTGGTTGAGGGAGAACCCCGGCGGAACGGCGACCCGGCGCGGCGGTGACGCGAGTTCAGGCGGGCGCATCGGCCGGATCCAGGGGGTCCAGCGCCGCGGGTGCGGCACGGCGCACGGTCCACCAGCGGCGCCACGGCAGGTGGACGAGGACGAAGCAGACGGTGGCCCAGGCCATCCCAGCCAGGATATCGACCACCCAATGCTGTCCAAGGTAGACGACGCTGAACCACAATGCAACGTTGTAGACGACGACGACTAAACCCTTGCGGCCGAAATACTTGACCGCAAAGAGCAACACCAGCCACGGGAAGGCGGCGTGCAGCGACGGCATCGCGGCAACAGGATTGGGGCTTTTCTCGTCCCAGATCTTGAAGGTGTCGAGGTTGTCGTAGCGCTCGGGCAGCACCGTCTGGATCGCCTGGTCGGAGGGATATTGGAGCCCGTCGAGCAATCCCCACCGGTGGGCGAGCCAGGGCGGGGCGGCGGGATAGAGAAGGAAGAAGGCAAACGCGGCGTAGGTCATGAGCAAAAAGGCGAGCGAGAATCGCCGGAACCGCTCCTTCCACCGGATCCAGAGCACGAAGGCGAAGAGCAGCGGGAAGACGAAGTGGAGCGCGTAGAGGAGGACGGCTAGAGTGTCGTACCAGCGGACCTGGCCGAGGACGAATAGCTTGTCCTGGAGCCACAGCGCTGGCACCTCGCCGCCGAAGAGGGCCTTGTCGGCGGCGATCAACTCTTCCAGGGCGACGTCCGGGTAGCGGTCGCGCACGGGGGCGGCGGTACGGACATCGCTGGCGTCGACGATGTTGTCGGCAACGCCGCGCAGGATCTCGTACCCAAAGATGAGGAGGACGAACGGGATCCAGTCCCGCAGGAACGCCTTCCATTGGCCGAGGAGGAGGGCGCCGACGAACAACAAGACGAACCAGCGATCGGGGGTAAAGCTGGCGCCGCGCCACACATACAGCCCGGCCGCGACCCCGAGGTAAGCCAGCATCACGATCAGCACGAGCCGTCCGTAGGCTCGGCGACCGGCGTCGTCGTCTCGTTGCCAATCCGGTGGCGGATCGGCGGGCGCAACGATCGCGCGCGGCGGCAGGGTGTCGTCGCGAAGGCGAGCTGGGAATGCCATAAGTCCGGTCACTTTACAGGGGGGGTAATCGTCGCGTCAAGCACCGCCCGGGAAATCTGCAAGGCGCCATGGCAGTGCTATTGGTGCTGTGGTGGTCGGCAAGACGGGTGGATCCGCCCCTTCGTTCGGCTTCCTCCCGCCAAGTTTCGGTTTCGCCTGACCGCGCTCACCGTCCCGACTTCCCGTCCCCCGGCTCGTCAACCCGGGTTGTCCGTGACGCGTAGCGGGGCGACCGGCACACCGTCGCTCCAGAAACCCATAAACCGCTGGGCGGCGGTGTTGCCGAGGGCGATTTCGCAGTGCCGGGCGGCGAAGGCGCAATCGGCCAGGGCGTCGAAGAGCTTCCAGGTACCGTACCAGTCCAGGGCGTCGGTGACGCTGCCGAAGCCGGATGTCTGGGGCTGGAAGTGATCGGCGCGAAGGGCGGGGCGACCACGATCGTCGCTGACCAGGGTCACGTAGTCGCGCCGATCGGTGGGGATTTGGGGGGTCTGCTCCCAGATCCGGATCGCGCCGAACTCGCCGACGGCGGTGTCGGCGTCGCCGACCAGCACCAGGGCCAGCGTTTCGGCGGGAATGCGCGCCAGCTCGGCGAACGGGGCGCCGAGGCGGTCGCCGATGGCGCCGCACCCCGCGCAGCCGCCGGGCTCGACCGGCATCAGCGCCGCGGCCGGCGGTAGGTTCTCGTCCGTGGCGACGGCGGCGTAGTTGGCGGCGAGCACGCCACCAAGCGAGTGACCGACCACGGCCACGCGATCGAGCGCGACCCGGAGCGTGGCGTCTGCCCGCAGGCGCGAGATCGCGCCGCGAATACCGGTCAACGCATCAGGCAGATACGTCTCGGGGCTGGGCGTGACGCGGAGGGTCTGATACTCGGGGTAGATCACGACGTGGCCGCGTTTGACGATGTGTTCGATCCAGGCGCGGTACGGCGCGGGATCAACGGCGTTGAAGCCGTGGAGCACGATAACGACCGGCAGTGGCGCGGCACCAATCTCGACCTCGTTCGTCCCGTCCACCGGCCGAAAGAGGTGGTAGCCGGTTGGACGGCGACCGTAGTGGTCGGCCCGGACGCCATCGTAGGGCGCGGCCACACCTCCGAGCCCCGTTGCCGGTTGCCCCGGCGGAACTGGCAGCGACTGGACTCGGCCTTCAATCGGCCCGCTCGCGCCAACCGCCCCCGTTAAGGCGAGGACGAGGGCCACGGCGAAGCCGATCCTCCTCCGGCGTCGCGGGCCGCGGTCGTCGAGCATCACGGGCGATCCCTCCCCCAAGCCGAGCCGGCCGTGGCGGTAAGTAAACGGTGACCTCATCGCGCATCCGGGTCGGGGCAGGAGGTGGACAGGATACGGGGAAAGTTATCCCGTGGCAGCGGTCGGCTCCGGATTGTTCGAGAATGGCACCGACGAGACGACGATTCGGGTTACCCGCGTGGTTCCCGAGCGCTCGGCGTCGTCATTTCGATTGGCGGGCGATCACGGCGGCAAGGCGCGGGACGCGGTCCGGTTGCGCGGCGACGAGCGCCGCCAGCGCCTCCGAATCGGGCAGTTCGCTCAGCCGGATAGCGTCGCACAATTTGGCTCGATCTCGGATCAAGGCGCCCGGTCCAGCGACGGAGTCCAGCGCCGCCAGGGCAGCCGGGACCACGACGATCGCCTGCCGGGGGGTAAACCGGGCTACCGGTGCGGGCCGTGGCAGGACTGGGGCCGTTGGCGGCTGGTCGCTCAGGAGAAAAAGGCCCCGCCGGCCATGTCCGGGCTGACGCGGTAGACCTCGCCCTGCGGCCGGTACTCGGAAACAAAGGTGTCGGTCGAGACTTCGACGCCGTTGGCGTCGGTGACGCGGCGGACGAACGAGACGGTGATCCCGCTGCGCGCCGGTTGGGTGAGGATCGCGCTGCCGGGCGGCAGGGTTGGATCGATCTCTTCGGTCCAGCCGCCGGCCGGTTGCTCGTTGGCGTAGCGGATGTCTTCGATCGTGACGTCGAACCCGGTCGGCGTGCCGAACAGTTCGACCACGCTGATCGTTTGGTCGCGGATCGCGGCCCGGACCAGGATCCAATCGTCGGTCGGGTTCGCGAACCGGAAATCGCTGCCGTTGAGCGGATCGACGTCCGGCTGGGCGATCGAGGCGTCGAACCCGGCGTCCCACCCGCCCTGCTCGTAGTAGCTCATCCGGAACGCGTGCGGCCACCATTCCAAGATCGGCATCCCGGCGTTGAGGGCGGCCCGGAAGACGCTGGTCGAGATCTGGCAGACGCCTCCGCCGACGGAGGTGCCCGGGATTCCGCCTTCGCTGGACCCGGCGGGGACGAAGGCCGGGACCGCGACGATCGAGCCGATGGCATGGTTGTAGGAGAACTCGCCCTTTGGCGGAACCAGAACGCCGTCCATCAACTCGGTGGCGACCAAGACGTTGTTGACCCGCTTTTCGTCGGACCCGGCGAAGTCGGACGTCCCGGTGGCCAGGAGATCGGTGACGCCGTAGCCGTCCAGTACGGCGGCGGTGGTCACGCCGGGATGGGTCTCGTCGAGCGGGACGACGACCGCGCGCTGTCCGGTTGCCACCGCGGTCTGAACGGCGCTGGCGAGCTCGTCGATCCGGACCCGGCGTCCGGTCACGGCGGGGGTGAGACGTCGGTGGAACCCGTCGTCGCTGATCGCGGCGTCAGCGGGTTCGGCGTCGATCGCGGCGACGAGCGCCGCGAGGCGATTCCGAAGGCCACCCTCCTCCAACGCGATTCCGACACCAGGACCGCCGACCGTGGTCGGGACCAAGCGGAGCAGGGGACCGAACTCGGCGACGGGAAGCTCCCAGGATTCGTCGCCGTGGGTCAAGACCAGCGGCGCAACCAGCGCCTGCCGGACCTGGGCCGTGGCGGCGGCGGCGGCCTCGTTGGAGATTGCGGGCGTCCGAACCACGATTTCCAAGGCCAAGGACACCGGGAGCAGCGCGCCGACCTGGCGCAGCAGTTCGCCGCGCAATCGCTCGCGCTCGATCCCGCGGCCGTCCTGGGCGGGGATCAGCGTGACCTCGGTGCCGGACACGGCGACGTTGGCGTCGACCGGAGCGACCGCGATCTCGGACTCGACCGTATCGAGGAAGGCGTCGAAGCGGCCGTGATCGAAGGTGACGCCAAGCGGGACCGTAACCTCACCGCCGCCGAGGCCGACGCCGCGGAGCACCCCCCCGATTGGCCCGCCCTCGCGACCAACCGCCATCGCCGCCGCCACCGAACCGTCCACGTCGTAACCAACCCCGAGGTCGGCCGGGGTCGCGGTCCAGGTGCGGCCCTCGAAAACCAGGGTTGCCGGTTGGGCAGCGAGGAGACCGGTCCGCTCGGTCAGACTCCGGGTCGCATCGTCCTCTTCCAGCCCGCCGAGGGCGACATCGTAGACGCGGACGTTAGGATAGACCTCGCCGCCGGTGGCCGCGCGCGCCGCCAGCCCAAGGACGACCACGGCCAAGACCAGACCGGCCGTGCCGCCGAGCAGCATCGGCAGCCGGGGCTTCAGAATCCCGAGGTCGACCGGCAGCGTCAGCGGGCGCGACTGGCGCCGGGGGGGGCCGCCACGGCCATCGCGATCCGTCCGGCTGCGACCGGTGGTTCGACCCGACTCCAGGGATGCACGGATATTGGATCGCCGCACGGCTCCGCCCGCGAGCCGACGTGCCGGGGTGGTCGCGACCATCTCGCGCAGGCCGTTGGCGTGCATCCCGTCTCCCGGCAAAGGCACCGACGTAGTTGGGGTGTCCACGACCGTCGTCGGACTCTCCCCTGTACGTACTGATGCTAGCACGGTGCTTGACACGAGGCAACCCTTGGGGCCGTTTGATCCGTGCCTATCGGGCACGCGGGCGGGCGGTCGGTTCCAACGAATCGCGAGGGTTTCGCTGCTCCGTCCAGTCTATCGTATTGGGGCGACGGATGAGGGGAATCGCCCGAGGGTCGGGTTTGGGCGCCGGGTGAGGGGACGAAGGGATGCCGAACGAAATAGGGTGGCTCGGGGAATTAGGCGTGATGCATCACGCTCGCCTTCAACACCATCAGGCGACGACCAGCGCCCACCATCCCGTTTCGCGTCCATCCCGCCCCAATACCCCTACACTCCCACCGTTCGGGACGTCGGGTCGCGCCGCTCGGGCGGCAAGGAGATAGCACGGGATGGCGGTGGTCGCCGACGACGCGGTCGACGAAACGGCGGGTGGGGGGCCGCCCTCGCATCGTCCGCTCGAAGCGTTCTCGTCGCGGCCGTTCGTCTTGTTTTGGTCGACCATCGTCTTGTCGTTGGTCGGGGTCTGGATCCGGATCACGGCCCAGAGTTGGTTGGTCTACGACCTGACCGATGACGAATTCCTGCTCGGGTTGACGTCGTTTTGCCAGGCGGCGCCGGTGCTGATCGCCTCGCCGATCGCCGGCGCGGTGCTGGATCGGGTCGACCGGCGGCGGGTCCTGCTGGTCGTCCAGGTGGTGACGGCGCTGGCGATGCTGACCTTGGCGGTCCTGGTTGCCACCGGGCTGGTCGAGGTTTGGCACATCCTCGTCATCGCGGTGATCAACGGCACCGCGTCCGGGTTCGACTGGCCGGCCCGGCTGTCTCTGGTGCCGTCTCTCGTGCCGCGCTCGGCGCTCCAGAGCGCGGTCGCCTTGAACACGGCCGCGTTCAACGCCTCGCGGATCGTCGGGCCGGTGATCGCCGGATTCCTGATCGGGACGGTCGGGGTCGCGGCCTGCTTCTTCTTGAACGCGATGCTCTACGTGCCGTTCGTGATCGTCCTCGCCACGCTGGCCGTCGATCGGGCGATCCCGACCGCGAGCGCGGCGGAAAGCCCGTTCCAGAACCTGCTCGAAGGGTACCGCTACATCTGGCGGACCCCGGCGGTGCGGGGGATGCTCTCGGTCGACATCGTGCCGCTGGCGTTCGGGATCAGCTACTTCACGATGGCGCCGGCGGTGGCGCGAGACGTCCTCGGCCTCGGCGGTCGAGGGTTGGGTCTCCTGCTGGCGTTCAACGGCGTCGGCGCGTTGACCGGGGCGGCGGCGGTGACGCTGATGGTCGGGGTCCGGCGGCGCGGCCGGTTGGTGATCCTGGGGGTCGGCTGTTTCGGGGTGCTGCTGTTCGGCTTCGGGCTTTCGAGCAGCGTCTACCTCTCGTTGCCGCTGATCCTGGCGATGGGGTTGGTCGTCGCGCTCTACGCCACGCTCAACGACACCCTCCTCCAGACCACGCTCGACGACGACTACCGAGGCCGGGTGCTGGCGGTCTACTCGATGTTCTGGGGGTTGACGCCGATCGGCGGCTTGGAAGCGGGGCTGCTGGCCAACGTCTGGGGGGTCCAAACGGCGTTGGCGATCAACGGGGTGTTGGTGCTCTGCTACGTCCCGGTCCTGCTGCGCTTTACCCCGCTGCGACAGATCGACTGAGTGACGATCCAAGGGCTGGTAGCATTCATGTCCCCATATTCGACGATTCCCCGTCCAGGGCATACATATTGCCGTAGCTATCGCGTGGTTGTGTCGGACGCGGTCGGAAGACCGGTTCGTGGATAACGGCCAGGTGGAAACGCGGGCCAGCGACGGCCGCGATGCCCGCGTTCCTCGTCGAGGAGGATCACGGATGACCAAGCGCGACGATTCCGCAAGGGCGATCAACCAGCTGATCCGTGCGTCGAGCGACCGGCGCGCGTTCTTGCGCCGGGCGGCCGGTCTCGGCTTGTCGGCGACCGCGCTGTCGACGCTGGCCCGCGGTCCGCTCCCGGCGCGGGCACAAGGGACCCCGGCCGCGGTGGCGGCACCCGGCGGCAACGAGCCGAAGGGTCCGCAGGTTGAGAAGCTCGTTTTCTGGACTCGCGCCAATCCGGACGATCCAGGCGAGCCAAACGTCTACACCCAACTCGAAGCGATCGGTCAGGCCTACCGGGACGCGATCGGAACCGAGATCGAGTTCGTCAATGTGCCGGATGCCGATTTCCGCAACCGGATGTCCATCGCCGCCCCCGGCGGTGAGGGTCCCGATGTCTTCGGGCCGATCGCCCACGACTGGCTGGGCGAGTTCGCGATCCAGCAGATCGCGCTGCCGATCCCGGACGGCGCGGTGCCGACGCCGGAGGATTTCCTGCCGGTCAGCTTTGACCTGACGCGGGTCGACGGCACCCTCTACGCGATCCCCGTCTTCGTCGAATCGGTCGCCTTGATCTACAACAAGGACATGGTGTCCGAGCCGCCGGCGACCTGGGACGAGTTGGTCGCGACCGCGTCCGAGTTGACCAACGCCGAGGCGGAGACGTACGGCTTCGGGTTCCCGTTGCTCGAGCAGTACCACGAGGGCGGGTTCTTCCACGGCTTTGGTTCCTACATCTTCGCCTACGAAAACGGCGTCTTTAACACGGAGGACATCGGCATCAACAACGCCGGCGGCGTTGAGGCGGCCAAGTTCCTGCGGGACATGTACCACCAGGCCCAGCCGCCGATGCCGGAGGCGGCGATTGACCGCGCCAACATGCACGGCTTCCAAGAAGGGCTCATGGAATCCGGCCAGTTGGCGATGACCATCAACGGCCCGTGGCGCGAACTGAACCTGCGCGCGGCCGGGATCAACTTCGGCGTGGCGACGCTGCCGACGCTGCCGAACGGCGAGCCGATGCGCCCGTTTGTCGGTGTCCAGGCGATGGTCGCCAGCGCCTACGGCGAGAACCAGGAGGCCGCGCTGGACTTCATCGCCTTTGCCACGGGCACCAATAGCGCCGTCCAACTGTTCCAGGCGGAGCCGAAGCCGCCCGCCCGGATCAGCGCCCAGCAGAGCGAGACCGTGCAAGCGAACCCAAACACCGCGGTTTGGGCGGAGCAGGCGACGCTCGGCATCGCGATGCCGAACATCGCGGCGATGGGCAGCGTCTGGACGCCGTGGGGGGCGGCAATGGACGCCATCGTCGCCGCCAACGCCCCCGACGATCAAATCCAAGGCTTGCTCGACGACGCCGTCGCCCAGATCCGGGAAGCGATCGCGGCGAACTAACGGGCGGCCAACGACAACGCTTGGACCGGGAAGGGGAAATGCCCCTTCCCGGTCCCGTCGCCTGATTGAAGCGGGTTGGCGCGGCACCGGTCAGGGGGAGGCCATGTCGGTCACGATCGCGGAAGCGCCGGTCGCGGGAGCGGCCGTTCCGCCGGCGAAGGGCGGCGGCGGGGGGGGACGCCGCTACACCAAGGCGGCTTACGGGTACCTGGCCCCGGTCGTGATCTCGGCCATCGTGTTCACGATCGTGCCGTTTTTCTACACGCTCTACATCGCGTTCACCAACTACAGTTTGCGCAACTTCGCTGAATACAGTTTGGTCGGGTT
>CADCWE010000255.1:9429-15660 GCA_902806325.1 uncultured Thermomicrobiales bacterium | reverse complement strand
CGCTGGCGACGGCGGGCGGCGCCGCAAGCGCCCTCGACGTCGCCACCGGCACCGGCGACCTCGCCCTCGACCTGCGCCGCGTCGGCGTCCGGTCCGTGGTCGGCCTCGACTTCGCCGCGCCGATGATCCGCGCCGCCGCGGCCAAGGGCACGGCCGACGGTGGCGACGGCGACGGCGTCCGCTGGGCCGTCGGCGACGCCCTCCGCCTCCCCTTCCCGGACGGGACCTTTGACGCCTGCACCGTCTCCTTCGGCCTCCGCAACATGGCCGACTACGGCGCCGCCCTGCGCGAGATGGCCCGCGTCCTCGCCCCCGGCGGGCGCCTGGTCTGCCTCGAACTGACCCCCTACCGCGTCCCCGTCCTCGGCGCCGCCTTTGGTTGGTACTTCTCCCGCGTCGTCCCCCTCGTCGGCGGCCTCCTCAGCGGCGACCGCGCCGCCTACCGCTACCTTCCCCGCTCGGTCGCCGCCTTCCCGCCCGCCCCGGACCTGGCCGCCTTGATGCGCGACGCCGGTCTCGCCGGGGTCTCCTACCGCCTCCTCGGCGGCGGCACCGTCGCCCTCCACCACGGAACGAAACCCGATGCCCACCCGTAGGGGCGCGGTCCGTCGCGCCTTGCCCCCCTCCGACGGCGCCCCGGAGGACGGCGGTCGCGGCCCCACCCGCCGCGATCTGCTCCGCCGCGCCGCCCTCGGAGCGGGCGCCGCCCTCGTTCTGCCCTCGCGGACGATCCGTGGCCAGAACCGGGGCCCCGGCCGGCGCGGCGGCACCCTCCGCGTCGCCCAGGCCGGGTCCGAACTGACCGTCGGCAACCCCCTCCTGACCGGCGGCGACGGGTTCGCCCCCTGGTGGGCCTTCTCCCGCCTGCTCACCTTCGACGACCACGGCCGGCCGATCCCCGACCTCGCCGATTCCTGGGCCTACGCCCCGGACGGCCTGACCCTGACCTTCGCCTTAAACCCCCGCGCCTTCTGGCACGACGGCCAGCCGGTCACCGCCGCCGACGTCCTGTTCACCTTCGACGCCCTGCGCGACCCGGCCACCGAATCGCCCCTCACCCCCCGGATCCAGGTCGACGGCCAGTTCGTCGCCTGGTCCGCCCCGGACCGGCGCACCGTCGCCCTGGCCCTGCCCCGGCCCCACGCGCCGTTCCTGGCGGCCCTGGCCGGGATCCCGATCGTCCCCCGCCACCACCTTTCTGGCGGGCGCAACACCGCCACCGACCCCTTCGCCACCGCCCCGGTCGGCTGCGGCCCGTTTCGCGTGGTGGAATGGAAGGCCGGGGAGTCCGTCCGCTACGAGGCCGTGCCCGATCACTACCGCGGTGGTCCCGCCGCCGACGCGCTGGTCGAGCGGCGCTACCCCGACCAGACCGCCGCCCTCGACGCCCTGGACGCGGGCGAAACCGACGTCGCCTTCGCCCTCCCCGACGGCCAGCGCCGATTCGGTGGCCGCTCCGGCTTCCGCGTCCTCGGCTATCCGTTCTACGCCCCGGTCGGCCTCGGCTTCAATTTCAAGCACCCGATCCTTCAGGACCTCCGCGTCCGCGAGGCGATCCGCCTCGCGATCGACAAAGACGCCCTGGTCCAGCGGATGGGCCGCGACCCCGCCGCCCGGTCCGACCACCAATACGCCGCCACCCCAAGCCTGGCCCGCTACAACGACCCCGCCTTGCCGCCGGACGCATTCGACCCCGCCCGCGCCGGGTCCTTGCTCGACGAGGCCGGCTGGGCCCGCCCCGTCGCCGGCGGCCACCGCCAGAACGGCGACCAACCGCTCTCGCTCTCCATCCTCACCTACGAGGGGTTCGCCGAGTACCGCACCGCCGTCTGGCTCCTGCGCGGCCAGCTCCGCGCCGCCGGCATCCAGACCGTCGCCGAGGTCCTCTCCTACGACGCCCTCTACGAGCGCTGGGTCGACCCCGACGACGACCCGGCCACCCGCGCCCTGACCCTGGAGGAATACCCCCACCCGTCCGAGCACGACCCCGACGTCTCCCACGAGCTGCACTCGGCCGCCGTCCCCCCGGCCGGTCTCAACTACAATTATGTCCGCGACGACGAGCTGGACCGCCTCCTCGTCGCCGGCCGCGCGACCCTCGACGCCGCCGTCCGCGCCCCCCTCTACCACCAGCTCGACGCCCGCCGCCGCGCCCTCGCCGTCTCCGTCCCCCTCTACGAAACGACCGACGCCTGGATCGTCTCCGGCCGCGTCCGCGGCATCCCCCCCAATACCCCCAGCAGCCGCTGGGTTTTGCGGTCGCGGATCGGGGAGTTGTGGACGACGGGAGACGGCGAATAGCGTAGGGGCGCATGGCATGCGCCCGGTCACAAACCCCGACGACCGCGGCACCGACCAACGTCCGTGACGTGGAACAGGGCGCATGCCATGCGCCCCTACAACGGCCCGGCCGCGACCGCCGCCCATCCCCAACGGAGGACCCGATGACCGAACCCCAACCGAAACAGCGCGTCCTGATCACCGGCGCCGGCGGCACCATCGGCACCGCGATCCGCCGCCACCTCGGCGACCGCTACGACCTCCGCGCGCTCACCCTGACGCCCCAGGATTTCCCCAGCCACGTCGCCGACGTCGCCGACCTGGACGCCATCCTGCCCGCCTTCGCGGGGGTGGACGCCGTCGTCCACCTCGCCGCCTCGCCGGCCGTCGAGACGCCGTGGGAGGACATCCTGCCCAACAATCTGATCGGGACCTACAACGTGTTCGAGGCCGCCCGCCGGTCCGGCGTCGGGGCCGTCGTCTTCGCCTCGTCGAACCACGCGATCGGGATGTACGAACTCGACGGCGCGCCGAGCATCTACGAGCTGGACGATCCGCGCGTTTACGACCACACCGTGCCCGTGCGCCCGGATTCCCTCTACGGCGTCTCCAAGGCCTACGGCGAAGCCCTCGGCCGCTACTACGCCGACTTCCACGGCCTGCGCGTCTTCTGCCTCCGCATCGGCGCCGTCCGCGCCGGCGACGACCCGACCGACCCGGCCGTCCTCGCCTCTTCCCCCGCCCTGCTGGACCTGCCCGACGCCGAGACCCGCCGCCAGCGGATGCGCGCCGTCTGGCTCTCCCAGCGCGACTGCGCCCAACTCGTGTCCCGCTGCCTGGAGGCCGACCACGTCGATTACGCCATCGTCTACGGCGTCTCGAACAACCCCCGCCGCTTCTGGGACATCGAACACGCCAAGGCGTTGCTGGGGTACGCGCCCGAGGACGCGGCGCCCGTGTAGCGGGGGATTAGTCGCCAACCCGGGCGCCGGGCAGCGCGGCGGGCTGCTCTACCGGCTCGATCTCGGCTAGCGTCAAGGTCAGCAACGCGATCGTTTCCCCGATCGGCGGAGCGGAGAACTCGACCTCGAAGTGGTCATCGTCCCAAACCTCGACAACCACGCCCAGCGATCCGTCGCCGACGCCCTCGGCAAGGTAGCAGTCTCCGATCAGCTGCACGGTGGCCAGATATAGATCGCTCATTGAGATGGTTTACCTCCCGGCGACGACCGCCGCCAGAATCCGGAGAATGGGGTCACCAACGAGAACACGCCGTTCGGTCGCAACACCCAGGCCGACCGGAGCCGATACGCCCCAAGTTCGATCGGCACAAGATACCGACGGCCATGCACGTCCTCGCCGCCCGCAACGTAGTCGCCTTCGGCGAGCGCCGTTCGTGCCTGCGCAACATAGGTCGCGACTAGGGTTCGGGCATCCTCTGGGTCGCCCTCGCGGTAGCCCAGCCGGCCGACGAAGATCACGTCTTTGCCCGCCGCCTTCGCTGGGTCGAGAACGTACCCCGAGAACTTCGTCGGATTGGCTTCGATCAGACGCGGCACGAGCGGCGGCTTCGGTTGCCCATCGCCCACGCCGTCGTCCGTCACCCGCCCCTCCGCGTCAACCCGCTCGATCCGCGGCCGGGAACGATTCTAGCACCGGACCAAACGAACCTCCCCCGCCCCCGACGGCAACCGCTGCCTATGTGTAAAAATCTCCGCCCACATTCGCGCCGTTCGGCATCGGAAGGACCGCCCCCGCCCCATGGACCACGCCCAGCACGCCGCCATCGTCAGCCTAATCTGGAACGTCGCTCGGCCCGCCCGCCGTCACCGCAGCCGCGGCGGCGGCGGGAACTCCGCCCGCCGGTAGATCGGCACCCCGTGGACCATCGTCTCCAGCACGTAGTGGTCGGAGACCGCCTCCCAGAACGCCCGCCCCTTGTCCGGGTATGGCGCCCGCTCCTTGGTCCCGACCACGTAGTACGGCCGGTCCGGCGCCGAGACGACCGCGATCAGGGCCGCGTAGGAACCGGGGATCGCCTGCAACTCCTGGTCGTAGAGGTAGCGGTAGGCCGCCGGCCGGTCCGCCAGGTGGTAGATCGCCGGGTGGTCGAAGGCGACGAAGATCGCCGCCTCGCGGGGGGCCTTGGCCCGCACGTAGGCCGCCACCTCGTCCTGCGACGGGTAGCCCGGCTGGGCGACGATGGCGTTGCTGGCCCGGTCCACGTCGGCGTAGGCCACCGGCCAGAACGGCCCCAGCAGCGCGACCGCCGTTCCCACCACCACCAGGGGCCGCGACCACCCCGGCAGCCCCGGCCAGACCCCGACCAGCAACACCGCCACCCAGAGCGCGAACGGCGCCGCCAGTTGGATCGCGTAGTGGTACCACCAGTCGCCGCCCATGGCGATCCCGGCCACCGCCGCCAGCAGCCATAACCCCAGCAGCAGGCGACCCGCCGCGGCCCGGCCCGGGGGGGCAACCCGCCCCCCCATGGTCAGTCCCGGCGCGCCCGCCCGCGCCACCACGCCGAGCCGCGCCGCCCCGGCCCATTGCCGCCGTATGGTCGACCGCGCCCGGCCCCGGTACCGCCCCGCCGCCCACGACCGGCCCCGGAAGCGCAGCCGCAGCAGCACCAGCAGCAGCCCCAGCTCCGGCAACCCCCGGAGCAGCAGCACCAAGAACTGCTCCAGCTGGTGGAACCAGGGGGCGGTGGTCGTGCTCTGGTACTCCAGCCGGTAGATGATCGACGCGAACACGAACGCGTCCCACCCCACCAGCGCGCCGTGGATCGCCGACGGCACCAGCGCCAGGCCGAACCCGACCGGGATCGCCCACGCCCGCCTCGCCGCCGCCAGGATCCCCGTCGGCGCGATCAACCAGACGAACGCCAGCGCCATCGGCAGCAGCACGACCCCGGACGGCTTCAGCAGCGTCGCCGCCCCGGCGCAGGCCCCGACCGCCGCCAGGTGCCCGTGCCACCCCCGCGACCCCGCCGGAGATCGCCCGATCATCCGCAGCAGCAGCCACGCCCCGATCGCCACCGGCAAGGCCATGAAGACCTCGGCGTTCGCCGTGTACCCCTCGATCGTCGGCGACCCCGAGACGATCGCGAACACCACCGCCGCGACCGCCGCCACCCGCTCCCCGGCCCACAACCGGGCGAACAGCCAAACGAAGACCAGCGTCGCCGCCGCCGCGACCGCCGCCCCGAACCGGATCGCGACCACAGACCCGCCCAGCGTTTCCAGGATCGCGGCGTAGGCGACGAAAATCCCCTGCGGCCGGCTGATCCAGAGGTCGTGGTAGAGGCGCCCTTCCCCGTCCAACCACCGCTGGGTGGCGTAGGCGTAGCCGCCCTCGTCGGAGTTCATCGGCAGCGCCAGCAACGGCCACCGGACCAAGAACAGCACCGCCACCGCCACCGCCGGCCAGAACCAGACCGCGCCCACCGCCCGCCGCGCCCGCGGCAACGCCGGGAACCTCGGGCGGGATCGTCGGCGGCGGGTCATCGCGTTCACCGGGGCGTTCTCGGAGGCGGAGTCGGGAAGTCGGGGAGACGGGGAGACGGCGGCGTCAGGATGCGGCGCCGTTCTCGTCCCCGTCGTGTCGCAATCATGATACCCGGAGGAGCGACCCGGATGTCGTCCGGACACGAGCGAAACGGGTCTAGGACGCCGGTAGCGCCGGGCCAAACCCGATTCTCGGGAGGACCGCGACGGGAACCGCGTCAGGGACACCGCCGGGAGATCCGTCGGGGCGCTGCTTGCTGCGCCCGTGGCCCGCGGGCCACAACGGGGGCGCCGACCGACGACGGTCGGCCTTCGGCCGACGGGGGCGCAGCAAGCAGCGCCCCTACGTCGCCCGAACTCGGCACCTTCTTTGGGGTGACGCACTGAGGACCGAGACGAGTGTGTGGAGAACGACCGATGCCGTTGTTGCCGCTGGCGCCGA
>CADCWE010000255.1:0-9419 GCA_902806325.1 uncultured Thermomicrobiales bacterium | reverse complement strand
CGACGGGAGCGCAGCCGAGGCGGGCGCAGCAAGCAGCGCCCCGACGCCCGCCATTGGCGCTCCTACCCCGTCTCCCCGTCTCTCCGTCTCCGTTACCCCGCCCCGCCCGCCATCAGGATCGGCAGCGTTGGCGCGTCCGGCTCCGGATCGGACGCCGGTTCGGCGGTCAGCGCGATTTGACCGAACGCGGCATCGGTCAGGACCGCGACCGCCGCCCGACCATCCGGCCCGACGCGGAAGGTGGGACCGGGGAGCGAGGTGGCGTCGCCGATGTACCAAAGCTGGTAGACCCGATCCGGATCGGTTGCCGGCATCCCGGACACGATCAGCGTCCCCGCCGCCTGCGACGGCGCGTAGACCAAGCGCCCGGTGGACTCGGCCGCCCCGTCCGGCGTGGCGCCGAGGTTGAACACGCTCGCCGTTTCGCGCCCGCGGACGGACTGGACTTCGGCTCGCAGGTCCGCGATCTCGTCGCGCCGGTCGTCGAGCCGGCTCTGCAACCCCAGCGCCCAGAGCACCGCCCCGGCGGCGACCACCGCCAGCGCCGCCGCCGCCAACCACCCCGCCCGGGCGCTGCCCGCCCGCCGGAACGGGATCGGCGGCGCGCCGGCCACCGGATCCGCCCCCGCCGGGGCGATGCCCGGCCGGATCCGACCCCGCGGCCGGGTCGGGCGCGCCGGGCGGTCGTCCACCGGGCGCCCCGCGTCGTCGTCGCCGAGGCGGGATGGGTCGAACCCGGAGACCGGGGCGACATCGTCCGCCGCCGCGTCCCCGCCGCGCCCGAACGCCGCCGGGCCTTCCGCGGCCGTCGCCGTTCCCGCGTCGCGGGCCATCGCCAGGATCCGATCGCGCAGCCCGGCCGAGGGCGCCAGGTCCGCCCCGTCATTGCCGAACTCCGCGCCCGCCGGAAGGTCCTCGTCGAGCGCCATCGCCCACAAGCGCGGCAGCGCGCCGACCGCCGGCGCCAACTCCGCGACCTCCCGCTGGCAGTCCGCGCACCCGGCCAGGTGGGCCGCAAAGGCGCGGCGCTCGTCCTCCGCCAGGGCGTCGAGCAGGTAGGCGCCGACCGCGTCGTGCGGGGACCCGCCGGCGGCCGCGGCGTCGGCCGCGTCCCAGCCGCCCCCCCCGGGGCCGGCGTCGGCATCGTTCTTCGGGTGGTCAAGACCGATCGGATCGCGTTTCACCGGGGTACCTTGGGTGGCCGCTGGCTAAGCGGTCGGTGACGGGGCCGGCAGGGCGGGACGGGACGCGGGCGGTTCGGCATCGGGCAACGGCGGCGTTAGATCGGCGGGCAGGGCGTCGTCGAGCAGGCCGCGCAACCGGCGCAGGCCGAGCCGCATCCGGCTCTTGACCGTGCCCAGCGGCGTATCGGTGCGGACGGAGATCTCTTGCTGGGTCAGGCCGCCGAAGTAGGCGAGCACGATCGCCCGCCGCTGATCCGGCGGCAGCGCCGCGACGGCGGCCCGCACCCCCTCGGCGGCGATCCCCTCGGAGACGACCGAGAACACGTCGTCCTCGCCGGTCTCCAGCCGGAAGGCGACCTCGTCCAATCCGACATCGGACCGCTCCCGTTTGAAACGGCCGCGCCGCCGGTCGATCGCCAGGTTGTGGACCACCGACATCAGCCAGGCGCGGGCGCTGCCCCGCTCCGGCCGAAAACTGTCGGCGCGCCGCCAGACCGCCAGGAACGCCTCCTGAACCACGTCCTCGGCCACGCCGCGCTCGCCCAGCAAACGGTAGGCAAGACCGAACGCCGGCCGCCCGTAGCGGTCGTACAACTCGGCCAGCGCCGCGTCGTCGCGCCGCTGGATCGCCGCCAGCACCGCCTCGTCGCTGAGGGGGGCGGACGCGGTCCCGGGCGACGACGCGGTCGCGGGCACGTTCTCGGTGGTCGGTCCGTTCTGCATCGGCTCCAACCCCGGCGGTGGTCCACCTACCAGTACGTCACCGCACCGGGCACGGATCAACCCTCGCCGGCGGAAACGTCTATCGGCCCATTATCACCGATTCTCGCCGGCGCGGGCACCCCCGCATTCCGGGTCGGGCGCCGGTACACCGAACCTTGCCGCGGTTCGAACGCGGCGAATGACTCCCGGCCAACTCGTCCAACAGCAAGCTCGCTCCCCCGTCGTCCTCGACCGCGCCAAGGCGATCGCCGTCGAAGGCGGCGACGCGCACGAGGGACGGCGTCATCGGAGGAGCTGGTGGTCGAAAGACCAGACTCCTTCTACCGCTCTCCCACCGCCCGCGCCATCCCCGCCCGCCGCCCGTTTCCGTTGGCACTGGCGGTCTCGGCCTTGGCCGACCCCGGCTTCTTCGCCACCCGCTCGAACGTGGACACCACCCCGTCCCCGGCGTAGCGGTCCGCCACCAGCAGGTCGAAGGCGTGGACCCCGCTCTCGATCGTCGAGTAGCGACCGGCGCCGTAGGCGCGGGCGGCGCTGCCCGCCTGCTGCAGCTCGCAGACGTGCCAGTCCTGGCGGTTGGTCAGGTCCCAAAATCCGACCGCGTCGGACGGGTCGAACCCCGGCGCCGCGATCGCCGCCGGGGGAAAGAACCACTCGCAGACGACGCGGGTCCGTCCCGGTTCGACCGGCCAAACCCGGTGGGTCATCAAGTAGTCCGGGTGCAGGCTAAGAAGCAGGTTCGGCCAGACCACGAAGTAGTAGACCCGCTTGTGATCCTCCGGTTCGGTGCCCGGCAGGTCCGGCCGACCGTGGGTGGCGCCGTCCAAGGACAGCGTCTCGTAGTCCCCGACCACCTCCATGTAGCTGCCGTTCCAGGCCCCGGTCGAGGGCAGCCAGGCGCCCAGGTTGTAGGGCGTCATCTGGTTCAGCTCCGGGTGCACGCCCGGGCAGTGGTAGCACTCGGAGTAGTTCTCGACGATCGCCTTCCAGTTGGCCTTGACGTCGTAATCGATCTGGCGAGCGCGCCGTAGTACGGTGAGATCGTATCGCTCCAAGGTGTCCGTTAGGTCACCCAGCGCATCCATCAACGGCGGCGCGTTGTCGTCCAACGAGACGAACACGAACCCCTGCCAGGTTGCCACGCGCGCCGGCACCAGCCCCCACTCCGCCGGGTCGAAGCCGGTCAGGCCGTCGGTGTAGCGCGGCGGGCGCAATCGCCCTTCGAGGTCGTAGATCCAGGCGTGGTAGGGGCATTGGAAGCGGACCAGGTGGCCGCACGGCTCCTCGACCAGCGTCGCCCCGCGGTGGCGGCAGACGTTGTGGAACGCCCGCGGCGCCCCGTCGTTGCCGCGGACCACGATCAACGGTTGGCCCGCCACCGTCACCAGGAAGAAGGCGCCGCTCCCGGCCGCGTCCTCCTCCCGCCCGACGCAGACCCACTCCCGGCCGAACCAGGCCGCCTGCTCGAAGGCCAGCACGTCGGGATCGTGGAACACCCGCGGCGGCAACAGGTGCGCCTCGTGGACCGGGCGTCGGACCCCGGCCACCTCCTCCGCGCTGACCGGCGAGACGGGAACCGAACGGGGCGGCGCGGCGACCATCGCGGGGCGACCTCCGTGCGTGGGCGGTAGGACGGGAGAGGACTGAGGACTGAGGATTGAGGATTGAGGACTGAGACGGGAGGATAGCACAGCCCGCGGTGGTTTCTCTGCCGGCCGTGGGCCGGCTCTCGGGGGCGGCTCGGGGTCGTTCGTCCCGCGCAGCCGGCAACCCCATCGTCTCAGTCCTCAGTCCTCTCCCGTCGTCCTGTCGCCTTCCCGTTGACACCACCGGCGGGGATGATAGGGTTGACCCGAACACGCGACCGCCACACGGCGCGCCAGGCGCCGCCGGCGCGTGCGGCCGGCAGTCCGGGTTCGAGACCCGTTCGAATCGAAGGGGAGGGGACCGCGATGCGGGTGCGGATGCGGGACCACGCAGGCCGGTCGGAACCGCGGCCGGGTCGCTCGATCGCCGGCGCCGCGGTGCTGGCGCTGCTGCTCGTGGGGGGCGGGATCGCCGGCGGCGGTGGGGCCGTGGCGCGCCAGCAAGGGACCCCCGTCGCCAACGGTGAGGCCACCCCGCCGGGTGCGTCCCCGGTCGCCACCGAAACGGCGCCCGACCTCGGTTCGCCGTATGCCCAGGTCATTGCCCAGGGCCTGATCTTCCTCGAAGGGGGCGCCGGCGTCTGGCGCGTGCGCGAGATCACCCCCGCCCCGGCCGAAGAAGCCGCGCCGGAGGAAGGGCGCCCGTTCGCCCTGGTCCTCCAGCGCTCCGGCGTCACCGTGGTCCGCAACGACCTCACCCAGCGCCGGGCCAGGATCGAGGCCGGCGAAGCCGCCTTCGCCTCCGCCCTCGACCCCTACACCCGCTCCGCCGAGGGCGACGGCGCCTCCCGCGCCTGGGTGATCGAACTCGTGCCGCCGGACGCCGAGGCCGAGGACGACGACCTCTTCGGCCAGGTCTTCTTCACCAGCGACCAGATCGCCGAACTGCCGAGCGGCGTCTACGACTTAGAACTGGTCCGCAACGCCCTCCAGCAAGGCGACTCCGCCACCCTACCCGACGGCACCACCCAATCGCTGCTCCTGGTCACCACCGGCACCGTCGAGACCTCGGCCGGCGGCACCCTCCAGGCCCGCGGCGGCGCGCTGGTCGACGGCAGCGTGTCCGTTTCCAACACGCAAGCCCAAACCGCCGTCTACGTCGTCGCCACCATCGGCGCCCGCGTCCTCGACCCCGGCGAGGTCGTCGACGAGGAAGCCCCGGCCGGCACCCCCGAGGGGGAGCCCGCGACCGAGGATACCCCCGCCCCAGACCCCGCCGGCGACCCCGACCAGGACGGCCTGACCAACGCCGAGGAAGCCGAACTCGGCACCGACGGTCTCTCGGTCGATACCGACGGCGACGGCCTCGCCGACCCCGACGAGATCGCCACCGGCACCGACCCGACCGCTCCCGACACGGACGCCGACGGCCTCGGCGACCTGGACGAACTCAACGCCGCCACCGGCCCCCTCAACCCCGACACCGACGCCGACGGGTTCACCGACGGCGACGAGGTCTCCGTCGGCACGGACCCGAACGATCCGGGGAGTTTCCCGCAGTAGCGGGGACAAACCCTCACCCCGGCCTCACGGCCACCCCTCTCCCGATCCATGGGAGAGGGCACGCGAGCACGCGCCTTGAGGATGCCACGGACGGCAATCGCAAGACGTCGGGTCGTTTTTGGGGATCCCGTCCCCTCGCCCGCGCAAGGGAGAGGGGTGGCCCGAAGGGCCGGGGTGAGGGCTTGCCGCGCGCGGTACCGCGCCGGGTGGCGTCAGACCGCGACGTGCCGCTCCCCGCGCAGCGCCAGCCCGGCGGCGATCGCGACCCGGTACGGGTACCGGTCCAGACCGGGGATGAAGTCCTTGCCCGCGATCGACACCGGGTACGGAGCGCGTTCGCCGGGCGCGATGGCCATGCCGTATACGGACTCCGCGTCACCGGAAAGCAGCGCCAGCAGCGGCTCCAGCGGCACCCGGATCAGCGCCGCCAACTCCGCCGGGTGGGGCCGGTACGCCGCCAGGGGGCGGTCGTCGCGCAGCAGGAAGACGTCCTGGATCTCGCGGTCGCGCAGGCCCGGTGCGGTCTCGGTGACCGCGATGCGCGTCCCCAAGCGCCGCAGCCCCGCCTCCGTCACGGGGACGCCGATCTCCTCCTCGGTCTCCCGCAGCGCCTCGGCCAATCCTTCCCCGGTCCGATAGTGGCCGCCGACCGTCGCGTCCAACCGCCCGGGCCAGGTGTCCTTGGCCAGCGAGCGCCGTTGGAACAGCAGGAACGGCGCGCCGTCCTCGCCCACCCCGGCCACCCAAACGTGGACCGCGCGGTGCCAATCGCCGTCGCGGTGGACCAGCGCGCGGGCCTTGGTCTCCCCGGTCGGCGTGCCGTCGGCGCGCAGGACGTCGAACCGCTCGGCCGGGTCCTGGGCGACGGAGGAGTCGGCTATCGGCCCGAGCTCGGAGTAGGGGCGCGATGCATCGCGCCCGCGTTCCGGGTCGCGTTCGCCCGATCACAACCGTCCACGCCACTCCTCCTCCAAGAGCCCAAAGACCAGCACGTCCCCGAACCGGCCGTCGAAGAACGACGCCGCCCGCAACGTTCCTTCGTGGACGAACCCCGCCGAGCGGTAGAGCCGGTGCGCCCGCTCGTTCCCCGCCTCGGCCCGCAGCCAGACGCGGTGGAACCCCCAGGCGTCGAAGCAGGCGCCGAGCGCGGTCCGCAGGAGGTCCGCCCCGTACCCTTGCCCCCACCGCGCCGGATCGCCGACCAGCAACGACAACGCGACCGACCGCGCCGCCGCGTCCTCCTCCGCCAGCACCACCAGACCAACCGGCTCGCCGTCCAGATCCTCGGCCAGCAGCGCCGCCGGTCGCCCCCGCTCCCCCTCCTCCGCCAGCCATCCCTCGATTCGCCGCCCGACCTCGGACAAGGAACGCGTCTGGTCGGGCACCCCCCAGCCGCGCATGGCCACCGGGTCGTTGAGCCAACGGTGGAGGACGGCGGCATCCGGGCGATCCACGGCGCAGAGGTTGACGAGTTCGCCGGGGATCACGGTCAGCGACCGTCCGCGACCGCCGCCTCGACGTCGACCGGGTCCGACCACCGCTCCGCCAGGTCCGTCAGATCGGCGGAGAACAGCCCGAGGACGATGTTGGCGACCACCATCGCCGCGATGCCGATGTTCAGCAGCGGCGTCGTCGTCGCCCGCGGCTGGACGTCCGGCTCGTTGAAGTACATCACCGCCACGACCCGGAGGTAGAAGAAGGCGCTGACCGCCGAGAGGACCACCACCGACAACGCCAGCCAGAGCAGGTCGGCGTCGATCGCGGCCAGGATCACGTAGTACTTGGCGTAGAACCCGAGCAAGGGGGGGACGCCCATCAGCGAGACCATGAACACCGTCATCGCCGCCGCGGCCAGCGGGTTGGTGGTGGCCAGGCCGCTGAAGTCGTCGAGCGTCATCCCGGCGCCGCGGTGCTGGAGCCAGGCGACGACGGCGAAGGCGCCGATGTTCATGAAGGTGTAGGCGAGCATGTAGTAGAGCAGGCTGGGGATGCCCTGGTCGCCGGTCTCCGCCGCCCCGGTGCCGAACCCGGTCTGCCCCCCCTGGTAGGCCGCCAACCCGACCAGCATGTAGCCGGTGTGGGCGATCGAGGAGTAGGCCAGCATCCGCTTCACGTTGCGCTGGGAGATCGCGACGATGTTGCCGAAGGCCATCGTGATCAGGGCCAAGACCGCGATCAGGTTCAGCCAGTCGTCGCGCAAGGGGCCAAGGGCCTGGACCAGCACCCGCACGGTGGCGGCAAAGGCCGCCGCCTTGGGCACCACCGACATGAACGCGGTCACCGGCGTCGGCGCGCCGTCGTAGGCGTCCGGCGTCCACATGTGGAACGGCACCGCCGCCATCTTGAAGCCGAGGCCGACCACCAGCAGCAGCAGCCCGAGCAGCAGGCTCGGCTCCCGGAAATCCTCGCCCCCGATCTGGCTGGTGATGTGGCGCGAGATCCCGTCCAGGTTCGTCGTCCCGGACGAGCCGTAGATCCAGGCCATCCCGTAGACCAGGATCGCCGAGGCGAAGATCCCGAGCAGGAAGTACTTCAAGGCGCCCTCGACCGAACTCAGGCGCCGCTTGGCGAACGCGGTCAGGACGTAGGTCGCCAGCGACGACAGCTCGATCCCGACGAAGACCATGATCAGATCGCCGGCCGAGGTCGTCAGCAGCGCCCCGAGCACGGAGAACGCCAGCAAGACGTAGAACTCGCCGATCGGCATCCGCCCCTCGAGCCGCTCGATGTAGCTCGCCGCCACCATCACGCTCAGCACCGCGGCCGAAAGGATGATCAGCGAGAAAAAGACCGTCAGCCCGTCGGCGACGAACATCCCGGAGAAGGTGCTCTTGTTCTCGCCGTCCTGGCCGACCAGGGCCACCATCGCCGCGGCGTACCCGCCCAGCGACAGCCCGGTCAGCCACGCAAAATGCTTCGCCTTGTCGAGGAACGCGTCCAGCAGCACCAGCGCGATCGCCAGCCCAAAGACGATCACCTGCGGCAGCGCGATCCCGAAATCGGGGGTCTGGAGGTCGAGGATCACCGGGAAACTCCCTGGCTAGCGGACGGCGACCGGTTCGGGTTCCATGCGCGCTCGATCATCGACCGCCGCGTCGTCATCATCCTCCCAAGACCACGTCGGATCGACCGGTCCAAGGTCGAAGTACCGGGGCGACGGCACATCGCGCCCCATCTCCCGGGCGACATCAACCCAACTCTCCAAGGCATCCCGTCCCTGGCGGATCGCTTCTTCGAGAGTGGACCCGTGGGTTTGACAGCCCGGCAATTCGGGCACGGTGACAACGTAGACGCCGCCTTCCGGCTCCCACTCGAGAGTCATGGAGTACTTCTCGTAGGTTGCCGTATCGCTCATCACCGCGTCCTCTCGATCTCGCCCAACTTGGCGACCAGTTTCCGAATTCGAAGCTCCTGATACGGTTGGGCGTCGTCCCCGTCATCCCCGGACATCGTCACCTCGTCGCCGGGCAGGAGGGGGTGCTCCCAAACGGTATGGCCTCCTTTACCGGGGCGATGGGTAAACCCAGCCCGACGTAGTGTAGCCTTCAGCTGGCGGATCTTCGGCGGCATCGACCCCGCGCGGATTATGCGTTGGCGCCGAGGATCGCGGCGGATCGGCGGTTCGCCGGATCGGGCGCGACATCACGCGGCGGCGGGATCGAATCGCCGTCGGCCCGCGCGTCGTCGATCCAGAGTTCGAACGCTTCTTCTCCCTGGACGGCTTCCGCTCGGATACGGCCGAACGTGCGGCGGCCCGGCAGATCGGGCACCGTCGCGACGAAGATGTCGTCGCGGGGGTCCCACGCCACCGCCATCGCGTCGGTGGCATCCGGGTTACGGTCACTCATGGCGTTTCTGGTCTCCTCGCGGCGTCGCTTCCCCGCGTTACAAGAACGGCCGCAGGATCCGCTCGAACGCCGGTTCGGCGATGTCGAAGATCGGTTTCGGGTAGACGCCGAAGACGATCGTCGCCACCGCCAGCGGGAAGAGCGTCAGCGCCTCCTTCTTCGTCAGGTCCGGCCAGACCTCGGCGTGCCCGCCGTGCCCCTCGTTGTGGGCCGCGTCGCCGTGCGCCGCCAGGCTCTGGTCCGCCGCGATGATCTCGGCCGTGGCCGTGACCGCCACCGGACTGGTCCGCCCCGACGTGGTGCTCCTCGGTCAGGGAATCCCGCTCCTCGGTGGTCAGGGCACCGTCGTGGGGGTCCGGGGCTTCGCCCGGGGCGCGGCCGAAGACGACCCGCTGGAACATCCACATCATGTACCAGGCGGCGAAGATGACCACCGCGAAGGTGAAGAACGCGGCCACCTCGTTGTACTGCCAGGTCTGGAGCGCGACCAAGAACTCGCCGGGGAACCCCGACAA
>CADCWE010000254.1 GCA_902806325.1 uncultured Thermomicrobiales bacterium | reverse complement strand
GCACGAAGCCCCCGTCTGTACATAAGAAGGCCGTTCGGCATAGGACCGGGGCTATGCGAACTTCGGAGAACTCTTCTTCCACGCACTCGGGTGAATAGGCCTCCCCACCTTGTTTTGAACATCGTCCGCGACCGGGTCAGCCGCGAGTGTCCCTTCGCGCTACGCCGCATCAGGTGGTCCGAATCAGGTGCTTAGCGCGTCGGGAAGCCCCAGGTCCGTGCCGTCTCCCACCCAGGCGACATGCCCGTCGGGCCGAATCAACACGGCGGTGGGAGCAGTGACCGCCCCGATTGCCGGAAGCTCCCACGTGCCAACGTATTTGGCGTCGATCAGCCGGACCCGATCCGCCCATGGAGCGATGCCGAAGCCGCCGGGCTCGCCGAGGTTGAGTAGCACCGGCCGGGCATCGTGCAGCAGGGTGAAGACCCGCAGCGGGCCGTTGGCGGTGACCAGGTCGAGATCGGGCACGCGGCGCCCGAGCAGCGGGTGTCCCTCGCCGGGGTCGTAACGAATGTCCAGACCGGACATCATCGCGGCGAATCGTCGGCGAGGCTCGTCCATGCCGAGGAGCTCGGCCATGGTGTCGCGCAGGGCCTTGGTGCGATCGTCCGGGCGGCGAAGCGCGACTTGCGCCATCGTGTTGCGCAGCACGCGGGCAGCGACCGGGTGGCGCTCGGCGTGGTAGGTATGCAGGAGGCTTTCCGGCGACGTCCGGTTGACGACCTGGGCCCAGCTTCTATCCCAGGTTCGCCGCATCCTGCACACCGGTGTTGAGGCCCTGTCCGCCCACCGGGTAATGCACGTGTGCGGCGTCGCCGGCCAGCAGGACCCGTCCGTCGCGGTAGGCCGCGGCCTGCCGGGTCGTATCGGTGAACCTGGAGATCCAGGTGGGACTGTGGATCCCGTAATCGGTCCCGTAGACGGCGACGAGCGCCTCGCTGAGATCGCGCAGGGTGGGTTCGCCGGTCCGGCCGAGGCGCTGTTCGGTCACCATGACCCGCACCGGTCCATCCTCCACCCTGCTCAAGGAATGGATGCCGAGGGCGTCGCGGCGTAAGCCCCATTCCGGCTCCTCGGCCAGCTCGACCTCGGCGATCAGGTGGCTGGTTGTCGGATCCCACCCGGGGAACTCGATGCCGGCGGCTTTCCGGATCAGGCTGCGTCCTCCGTCGCACCCGACGAGATAGTGGGCCCGCAGCGACTCACCGTCGGAGATCTCGATGTCGACGCCGGCGTCGTCTTGGGCGAACCCCCGGACGTCACGTCCGCGATAGATCGGCACCCCCAGCTCGCCGACCCAGCCGGCCAGGATGCGCTCGATCTGGTTCTGCCACAGTGCCAGCCCGTAGTTGTGTCGGGTCGGAAAGTCGCTGATGTCCAACCGGATCCAGGCGAAGCCCGCGACCTGTGCCACCTGCCCCTGCGACAGGAAGCGGTCCGCGATTCCGCGCTGATCGAATATCTCGATGGTGCGGGCGTGCAGACCGCCCGCCCGCGAGCCGATCAGATCCTGGCTGGAGCGCCGCTCGACAATGGCGACGTCGACCCCCGCCAACGCCAACTCGCCCGCCAGCATCAGCCCCGTCGGGCCGCCGCCGGCGACCACCACCGCGTGTCCTGCCATCGACCACCCCTGTCCTGCCCCCCCGTTCCGGCTGCGTGCCGCGTGCCCAACGGGCGCGTCGCCGGCTCCGCCGGAGGCGGGATCGGCCACCCGGTCCACCCGCCGGGTGTCAACCACGTGACGACGCGGTTTGCTCAGGAGTCCTCGGCCAGAATCGTGTAGAGGCGTCGACGGGTCTCGACGAGCACCTCGACCGCCCGCGCCTTCTGCGCATCGCTGCCCGCCCAGGCGACCTGGTCTGCCGCCGCGATGATCTGGCCGATCGCGTCGCGCAGTTGCCCCTGGCTGGGCGAGACTCCGTCGACGACCTCCTCCCAGGGCGTACGCTCCCGCTCGGCGCGTTCTCGCTCGGCGCGACCGGCCTCGGTTAGCTCGAACTGCCGTTTGCCGCTGGACTCCCGGCCACGAATCAGCCCGTCGTTCTCGAGCAGCTGCAGGGCCGGGTAGACCGAGCCGGGGCTGGGTCGCCAAGCGCCGCGTGTCCGGTCCAGCAACTCCTGGATCATCTCGTAGCCATGCATCGGCCGTTCGGCCAGCAGCGCCAGGATCGCCGCCCGGACGTCGCCGCGCCGCGCCCGTCCGCCGCCGCCGCGGCCATGCGAGGGGCCGCGGTGCCCGTGGTGCGGCCTCCCGCTTCCGCCGTGCCGGAGGAAGTCGGACGGGCCGCCGTGCCCTCCGAGGTGCGCCCTGGGGTCGAACCAATTGCCATCGAAGTGCCGCGCAGACATCACCTTGCCCCTCTGTTCGACCTGTCGTTGAGGATCAAAGATATATCAAGATACAAACTCTGGCAAGACCGGTGCGGCGCCGCCGAGACCGGTCGGTCGACATCCGCCCGCTCGACCAAGGACAGGCGACTTCAGGCGCTCCTCGGCGACGATCCTCCGCAACGACGCTCGCGCCGTCCCGCCCGGCGGGCTGTCACGCACCGGGGATCTGGGATCCTTCCTCATGGTCTTGTTCGTGGCGATCTAGCAGCGTGGAGCACCGAGGGGTTCGCGACCGACGGGGGGCATCGTCGGCGCCAAGCCGCCGCCGACCGTCCTCGACTTCAACGCCGGCGACTGCCTCCGGCGCGAGACCGCGCATTGGCATTTCCCGCGGCAACGGTGGCGCTCCAGACCCATCGACCTTGGCCAATTGCACTGCCCTGTGACTTGGGTGATGCTACCCCTACTATGGACAAACAGGCGGCACGATGGACACCGGATAGCAGGCAGACAGCGGGTGCCAACGATTGGCTTTCGGCCAGCGATGCGGCGTCCCTCATGGGTGTCAGCCAGCGTACGATCCGCCGCGCCATCGCCCGGGGTGAACTTCCCGCCACCAAGCGCGCCGGCGTCTTTCGGATCGCGTCGGTGGACCTGCCGCGGTACCTAGCGCGGTCGGGGAGGGCCGTGTCGGCCCAGACCCGGGGGCTATCGGCCTCACCCCACCTGCTCCCGTTCCCGATACGGGAGGCGGCGCTCGAGCCCTCGCTGCCCCGGCCGCTCACGCCGCTGATCGGGCGCGAGCGCGAACTCGCCGCCGTCCGCGCGCTGCTCCTGCGGGCGGATGTGCGCCTCGTCAACTTAACCGGTCCCGGCGGCGTTGGTAAGACCCGGCTCGCCCTAGATGTCGGAGCCACGCTGGTCGAGGACTTCGCTGACGGGGTGGCCTGGGTTCCTCTGGCGCCGGTCAGGCGGGCCAGTTTGGTCGTGGCGGCGATGGCCAAGGCGCTCGGCGTCCGCGAGGCCGGCACCCACGCCCTGCTCGAACGCGTGGCAGCCGCCCTGCGCGATGCGCGCCTGTTGCTCGTGCTGGACAATTTCGAGCACGTCCTCGACGGCGCGGCGCTCGTGGCCGACCTGCTCACCGCCTGCCCGCACGTCACGGCGCTCGTGACGAGCCGGGCGCTGCTGCGCGTCTCGGGTGAACGCGCCTTCACGGTTTCGCCGCTGGCGCTCCACGCTCCGGACGCTCGCCTCGCGTCCGACCTTCCGGTGCCGGCGGCGGTCCGGCTCTTCGTCGACCGTGCCCAAGCCGTCTCCCCGTCGTTCGCCCTAACGGAGGTCACCGCGCCGGTGGTCGGGGAAATCTGCCGCTGCCTTGAAGGGCTGCCCCTGGCGATCGAACTGGCAGCTGCCCGCTCGAATCTGCTGCCCCCGGTGGCGATGCTGGCGCGCCTCGAGCAACGCCTGCCGATGCTGACCGGCGGCGGCCGTGACCTGCCGGAGCGGCAACGAACCATGCACGCCGCAATCGCCTGGAGTTACGACCTGCTCTCTGCCGACGAGCAGCGCGTGTTCCGCCGGCTCGGCGTCTTCGTCGGCGGCGCCCCCCTCGAGGCCGCCGTCGCCGTCGCGGCCGCCGCCGGCGGCGTGCCGGACCCACTCGCCGCAATCTCGTCGCTCGTCGACCAGAACTTGCTGCAGTGCGTCGAGGAGCCAGCAGGTCACCCCCGAGTCGCGATGTACGAGACCGTCCGGGAATACGCGTTGGAGCTGCTGCGGGCAGGACACGACGAAGGTCCCACGCGGCAGGCGCACGCGGACTATTACGTGGTCTTGGCCGAACGATTGAACATCTGGAAGGCCGTGTCCGACCAGGCGACCGCGTTGGCCGTGCTCGACACCGAGCACGCCAACCTGCGCGCCGCGCTTGCCTGGCTTTGGGACCAGGCGCCGACCGGTGCGGTGGCGTTCTGCCGGTTGTGCGACGATGCGTCCGCCTTCTGGTGGGCACGCGGCCACCTCCAGGAAGGCTCGGCCTGGATGGACCGCGCCCTGACCCTAACGGTCCCTCCGATAGAGCGGGCGAGCGTCCTGCGGGGGGCAAGCTATTTCCGTCTGGCCCGCGGCGAACTCGACCTGGCCGAGGAGCTCGCCCGGGCGGCTGAAGCGTGCGCGTCGGGGGTGGGCTTCCACTGGGTCCACGCCTGGGCGCTTTTCGCGCGCGGGAGTGGTGCCTCGTACGCGGGCGATAAAGTCCAGTCGGTTCGCTGCTTCGCGGAGGGCCTCGCCGTCGCTCGCAGGCTGCCAGAGCCGTTCCCGTTTCAGATCGGCATCTTTACCCAACTCCTCGCGCTAGCCGCGTTCCGCGATGGACAGGTGAACCGCGCCGAAGCGCTCGCCCGTGACGCGCTCGCGCTCCTGGAACCCCTCGGCGAGCGCTACGCGGCCGGCTACGTGCTGCGGGTCCTTGGCTGGGTGCGGCTGAGCCGGGGCGATCTGGTAGCAGCCGTCGACGCCTGGCGCCGGGCGATGCGGTGGTCGCTCGAGTTGGACGATCCGCAGCAGATGGCCGACTCAGTGATGGCGTTTGCTCGTGTCGCGCTCGACTTCGGTCAGGCGCCGCTCGCCGCCCGTTGGCTCGGCGCGGCGGATGCCCTCCGGACACGCGGGGGCCGGCGCCGGCTCGAGTACCACGACCTCTTCGACCAGACGTTGGCGCTGACTCGCACCTCCCTCGGATCAGAACGGTTCGAGGCCGCGTGGCGCGCGGGCGGCGGTCTCTCCGCGAGCCTGGTTTGGACCGAGATCGAGGTCGCCGCCTTGGGCGAGGGGAAACCGGCCGCCTCCGACGAGCGCGCGCCGGGGGCGCTGCCCGTGGTCTCCGCCTTGACGCCTCGCGAGCACGAGATCCTCCGACTCCTCGCCGTTGGCCACTCCAACCGCGCCATCGCCGAAGCGCTCTTCATCAGCCTAACCACGGCCAAAGCGCACGTCAGAAACATCCTGACCAAGCTCGGGCTGGAGTCCCGGACCGCCGCCGCCGCCTACGCCCACCGGCACAAACTGGTCTGACCCGACCCCGGCGACGAGCGTGCCCCCTCCTCGTGGAACATCGCCCGCCCCCGCGCGTTTCCAGGAACCGATTAGTCCCTTGGGACGATGCGCAGGCTCTGCCCTCCGCGCTAGGGTGGACACAGTCTGGCAGCACGCATTTGAGCGGAACCGACTGGCTCAATGAGGCAGCAGCCGGACTTAGCGCGTGCGTCCACGCGCAGGGGGGTGACCGACATGGACCTGCAACGGTTCGATCAGATGACGACGGGCTCAATGCCGCGGGTCGACAACCGGCGAGTGGTGGAGAGGGTCTGAGGGCCGCGCCGACCGCCGCCCAGATGGGAACCGGAAGGCGAGCGCGACTTGTGACGACATCGTGACATCCAGAGCAAGGCAAGGTTCGACCCGGTTGCACGCTATCGTGGTGGGACTGATCCGCCACCAGGGAGGTCTAGCTATGCGGTCCATGCGGATGGTCTTCGTCCTGCTCCTCACCCTCACCGTCGGTTCGCTCGTCGGTCCAGGTCACCCGGTGGTAGCCGCCTTCGGTGAGTGCTCGGATCCAACGACGTTCTTCCCGGGGGCGAACCTTTCCGGCGTCGACCTGGCCGGCGCTGACCTGTCGTATTGCGACCTGTCCGGCGCGGACCTGTCCGGCGCGGACCTGTTTGAGGTCAACCTGATCAACGGGAACCTGTCCGGCGCGGACCTGTCCGGCGCGAACCTGACCCGCGCGGACCTGCATTTGGCGGTCCTGACCGGCGCCAACCTGACCGGCGCCAACCTGACCGACGCGCTCCTGGTGGATGCGAACCTGTTCGGCGTGCGTCGCTTGGACACGACGATCGGAAAGGCGGTGTGGTCAAGGATCATCTGCCCGACCGGTAACGTTCTCCCTGAGGGCTTCGTGTACGCCATGGCTTCCGATGTCTGCCAAGGTCCGACCCTGCTCATGAGCCAGTTGCGAGCGACCGTGGTCGGCTACAACCTGCAACAGGGCCTCTCCAACTCGCTCGATACCAAGCTCGGCCTGGTCGAGCAGGCGCTGGTGGCCGCCAACACCGGGAACCGGGCAGACGCCGCCAACAAATTGCAAGCCTTCAACAACGAGGTTGAGGCGCAACGCGGGGAGAAGCTGACCGACGCCCAGGCGAACGAACTCGTTGCCCAGGTCACCGTCATCCTGAGCCTCCTCTAAGCGCCTCCCCCCCACCGCAGCGACAACCAGGGGCACCAGCGGACGGCACAGAGCCCTCCCCGCGGGTGCCCCTGGTCGTTTCGACGCGGTCGATTACGAGTGGCCCGCGAAATGGGCCGCGCGGCTCCGATCCGCCGGCGATGGAACGACAGTGCCGAGCTGGCCGGGGGAGCCGGTGTGGGGTGCTGTGCGGGGCCACCGGTCGGGCGGCGGCAGGGTCGCGGCTAGTGTCGGGCACCTCCCGCTAGCCTGTGACCCCGTTGCCCGCCGTCATGGTCCCCCTCCGACAGCGCCGCGCCGACGGCGACCAACGCTATACCGCAACCGCCGCATTTGTTCGAAGCCGAGCCGGGAACGGCCCCCACGCCCCACTTTGCGACCGCTGGCCGCACCCGCGCGTCAAGTAATTCGTGGCGAGGCGTGTACCGGACTGCTAGCCTTTGTCTGTCCGGGCTGCTCGCGGATGTGGGTGGAATCGGGAAGGGGGCGGCGCGGCGATGGTGGCGGTCCACAACACGGTCGGGACGTTGGTGGTGGTGGCGTTCCTGGTTTTGGCGGTGGCGAACGGGTTGCGGGCCGGGGGGCGGTCGCTGCCGTGGGCGCGCTCCGTGTCGTATCTCGCGGCGACGCTGCTGCTGTTCCAGTATCTGCTCGGGTTTTCGCTGCTGGGGAGCGAGGGGCGGTCCATCACCTGGACCCACTACACAATCGCGCTGCTGGCGCTGATCCCGGTCGGCGTCGAACACGGCTTCGCCAACACACGGGCGACGGAGCGGGCGCGGGGGCGGGCGGGATTGGCCGCGACGGTGGTCAGCTTTGTTCTGGTCCTCGTGGCGTACAGCATCGGGATGGGCAGCTCGTAGGGGCGAGGACATGGCGCACGGGAGCATGGAATCCATGGTGAGCGACGTGGCCATCGTCGGCGGGGGGGTGGCCGGTGCGGCGCTCGGGGCGCGGTTAGCCGGGGCCGGGTTGGGTGTGGTCATCGCCGAGCGAGAGGCCCGGTTTCGGGACCGGGTGCGCGGCGAAGGGATCCATCCGTGGGGGGTGCGCGAGGCGGCGCGGTTGGGACTGCTGCCGGCCTTGGGTGACGCCGGCGCGCAAGAACTGCCGCTCTGGCAACCCTACGAGGACCGGGTTCCTGCCGAGCCGTACCGCTGGGCGGACGACGACCCGGACGGCGTCGCCGAGTGGTCGGTCGGGCACCCGGCGTTGCAGGAAGCCTCGCTGGCGTGCGCGGAGCGCCGCGGAGCGCGAGTGCTGCGCCCGGCGCAGGTGGTCGGGTATCGGCGATCGGACGGATCGGTGCTGACGATCGAGCACCAGGCCGGCCCGGTCGAGATCCGGGCACGGCTGGTCGTTGGCGCCGACGGGCGGCGATCGGTGGCCCGGCGATGGATCGGGGCGGAAACGGAGCGGGACCCGGTTCACCACGCGGTCGGCGGCTGCCTCTTCGCCGGTGCGGCCGTGGACCCCGAGCGCGCCCACGACGCGACGTTTCCTGGCGGCCGGGCGCTGCTGTTTCCCCAGCGCGGCGACTTGGCGCGGGCCTATCTGATCGTGACGGATGCCGAGGGGAAGCGGATCGGGCGAGATGGGGCGGCGGGGTTCCGCGCCGCGCTCGCGGCCCGCTTTCCGGATGGGGCGCTCCACGGGGCAGAGGCGCGCGGTCCGGCGGCGTTCTTCCCGAACGCCGACGTCTGGTCGAGCCGCCTCGCCGGCGCGGGCGTGGTGCTGGTCGGTGACGCGGCCGGAGCCAACGACCCGTCGTTGGGTCAAGGGCTGTCCCTGGCCTTCTGGGACGCGCGGGTGCTGGGCGACCTCCTCGGCGCCGAGCGCGATTGGGAGCTGGCGACTCGGGCCTTCACGGAGGCCCGAGCTCGGGTCTTCGATACCGTCCGGCAGCATGCCAGGTGGACCGGATCGCTGGTGGTCGACGAAGGACCGGAGGCGGACGCGCGGCGGGATCGGGTCGCCCGGGCGCGCGAGACAGACCCCGGCGCGGGCGGATTCGCCAGCATCATCGCGCGAGGCCCGGAAGGGTTGGTCGCCGACGAGGATGCGCGGCGACGGTTTTTTGGTGAGGACCGGGCCGCCTAATGGATGAATCGAGATCAGGCGGCGATGCGGCGCGGCCGACCGCGACGGCGCTTGACCGGCGGGATCGCCGTCGCGTGGGCGGCACCGTTGGTGCCGAAGGCACCACCGTCGTCGTCGTCGCTCAGATCGGTGTCGGCCGGTTCCGGCTCGGTCGTTTCCGGCAGGATCCAGGATGTCGTCGGCTTGATGACGAATGGCATGACGAACGTTTCCGTGGAGCGCAGCCCTTCGAGTGGAGCCAATCGGTCGCGCAGGAACGTGACGAGGGCATCCTGCGACTCGACCACGACGTGGACCATGATGTCGAAACTGCCGGTCAAGAAGGCGGCGAACGTGACCTCGTTGTACCCGCGAAGCGTGTTGGCGATCTCGTCGAGGCGGCGCAGTTCGACCCGCAAGCCGATCATCGCCCGCAGGTCGTAACCGAGCTTGGCCGGCTCGGCGAGCATCGCGAACTCGATCACCCCGCGCTGCTGGAGGCGATCCATCCGCCGGCGGACGGTGGATTCCGGAATCCCGGTGGCGCGGCTCAACTCGGCGTACGAAACGCGCGCGTTCTGCTGCAGCAATCGGATGATCGCGCGGTCCGTGGCGGTGACGGTTCTGGCCATCGAAGTCGAACCCCTTGCTGTTGAAGGCCGGCAAGCGTTCTCAATTGCCCGTCCGTAGCACGACCGGGCGCCCTTGGAACGACGGATCGCGGCGCCAAACCGTTCATTCCATTGACGGCTTCCATTAGAAGGCAAAATCCGTACCATCGCGCCGGCTCCCCGTCGGGCGGAGCGCCGCCGGTCGGACGCCCGCCGGCGGGACCATCTCGCCGGTGGGGTACGATTGACGGCCGGTTCGACGCGCTCGGTGACCCGTGACGCAGGAGTCGCGACGACCGCCGCGGGGAAATGGGCGAGAACACGGAGGGGTTGGGCCCGGTGATGGCGGAACAAGGCATAGGGCAAACGGTGCTGGTCACCGGCGGATCCGGGTTCCTGGGAATCAACCTGATCCGGTATCTGGGCGCTCGAGGTTATGCGCTGGCCTCGCTCGATTTGGAACCGTTCGGCTACGCCGATGTCGCGGATCGAGTGCGGGTGGTCCAAGGCGACATCCGGGACGCCGGGGCGGTTGAGCGAGCGATGGAGGGCGTCGATCTGGTCGTCCATTGCGCGGCGGCGTTGCCCCTCTATTCCCCGCGCGACATCCACACCACCGATGTCGAAGGGACCCGGTTGGTGCTGGAAACGGCGCGCCGATCCGGTGTCCGGCGGGTGGTCCACATCTCCTCGACCGCGGTCTACGGGATCCCCGACCACCACCCGCTGGTCGAGGACGACAAGCTCGAAGGCGTCGGTCCGTACGGCCAGGCCAAGATCCAGGCCGAGATGGTCTGCCTCGAAGCGCGGGCGAGGGGCCTAATCGTGCCGATCATCCGGCCGAAATCGTTCGTCGGGCCGGAGCGGTTGGGCGTCTTCGCCCTGCTCTACGACTGGGCGTTGGACGGGCGCAACTTCCCGATGATCGGCAACGGCAAGAACCGTTACCAATTGCTCGACGTCGAAGACCTCTGCGCGGCGATCCTGCTCTGCCTGACGTTGCCGGAGGATCGGGTCAACGACACCTTCAACATCGGCGCCAAGCGGTTCGCGACGATGCGCGAGGACTACCAGGCGGTCCTCGACGCGGCCGGATTCGGCAAGAAGATCGTCGGATTGCCGGCGGCGCCGGCGATCTGGGCGTTGCGAGGCCTGGAAGCGCTCCGGGTGTCGCCGCTCTACAAGTGGGTCTACGAGACGGCGTCGAAAGATTCGTTCGTCTCGATCGACAAGGCGGAGCGCCAATTGGGGTACGCGCCGCAGCACTCCAACCAAGATGCGCTGCTGCGGAACCTGGCCTGGTACCGGGCGCACCGCGAAGGCTTCGCGGGTCAAGGCGGCGTCACGCACCGGGTGCCGTGGAAGCAAGGCGCACTTGGGCTGCTGAAGCGGTTCTTTTGAGGTCGGACCCGCGCTGGGTGCGGGTCGGTGACGGATTGGGCCGGATGGGGACGAGCGCAACGGCGTCCACGGGTACGGTGGCGCCGCCGCGTCCCCGGGCACCGACAACCTTAAACGGTGCGTAGCAACTTCTCGATCAAAGCGGTATAATGGTTTCCGTCGCTGGACGCGTGTCCGGTGTGAACAGGAGTCGCGTTCCGCCGCGCGCCGCGTCTGGCCGGCGCCCAAAACGGACCAGCGTGGCGATGGACGCAGCGCCATCAGCCAAAGGTGAAGACGAGCATGATCGTCGTTCGACGCGGTTCCGCGCGGGATGCCGAGCGCGTCCAACAAGAGATGGAAGAGGTGTTCCGGGCGCTGATGCCTGGACGGCCGACAGCGACCCCGGGGAGCGGCGGCGTCTGGCGCCCGCATCTGGAAGTCTACGAGACCGACGATGCGCTGGTCGTCTGCGCGGAGATCGCCGGCATGAGCGAGGACCACCTGCGGGTGGTGGTCGACGGCGACCGGTTGCTGATCCGCGGCGAACGGCCCGATACCCGGCGCCAGGAGAAGCGGTCGTACCACGAGGCTCGGATCCCGTACGGCGCGTTCGGCGCCGACGTCTTTGTCCCGTTTCCGGTCGACCCGGATCGCACCGAAGCCGACTACGACAACGGATTTTTGCGCATCGTGCTGCCCCGGATCGCCGCCCGCACCATCGTGCCGCGGCGCCCGGCGAGCGAGCCGGCGTCACGGGGGTAGCCAACACCATGCCGACATCGAAGACCGACCTGACCGATGGCCGCGGGGCCGCGATGGCCGCGCGCGACGCCGCCGACGAAGTGCGGGACGAAACCGGATCCGAGACCGAGAGCCCATCCATGAACCAGACTGCCCAAGAACAAGAAGCCGCGCCCGCCGCCGAGGCGGATGAGCCGGACGCCGCGATGCCGGACGAGCAAGTGTTGCCGGTGCTGCCCTTGCGCGGCACGGTCGTCTTTCCGCTGACCGTGGTCCCGCTGGCGGCGGCCCAACCGCGTTCGCTGCGCCTGATCGACCACGTCATGTCCGGGAACCGGAACGTGGCGCTGGTGATGCAGAAGGACGCCGAGCAAGAAGGCGCCGGGCCGAACGACGTGCTGGAGGTCGGCACGATCGCGACCATCCACCAGATGATGCGCGTGCCCGACGGCAGCGTCCGCTTGGCCGTCCAAGGGCTGGAGCGGATGCGGGTCCTCGAATTCGTGCAGGAAGAACCGTTCTTGATGGCGCGGGTCGTTCGCGCCCCGGAGACCGTCGACGAGACCGTCGAGGTTCAGGCCCTGACCCGGAACACGCTGGAACTGTTTCAGCGCCTGGTGTCGCTGGTCTCGCACCTCCCCGACGAGCTCGTCACGGCGGCGCTCAATGTCGACGAGCCGCGGCACCTGGTCTATCTGGTGGCGACGCACCTGCGGATGGAGCCGGAGGAGCGCCAGCGGCTGCTCGAACTGGAATCCGTGCGCGAGAAGCTCGCCAGCCTGAACGCCTTCATCGCCAAGGAACTGGACGTGCTGGAACTGGGCAAGAAGATCCAGACCGATGTCCAGGAGGAACTGAGCAAGACTCAGCGCGAGTACTACCTGCGCGAGCAACTGAAGGCGATCCAAAAGGAGCTCGGCGAAGGCGGCGAAACCGACGCCGAGGTCGGCGAGCTGCGGGCTAAGATCGACGAATCCGGGATGCCGGAAGAGGCGGCGAAGGAAGCGCGGCGGGAGCTCGACCGGCTCAACAAGCTGCCGCCGGCCGCCGCCGAGTACGGGGTGATCAAGACCTACCTCGATTGGCTGACGACCATGCCCTGGAACACGAGCACCGAGGGCGCGATCGACATCCCCAAGGCGCGTCAGATCCTGGACGAGGACCACTACGATCTGGAACGGATCAAGGACCGGATCCTCGAGTACCTGGCGGTGCGCAAGCTGAAGCGCGAGCTGGCCGAAGGCGATCCCTCGGCGGCGCCGGGGCGGGAGCCGATCCTGTGTTTCGTCGGCCCGCCGGGCGTCGGCAAGACCAGCCTCGCCCAATCCATCGCCCGCGCGCTGGGTCGGGAAGTGACCCGGATGTCGCTGGGCGGCGTGCGGGACGAGGCCGAGATCCGGGGCCACCGGCGGACCTACGTCGGCGCGATGCCGGGCCGGATCGTGCAGGCGATCCGGCGTGCCGGGAGCAACGACCCGGTATTCGTGCTCGACGAGGTCGACAAGATCGGCAACGACTGGCGCGGCGATCCGTCGTCGGCGCTGCTCGAAGTGCTCGATCCTGAGCAGAACGACAAGTTCCGCGACCACTACCTCGACGTCGCGTTCGACCTCTCCAAGGTGATGTTCATCGCCACGGCCAACCTGCTCGATCCGATCCCGGCTCCGCTGCGGGACCGGATGGAGATCCTGGACCTCAACGGCTACACCGACGAGGACAAGCTCAACATCGCCCGCAAGTACCTGGTGCCGAAGCAACTCAAGGCGCACGGGTTGCCAGCCGACCGCTACGAGTGGACCGACGAGGGGCTGTTGGCGATCATCCAGGGCTACACCCGGGAAGCCGGGGTGCGGAACCTGGAGCGCGAGATCGGCACCGCCTGCCGCAAGATCGCGACGCGCTTGGCCGAAGGCCGCGAGGTCTCGGCCGTGATCGGGCCGGAGCAGGTGCGCGACTTCCTCGGCCGGCGGCGGTTCTACTACGAGGAGCTGGCCGCGCGGACCGCCCAGCCGGGCGTGGCGATCGGCGTGGGGGTGACGTCGGTCGGCGGGGACATCATGTTCATCGAGGCCTCCCGGATGCCGGGCAAAGGCTCGATGATGGTGACCGGGCAGTTGGGCGACGTGATGAAGGAATCCGCCCAGGCGGCGCTCTCGTTTGTGCGCTCGCGGGCGAGCGACCTGCGGGTCGATCCGGACTTCTACCAGGCGTCCGACCTCCACATCCACGTCCCGGCGGGCGCGATCCCCAAGGACGGTCCTTCGGCCGGCGTGGCGATGACGACGGCGCTGGTGTCGCTCCTGACCGGGGTGCCGGTGCGCGAAGACGTCGCGATGACCGGCGAGATCACCCTGCGGGGGCAGGTGTTGCCGGTCGGCGGGATCAAGGAGAAGGCGCTGGCGGCCCGCCGGGCCGGGGTGACTACCATCGTCCTGCCGAAGCGCAACGAGGTCGATCTGGACGAGGCGCCGCAGGTGCTGAAGGACGAGATGACCTTCGTGTTCGCCGAGACGCTGGACGACGTCCTGGCGGCGGCAATGCCGGACGAGTTCCGGATGATCCAGCGGCCGGGCGGCGCGCCGTCCCTGCGGGAACAGTCGGCGACGCGGGAGCCGGTGGCGGCGACGACCACGGCGGCGTAGAGCGGCTCCTTGGTCCAACTGTGGGGCCAAACGGCGGAGGCGGGCGGGGCGGGATTCGATTCCCGCCCCGCCCGCCCCCGCCGTTGCTCGGGAGCGCGTGCGCGTCAGACGCCGGTCGGAACAGCCCTCCGCGCGAGGGCCGCGTCGACGAGCGCGACGAAGGGGCGCAGGTGTTCGGGGTGGCGATCGAACAGCATCTCGGGGTGCCATTGGACGCCGGCGACGAAGGCGTGGGCGGGGCTGTAGGCGGCTTCGATCAAGCCGTCGGGTGACTCGGCGGCGACGACCAACCCGGGCGCGAGATCCTTGACCGCCTGGTGGTGGAACGAATTGACGGCGATCCGGTCTGCGGAATCGCGATCTCGCAACGGGGTGTTGGGCGCCAAGGCGACCGGGTGGGATCGCTCCCCGGTGGCGACGCCGGCGTCGTGCTGCCGGTGGTGACCGGGGATGAACGCGGCGGGCGGGTGTTGCGTGGCCACGTCCTGGACGAGCGTGCCACCCAGCCCGACGTTGAGCACCTGCAGGCCGCGGCAGATGCAGAGCGTCGGCAGATCCCGACGGAGCGCCTCCTCGATCAATTCCAGCTCGAACCGGTCGCGCAGATCGTCGACGCCGTAGGTATTGGGGTGGTGCTCGGGATCGCCATAGCGTGCCGGATCGACGTCGCCGCCGCCACTGAGCAGGAGGCCATCGACCACGTCGAGGAGGGATTCGGCGTGGCCAAGCTGGGGCGGGAGGACCAACGGCACTCCTCCCGCGGCGAGCACCGCGTCGGCGTAGTTGGCGGACAGGTGGTAGCGGAGAAAGGTGCCGTGGCCGAGGGTGTCTTCTGACGAGCTTGGGGTGATGCCGATCAGCGGTTTCACGGTGCGATGACTCCCGGACGAACGCGAGCGGCACGGCGTAGCGGAAGTTTGAAATTGGGGCGCGATTTGCCTTGACGGGGCGGCACCCGATCCGTATCATAGCCCAGCCCCCGAACGACGGGGATCGCGAGGGACGAGAGCGGTGGTTTCGCCGCAAACGCATCCGCGGTTCCGTGTCCGGGGGCGAGCGCCGGGGTAACGTCCCGGTGCCCCGCGAAGGGTTCGGTGCGGTGTCGGCGGGGACGGCAAGAGTCGCCTCGATCGCGCGTATCGGATCTTGACGGGACAATGGCACCGCGGTAAACTATGCGGTGTCGCTGGCGAGAGCCGGCGAACGACAACGGGAGGTCGGCGTGGAGTAGGGCGTCCGTCGTGACGGTCCGAATCCCCCGGGACGCGGCAAGCGACCCGGGACCATGCTACCGCCCCCTTTTGGGGGCGTTGCCAATTGTTGTTGTCGCACCTTGACAAGCTGGCGCGCGGCCCCCGGCCCGGGATCGGAGACGATCCGGCGGCGCGGGGGGTCTTGGCGCGCCGAAGACGGAGCGGGCGCCCCGGCGAGGGGCGCCCGGAGAGACGGCAGGCGCGCGGGTTCGGGTCCGCGGGACCCGGAACCACGCAGACGCGCCGCCGGTCGCCCTTTCCCGGCCCTCGGGCGGGGGGAGGGGGGCGCGGCGGCCTTGGTGGAGAGTTTGATCCTGGCTCAGGATCAACGCTGGCGGCGTGCCTAATGCATGCAAGTCGGGCGGGCGCCCCTTCGGG
>CADCWE010000253.1 GCA_902806325.1 uncultured Thermomicrobiales bacterium | reverse complement strand
CGGGGGGTCGCCCGGCATCCCTTGGCCGTCTGGGCGATGCGTCTGCCAGGCGTGCCACGTCTTGCCGTAGCTGTTGAGCAGCGTGCTCATGATGTTCAACTCGGCCTCGTCGTCCTGCCCCGGCGCCACGAGTTGGCCACCGAAGACCTCGAAGTTGTGCGGGTGCCAGTAGAGCTGCTCGTCTTCCGGTAGCTGTACTCGACGCCCACCAAGATGGCGCAGGGGAACGGGCCGGGGGGGCTCTTTGGCGCCGTGGAAGCCGACGCCCTCGGCGTGAGGAGGTCGTCCTCCAACCAGAAGGGCGTCGGCCTGCTCGGGGTGCTGGGCAGGGAGCCGTGGTTGGGCGGCGATCCGTCGAACGCCGGCTTGGTGCCGCAGATTGAGGGCGGCGCGCGGCAGGACCATCACGGTCGGACCCCGGCCGGGGCGGACGAGGCTGACGTCCTCGCCGAGGGCGACATCCTTCCGCCGATGCAGCGCGTTTTCGATCGACCCGTGCGACCCGTGGCCGCGGTGCAACACCAGCAACCGCGGCGCATCTGCCCGCCTCGGGGGCGAGGCTGGTGATGCCGCGGTGCGGCGCACGGTGGTCCCGCCCGCGTCCGCGCCGGGTCCGCCGAGGCGAACGACCGGTGCCACGCCGGGCCAATCCAGGGTCCTGTTGAGGTCGGTGGAGGCGATCAATTGCCGCCGCTCGTCGGTGCGACCGTGGCCCCGCGCCACCGTCGCGGCGTCGCGCCGATCCAGCATGGGGAGGATCGCGGGGTCGGCGGGGGGTCGCGGAGGAGGGCGATGGCGGCGCGCGGCGCCGGTTGGATCTCCTTGGCGAGCGGTGGAGTTCCCCACCGGCTGCGCCGACCCGACGGCAGAGGGTGCGTTGCCAGAACAAGGCGTTGCCGGTGAGGACCCGATCGCGCCAGGCGACCCGCGCCAAGAGCGTGGGCGCGACCGACGGTTCGGCGTCGGCCTTGTCCCCGTCCGCGGCGATCGGCTCGTGGGCGAGGACGAGGCTGGCGGCATGGCAGCACGCGGGTCGGGGGGCACGGCGGCGGCGGGCGGGGCGGAGACCGCACGACGGACCCCTTGCGGGGTGGGCGCCTCGGAGACACCGATCCTCGCAGACGCGTCCTCTTCACGCTTTCCCCCCACGCAAAAGCCCTGTGGTCGGCCGACCGGTGGTCGAGGGCACGGCCTCTGCTACACTCCGCCGCAATGGGCCGGTGCGGGAAAACGCCCGGCGGACGAGCGGGGAAAGGGCGGTCGGCACGGTGGGCAGCGGAGAAACGGGCCAGGGCGAAGCGGGCGATCCGGCGACGGTCAACGATGCTAACACGGTGCCGGTGGCAACGACCGGCAACGACGGCGTGGCGGCCGCGGACCAAGGAGCCACCCCGACGACGATGCTCAAGGCCAGCGCCACCAAGGCGCCGGTGCCGGCTGCCGAGCTGCTACGCGGGAACGCCGGCGACATCCAGGCGACAACGGTCAGCATGGAGCGCTCCGGCGCCGAGCGAATCACCGCCGAGCGGGCGGTCATGGACCGCTCCGGGGCGCGAACGCTGGACGCCCGGTCGGCCCAGTTGGACCGCTCCGGGGTGGTCACGCTGAAGAGCGAGCGGGCCGTGATCCAGGACGGCTCGGCGATGGTCGTGACGGCCGGCGAGGTGCGGTTGGTGAAGAGCAAGGTCGCCGTCGCGGCCGGGCCGCTGACGGCGGATGGGGAGACCCGGATCCTGTTCCACGTCGGGCCCGTGACCGGCGGCGCGCGGCCTCTGGTCGACGCGTCGAGCGTGGCGGGATGGGTGGCGGCGGCGGTGGCGGCGGTGTTGCTGCTGGCCAACCGGCGGCGCGGTCGGTAGGGGAACGGAGGAATTCGGATGGGGGCGGCAAAGCGGTTGGGGCGGTTCGCCGGCGGCGGATTGCTCGGGGGGGCGATCGGGACGGCGGTGGCGATCCTGTACGCCCCGCAGACCGGGGACGAGTTGCGGGGGCGAATAGCGGACCGCCTGCGGGCGGCGAAGGTGGCCGGCGCGGAAGCGAAGGCGGCGAAGGAAGACGAGCTGATCCGCAAGTTCCGGGCGGGCGTCAACGATCCAGATGCTCTCCAGGACGAAGAGACCAAAGCCCGCCACGAGGTCGCCGAGGCGGTCGCGGCGGCGGGACTGGGGGTCAACGCCCCCGGCGCGATCGCGGCCCAAGAGACCTCGCTGCGCACCGCCGAGCCGAACACGATGACCGCCGGCACGCCGCGATCATAGAACGTCCGTCCGATCTCGATGGTCTCTCGCCGTCGGCGGCCTACGGACCAGCGACGATAGTTACGGTTAGCGTTCCCGTCTAGGTTCCGGCGCGGGTCAGGGCCGGGACGGTCAATGCAATGTCGACATCCTGCTCGTCGGTGCCGATCCCGAACAATGGCTGCGTCTGGAGGATTTTGCGCGGCACGTCGAGGGTCGCCGGCAGCAAGGTGGTCGGCGGGAACGTCGGGCCACCGACGGTGTCGAGCGCCTGGCCGGACGTCCCGACGGGCGGTCTCGCCGCGGTCAACGCAAGATTGGCGACCGGGATGTCGCTCCCGCCGTTCGGTCCTGTGTAGGCGAAGGTGGAGAACTGGAGCGTCACGCTCCGGCCCGCGTGGTCGCCCCCGTCGCCGGCCGCAACCCGGAGCGTGCCGGTGCTGCCAGCTTGGGGGCTCCGGTGGGGTTATGAACCACGGTGGGCAACGGAGCCGCCGTGTTGGTTCGCGCGCCACCTGGCACGCCGGTGGCCTCGTTGGCTCCCAACCGGCGTTCCGGCTGACCGGGGACCATCATGCGGCGCGGCGAGGTCGTCGTGAATGCCTCATCCGTCACCGTGCGCGGCGGACCATTCGTGTGCCGCCGGTGTCCGCCGACCCCGGCCGATCGGCCGATTTCCCGGGTTTGGCGCGGGCTCGGCTGCCCGGATCGGCGGGCCATATGGCCCGCCGGCCGTTCGTGGTCGTGCCCGGGCACCCGGCCAGCGTGCGCGTCAGGTCGTCGCGCCGGCGGCGACGGGTTGAGCCGGGCGCGTTTCGCCCCGGAGGCAACAGTTGACCGGGCAGATGTCGTGGTTCGGGCCGCGGGTGCCGAGGGCACGGCGCTCGGGGTCCGCCGCGATCCGCTCCTCGATCAACTCGCGGATCATCGTCACGAACCGCGGATGGGTGCCGACGGTGCCGGCGCGGACGATGGTCAGGCCCAGGTCGGCGGCGCGGGCGGTGGCTTCCTCGTCGAGGTCGAAGAGGACCTCCATGTGGTCGGAGATGAAGCCGATCGGGGCGACCACGACATCGCGCCGCCCGGCGTGGTGGAGCGCCTCCAGCTCGTCGAGGATGTCCGGTTCCAACCAGGGGACGCGGGGGGAGCCGCTGCGGCTCTGGTAGGCGAGCCGGTGGGTGGACGCGCCGGCCCGCCCGGCGACCAAGCGGCAGGCGTCGCGCAGTTGGGCCTCGTAGGCGCAGCCGCGGGCCATCGCCAGCGGGATGCTGTGGGCCGTGAAGACGACTTCGACCCCGGAACGGCGTGCCTCGGGGAACCGGTCCACGGCGGCGCGGACGCGCTCGGCCATCGGTTCGACGAAGCCGGGGTGGTTGTAAAAGACGCGGATCTTGTCGAAGGCGATCGCGCCGTCCCCTACGGTCTCCAGGGCGCCGAGGACGTCCTCCCGATACTGGCGGCAGCCGGAGTAGGAGCTGAAGGCCGAGGTGACGAAGACCAGTACCCGGCGCACGCCGTCGTCGCGCATGGTGCGCACGGCGTCGGCGAGGAACGGGTGCCAGTTGCGGTTGCCGAAGTAGACCGGCAGGGCGATCCCGTGGGCGGCGAGTTCGGGTTCGAGGGCGGCGATCAGGTCGCGGTTTTGGCGGTTGATCGGGCTGACGCCCCCGAAGTGGAGGTAGTGCTCGGCGACCTCGTCCAGGCGCTCGCGGGGGATGTTCCGGCCCCGGGTCACGTTTTCGAGGAACGGCAGCACGTCCGGCGGCCCTTCCGGGCCACCAAAGGAAAGGACGAGCAGCGCATCGTAGGCGCGGGCGGCGTCGTCGAAGCGGGGGGCGTTCGGGCTGGTGGCGCCTGCGATGGACATCGGGGGAACTCCGGGGTAGCGTGACGGCGCGGCGGTCGTCCCCCAATTGTGCCACGCGACGGCGGGGTTACCGTGGCGCGCGCGTCCAACCGGTCTCGCGGTTGGCCGGGATTCCGGATCGCGGATCGGCCGCGCGGCATGGCGAGCGAATGGGGAACCTTGCTAAAATACGACCATGAACACCACCCAAGCGGTTTCCCCCGCGCCGGACGGCACCGCCGGCGGGCCGATCGTCGGGATCGTGATGGGCAGCGACTCCGACTTGCCGGTGATGCGGCAGGCGGCGGAGGCGCTGGCCGAGTTCGGCGTGGCGAGCGAGGTCCGGGTGCTCTCCGCCCACCGGACGCCGGACGACGCCTTGGACTACGCGAGAAGCGCGGCCGGGCGCGGGTTGCGGGTCCTGATCGCGGGGGCCGGGGGGGCGGCGCACCTGCCGGGGGTGCTGGCGGCCGTGACCACGTTGCCGGTGATCGGGGTGCCGGTGGCGGCGACCACGCTCGGCGGGTTGGACGCGCTGTTGGCGATCGCCCAGATGCCGTCCGGGGTGCCGGTGGCAACGGTGGCGATCGGCGGGGCGCGCAACGCCGGGCTGCTGGCGATGCGGGTGCTGGCGAGCGGGGACCCGGCGCTGACGGCGGCGGTGGCGCGGTTCCAATCCGACCTGGCGGCGGCGGTGCGGGCGAAGGACGCCGCGGTGACGGAGCAGTTCGGACGCGGGTAGGGCGGTCCGCCCATCGCGCGCAAGAACGCACCAACGTCCTGCTACCGACGCATCGTAGGCCGGTTGGCCGGGGCGGTGAAACGGGCCTATCGGCGGCCCCTGCCCCGTGCTAGACTGCCGGAACCGGTCATTCGCGTTTCGGTCTTGGCGGAGGCCAGGCGGTGGGTGCCATGTCCAAATCGTCCGATCCGACACCCGAGCCCAGCGGTCGAGGTGACGCCGTCGCCGAACCCGACGGAGCCACACCTGCCGTTTCCGGCGATGTCTACACCATGGCCGAAGCGGCGCGCTTGAAAGGCGTGTCCTACCACACCGTCTCCCGGGCGGTCCGCAAGGGCAAGCTGCCGGTGCAGCGGCTGGGCCGGATGGCGCTGGTCTCGGCCGAGGACCTGCGGGACTGGCGGCCGATGCGGGAACGCGCCCCGCGCAAGTACCGGCGCCGGGAACCGAACCCGGGCGCGACGCCGGCGCTGCTGGATTTGGCATCGGGCGAGCGGGTCGACCTGGCGCGGCGGTTGTCGACGATCTACGAGGTGCTCCACAGCGCGGCGGCGAACCGACCCCTGGACGATTTCCTCGATCTGCTCAGCGACCGGCTGGCGAGCGCGCTCGACTTCCGGCGGGTCGTGATCTGGGCGCTGGAGGAAAACGGGACCGAGATCCGGCGCCTGGCGTCGTTCGGGCGCCCGTTGAGTGTGTTGCCCGACGTCGTGCCGCTGGCCGAGGCGCCGTTTTTCCGCCAGGTGATGGACCGCCCGGCGGCGTTCGTGATCGACGACATCGCGGCGCTGGACGTGCCGGTGCCAGCGTCGTCGCCGCCGGTGGTCTCGCTGTTCGGGGCGCCGCTGCGGGTCGGCGGGCGGCTGCTGGGGCTGGTGTTCTGCGATTGCGCGGGCGACGACTTTCGCCTTTCCCAAGCCCAGCTCGATCTGGCCCAGGTGCTGGCCAACCAGGCCGCGTTGGCGCTGGAGCAGGCGCGGCTGCGCTCCGTCGAGAGCCAACGCTTGGAATTGCTGACGGCGGTCTTGGAAGACCTTGGCGAGGCGGTCTGCGCCTGCGACGCCGCGGGCCGGCTCACCTTGACCAACGCCGCCGACCGGGCCCTGATGGGCGTCGGGGAAGACGATGTTCCGGCCGGGACGCCGGTGGCGGCGATGGCCGAATTCCTCGAGCGGACGACGCTCGATGGGCGGCCGATCCCGGCCGATCGGATGCCGCTGTTGCGGGCCTTGGCCGGGGAACGGATCCACAACGACGTCTACCGCGTCCGCCGCGTTCGCGACGGCGTCGAGCGCGTGATCAGCGTCAACGCCCGCCAACTCCGCGATGGCGAGACCGTGCTGGGGGCCGTCGCGGTGGCGCGCGACGTGTCCGGCGAACACGCCGTGGCGATCACCGGCCACGAGCGGGCGGGGCGGTTGGCGGCGGTCGCAGACATCGCGCTCGCCGTCAACGTCGGCAGCGACTTGCCGACCACCCTCGACATCGCGATGACGCGGATGGTGGATCTGTTGGGCGGTACCTCTGGGGCGATCTTCTTCCGCGAGGCCGATGGCCGGATGATCGGTCAGGTGGACCACGGGTTCGACGAGCAGGGCATCGTCGGGTTGGAGCTGGACCCGCTGATCGTGCCGACCACGATGATGGCGTTCGCTCGCCGGGCGCCGATCTACTACACCTACGACGAGGCTTCGGCGTCGGAGCGGGATTTTTTCGACCGCTACCGGTTCCGGTCCGCCTTGATCGTGCCCCTGATAGTCGGGCGCGACCTGATCGGCGTCGCCTACGTCAACCGCGCCCCCTCGGCGGCGCGACCGACTGCGGAGGATCTGGACTTCGCGGCGACCATCGGCGGGCAGTGCGCGGCGGCGATCGACAAGGCCCGGCTGGTCGCGGCATCCGAGGCGGACCACAACCGGTTGCGGGCGGTGGTCGATCAATTGCCGCAGGGCGTCTTGATCGCCGAGGCGCCGCACGGTCAGGTGGTCCTCGCCAACCGCGTGGCGGAGGAGCTGTGGGGCGGGTCGCGGCTCGACGACGGCGTCCTGGCCGGGGATTTGGCGGTTCGCTCGGCGGACGGCGACCTGTTCCCCCCCGGCGAAACGCCGCTGGAGCGGACGCTGCGGACGGGCGAGACCCGGTTCGGCGAACCGTTGATCGTGACCCGGCCGGACGGGGACTCGGTGACGGTGCTGGGCACCCACGCGCCCCTGGTGGACGCCGGGGGGCGGATCACCGGCGCGGTTGGTGTCCTCCAAGACGTGGCCCAGTTGCGGGCCTTGGACCGCGCCAAGGACGAGTTCCTCTCGATCGTCGCCCACGAGCTGCGCAATCCCCTGACCTCCCTGCGCGGTAACCTCCAATTGCTGGCGCGGCGGATCCGGCGGGTCGGCGACCCGGGGCGGGACGAGGAACTGGCCCGGCTCGACGCCGTGATCGCCCAGACCGACCGGATGGGGGAATTGGTCGGGCGGTTGCTGGACGTGTCGCGGGTGGACCTCGGGCGGCTGGATTTGGCCTTCGCCCCGATCGACGCGGCCGACCTGGTGCGCCGCGCGGTGGCGAACGCGGCCGGGTTGTCCAAGCGCCATGCGTTCGTGGCCGAGGTACCGGAATCGTCGGCGGTGGTCTGGGACGGGGTGCGGATCGATCAGGTGCTGACGAACCTGCTGTCCAACGCTGCCAAGTACACGCCCGGCGGCATGGTCCGCGTGGTGTTGCGCGAGACCGACCGGGGATGGTTGCACATCGTGGTGATCGATCAGGGGGAAGGCGTCGCCGACGCGGTGAAGGCCCGCCTCTTCGAGCGGTACTACCGGGCGCCGAGCGGCAACGGCGGCACCGCCCACGATGGTCCTCGGACCGAAGGGTTGGGGTTGGGTCTCTACGTCAGCCAGCGCATCGTGCAGTCCCACGGCGGCGCCCTGCGGGTCGAGGATGCACCGGGCGGCGGCGCGTCGTTCGTCGTCGAGCTACCCCGGCGGGCGGTCGCGGCGGACGAAGGACCGACCGCGATAGGCTCGGATGGCTCCGTCGCGCCGACCGTGTCGCGGGCGGTGGTCTAACGCCGGTCGGCGGCGATCCCCAACGGGTGGCCGGTCGCCACCGTGAGCCATCATCGACCGTGACCCCGCCGTCGACCACGAGCGCGGTGCCGGTGGTCCAGGCCGACTCCTCGGAAGCGGGGTAGATCCCGGCCCAGGCCACGTCCTCGGCGCGGCCGAACTGGCCCGGCGGGATCCGGTTCGGGCGCTTCTGCCACGCCGCATCGCCGGCGAACAGCATTTCAATCGGCGGGGTCGGGATCGGTCTGGGGGCACGACGCCGCCGACCAGGGCCACGAACGAGGCGGTGCCGACGATCGCGCCGCTCCCCGCCGACCGCAGCGCCGGGATGCCGTGGTTGGCGCAGCGATCGGTGCGTTGCGGATTGACCTCCGGCACGCGCTCCCATGTGGACACCTCGGTCGCCTCGACCGAGGTGTCCTGGTCCGGCATGATCCCGACGATGTTGTAGCGCTCGTATCGACCAATCCCGCCGCGGCGCCATCGTCGTGGCACCAGCCATCGCGCTTCCTCGGCTCGCCCGTCCCGCTCATGGGGACGCGGCGGTAGCGCAACGGTTGCACCGGGCGCGGACCCGGAGCGCGAAGCGGAACGGTTGGCGGCGTTCCTGCGTTGGAGGTGGTGCAGCGCGCCGTTTGGCCGGAGGCAACGATGGACGGAACGGCGACCGCGTTAACCGTGTGACAACACGTCACCGATATGCGGAAAACGTCGCCTACCGACGCCCGGCGACGGCGAAACCGAAGGCGGTTGCGCCGCAAGGACGCGACCGTTATCCTAGCGACCGGGTGCCGTGGCCGGTCCGGTGATACCGAGCCTCGCCGTCCGGACGCCGGCCGGGACTGCCTGGAGGGACCGTATGCTCCGCCGTCTGCTCGTTGTCTGCGTGGTCCTGATGGCGTCCGCCGGTCCGGTTGCGGGCGCGCTGGCGCGCCCGATCGACCCCGATTGGTCGCCGCCGCGCACGGTCTACATCCCCGAGACGGGGCAAACCATCGATCGCCTGTTCCTCGACCTCTGGTACGGCAACGGCGGCGCCTGGTCCTACGGCTACCCGATCACGCCGGAGATCGAACTTGACGACGGGCGGATCGTCCAATACTACGGTTATGCCCGGTTCGAGTACTGGCCGCAGGGCGACGCCAACGGCAATTTCGTCACGCTCGGGTCGATCGGGACGGAGCTGCGGCCCCCGGTCGTGCCGCGCCGGATGAACGCGGTGCAGGACCGGGCGGCGCGGGAAGCCGCGCGCGACGCGATCGCGGTTGAGCGCGCCTGGGCGACGATTTCGCCCCGCAAGGCCGAGCTGCTGGTCGAAGCGGAGCCGTCGTACCGATTCGTGCCCGAGACGGGGCACGGGGTCTGGGGCGGCTTCCGGCAGTTTTGGGAAGGGTCCGGCGAGGCCGCGTATCTGGGTAACCCGCTGACCGAGGAGTACGTGCTGGCCGGGATCAGCTACCAGACGTTCGAGCGCGGCCAACTGACCTGGCGCGATGGCGAGGCCGTGCGGATGACGCCGGTCGGCGAACTCTTGGCCCAGCGCTACGCGCTCGACCGCGACCCGGTGCCGCAGGGCGACGTCCCGGCCTTCTCGGATGCGTTGTTCGTGCCGCCGATCGCGGTCCCGGAGCCGTCGGAGGCGCCGCTGCCGCCGGTCGCCGTCGGGCGCTCGATGGTCGTCTCCCTGAGCGAGCAGGCGATGTGGGCCTACGAGGGGACGCGGATCGTCGAGAGCACCTACGTCTCCACCGGCAAGGACCGCTTCGAGACCCCCCCTGGCCTGTTCTTCGTCAACACCAAGGTGCCGGTGCAGGACATGGCCGGCGTCCTCGGCGGCGAGTCCTACGACGTGCCCAGCGTGCCGGACGTGATGTACTTCACCGATCGCGGCCACGCCATCCACGGCGCCTACTGGCACGACAACTTCGGCCAACGGATGAGCCACGGCTGCATCAATCTGCCGCTCGACGTCTCGGCCTGGCTCTACGGCTGGTCGCCGATCGGGATGCCGGTGCTGATCGTGCCGTAACCGGGAACGGACGAGCGACGGGTTTGGGGCACCGGCGAGGGGTCGCCGGCGGGGCGCGGGACGACGACAAGGGGGCACGGGATGACGCGGCGGTTGGTGGCGGCGCTGACGATCGCGCTGGCGGTGTTCGGCGGGAGTCTCGTCGGGCAAACACGATCGGCCGCGGCCGAAGGGATGTGGGTCCCGACCTACGTCCAGCAACGCAACCTGAGCTGCGAGTTCGCCGCGCTGACCATCGCCACCGGCGCCTACGGCGGTTGGGTCGACGAATGGTCCTTTGAGGCCAGCGTGGGCTACGACTCGAACCCCCACATCGGATTCCGGGGCGACATCAATGGCTGGTGGGGCAACACCTGGGACTACGGCGTCTACCCCGAAGCCCTGGCCCGGGCGCTACCGGACTTCGGCTTCTCCGGCGAGGTGCTCTACGGCGGGTCCGGCACGCTGACGGATCGTCTCGACTTCGGCGTGCCGACGCTGGTCTGGCTGGGCCTCTGGGGCGATACCGGCTGGTACGAGACCGACGAGTTCGGCGCCACCTACAAGCTGGTGCCCGGCTACCACGTGATGGTGGCCTACGGCTACGACGCCGACGGGGTCTACCTTTCCGATCCCGCCAACGGCAGCTACACCTTCTACGATTGGGGAACGTTCCTCTGGATGTGGTACGCGATGGACGGGATGGGGCTGGCGGTCTGGCCGGGGTAGTGGGCGGCGCCGGGATGATCGGACGGGCGATCGGCGTCGTGAGGTGAGGGATGGTTCTGTTCAAGGCACGGCGCGTCCGTAGGGAGTGGCCAGGAAGATCCACCCCGACGAATCGGTAGTCGACTCCAATCGGGACGACGCGGTGTCGACGCGCACCACCCACCGTCGTTGGGTCGGCTCTCCGAGATCGCCCCCGACGTTTGAGCGCCGTCGCGAGCAGAACCAAGACCGATCGCGATCGGGTTTGCACGTATTCGCTCCGGCGACGGGAGCGCGGCGCGATCCTTCCACGTGGTGAGCGCCAATCGGCGGGTCTTAAGTCACCCGACCGTACAGTACCCGTCCTCCCGTGAGACCCGTATCATGGGTTCGAGCAGCACCGAGACCCAAGCGCCACCGGCCGACGCGCCGGTGGCTCCTGCAGGGAAACCATCAACCGGGGACGACAATCTTTCCCGGTTGGCGCGTTCATCGCCGCCGTGGCTCGGCCGGGTGTGGCGGGCGTCGAATCTACTGGCGGGAGGCCCCGATGGAACACGACGCGGCGACCGTGCGGCGCGAGCGGGCATTTTGGCGACCGCTGGGGGCGCTGGCGCTGGTCGCGATGGTCATGCTGGCGGTGGTCGCCGGTGGTCCGTTGTCCGGCGCCGGTCAAGCGGTCGAGACGGCGGTCTCGGAGGTGCAAGCCACGATCGCCGCTCCGCCCGCCGATGCCGACCTGGACGGCGTCGCCGATGCGGTCGACAACTGCCTGGTGTTGCCAAACCCCGATCAATTGGACGCCGACGTCGACGGGATGGGTGATCGCTGCGACCCGACGCCCGCCGGTCCGGACAGCGACGGAGACGGTGTTCCCGATGTCGTCGACAACTGCCCGCTGGCGGCCAACGCCGACCAGGCGGACGGCGACGGCGACGGGATCGGCGACGCCTGCGCCCCGGTGCCGACCGCGACCCCGGAACCGACCATCGGACCGAGCGCGACGGCGATTCCATCGCTGGCAACGGCACCGCCGACTGTCCCGGCCGTCGAACCCTCGCCCACGCCGGCGTTCACGCCGCCCCCGACGCCGATCCCAACGTTGATCCCAACGCCGACCCTGGCGCCGCTGGTGTCGGGCGTCGCGGTCGCCGCTCCCGGCGACGGCTTGGTCTCGGTCGAGGTGCCGGTGCTGGTGGCGAAGATCGACGCCGGTCGGCGCGATGGGATCGCGGTCGACGGCTGGACCGCCGACGCCGACTTTGTCGCCGGTCGGGCACAGACCGCGACACCCAGGTACGACGTGCTGGGCACGGCCGAGGACGAGTTGTACCTCTCCCAACGACGCGCGCGACGAGGCCCCTTCCGCTACGACATCGCGGTACCGAAGCCGGACACGTATACCGTTCGGGTCCACCTCGCGGAGTTGGAGTTTGACCGCGCCAGCGCCCGCGTCTTCGACGTCAACGCCGAGCGGGGCGAGGCGGAACTGAAGCAGATCGACATCTTCGAGGAAGCCGGCGTCGGCACCGCGCTGGTGGAGGAGTTAGAGATCGAGGTCACGGACGGGGAGCTCAACCTGGTCTTCAAGGGCTGGGTCGGGCGACCGACGGTGGCGGCGATCGAGGTGGTCGGCACGCCGGACCGGATCGGGGTGCCGGGGGCGAACGGCGGCGGGTTGCTGGCGCCGGGGTCCGGGATCGCGATCGCCAACGGCGTGACCGAGATCCGGGCGGCGGCGAACCCGGCCGAACCGGCTGTCGCGCGGTTGACCAACGGCGCGGCGGTGTTGCTGACCGGAATCGACGCCGGCGGGTTCTACTACGTCAACTACGGTTCCGGTCTCGGCTGGGTCCCGATCGGGGCGCTGTCCTTGCCGGCCTACCCGGTGGCCCGGGCCTGGACCGTCGCGGAGATGGAGAAGCTGATCCGCGAGGCGGCGAAGGAGTACCGGCAACCGGCGGCGGACATGCTGCGGGTGGCCGCCTGCGAGTCCCGGATGGACCCGAACGCGGTCAACAACGCCGGGTCCTACGGCCTGATGCAGTTCGTCGCCACCACCTGGGCGAGTACGCCTTATGCCGAGTACAGCCTGTTCGACCCGTGGGCGAGCGCGAACGCGGCGGCTTGGATGTGGTCGGTCGGGCGGCGGGCGGAGTGGGTCTGCCAGTGACGGCCGGGGGATTGGCGGGGCCATGCCCGAAGCGATCAAGCATAAGCCTCCGCCACTCGACGTAACGGATGTCGCGCGTTCGCCTTGACGACGCACCGCAAACCTGCGTAAAATCCCTTCCTGTGGCCGTCCCGAGGCGGCTCAGACGAGGTTGCGCGCTCGACGGCGAGTTCGGGATGGGGCGTTCGACCCTCACGCGATGGATGGCGCCGTGGCAACCCGCCTTCGGGTGGGATGCGGGGTAAACGGCCAAGGAGCTAATCGTGCCGACGATCAATCAGTTGGTTCGTAAGGGCCGCAAGCGCGTCAAAAAGAAGACCAAGTCGCCGGCCCTCGGCTTCACCAGCAGCGCCCTCGGCCGGTACGCCGGTCAGCTCCGCAAGGGCAAGGGTTCGCCGCAGAAGCGCGGGGTCTGCACCCAGGTCAAGACGATGACGCCTAAGAAGCCCAACTCGGCGTTGCGCAAGATCGCCCGCGTGCGGTTGACCAACCAGATCGAGGTCACCGCCTACATCCCGGGCGAGGGGCATAACCTCCAGGAGCACTCCGTGGTGCTGGTGCGCGGCGGCAAGGTCAAGGACCTGCCGGGCGTGCGCTACCACATCGTGCGCGGCACCCTGGACGCCCGCGGGGTCGATAACCGCAAGCGCGCGCGCTCGAAGTACGGAACCAAGGCGCCCAAGAAGAGCTAACGCCGGAAGCCGGGCAACCGGCGACCGGGCTTGAGCTGGGTACCGACCGCGGCACCGTTCGCGGAACTGAGCGACCCTGACACGAAAAGCGGCGCGACGTCTGCGAAGAGACGTTGACCGCTTTTTCGTGTGTACACGGAGACGGGTAGTCGGGGAGACGGGAAGACGGGAAGTGGAGAGCACGACGACGGGGTACTGCCCGACTTCCCGTCTTCCCGTCTCCCCGTCTTTGCCAGGAGGAGCGCAGCAATGCCGAGGCGTGGAACGATCGTCCGCCGGGTGCCGCCGCCGGACGCGAAGTACAACAGCGAGCTGGTCTCGCGCTTCATCAACAAGATCATGCAGCGCGGCAAGAAGGGCCTGGCCGAGCGGATCATGTACGGCGCGATGGCCAACATCCAGACCCGCACCGGGCGCGACCCGCTGGAGGTCTTCGAGCAGGCGGTCTACAACGCGACCCCGGTTTTGGAGGTCAAGCCCCGCCGGGTCGGCGGCGCGACCTACCAGGTACCGGTGCCGATCGAGGGCGAGCGCCGCCGCTCGCTGGCGATCCGCTGGCTGCTGACCTCCGCCCGCAGCCGCAACGGCAAGTCCATGCAGGAGAAGCTCGCCAACGAGCTGCTCGACGCCTTCAACGGCACCGGCGCCACCATCAAGCGCCGGGAAGACACCCACCGGATGGCCGAGGCCAACAAGGCCTTCTCCCACTACGGACGATTTTAGCGAGGAGCTATCGGCCGTCAGCTATCAGCTATGAGCCCGTGGTTTTTTGGACCATGGGTGCGCCGGGAACGGGCGGGGCTGGTGACGACGAAAAACTGATAGCTGATTGCTGACAGCTGAAAGCTACAAGGGACCACCATGAGTACCGCCACCGCCACCGCACCCAAACTGGCCGACATCCAGACCGCGCTGGCGCGGACCCGGAACATCGGCATCATCGCCCACATCGATGCGGGCAAGACCACCACGACCGAGCGCATCCTCTACTACACCGGCCGGGTCCACCGCCCGGGTGAGGTCCACGAGGGCGCGGCGACGATGGACTGGATGATCCAGGAGCGCGAGCGCGGGATCACCATCACCTCCGCCGCCACCACCTGCTACTGGAAAGACCACCGGATCAACATCATCGATACGCCGGGCCACGTCGACTTCACGGTCGAGGTGGAGCGTTCCCTGCGCGTGCTCGACGGCGGCGTCGTCGTCTTCGACGCGGTGGCCGGCGTCGAGCCGCAGTCGGAAACGGTCTGGCGGCAGGCGGACAAGTACCGCGTGCCCCGGTTCTGCTTCGTCAACAAGATGGACCGCACCGGCGCCTCGTTCCAGCGCACCCTGGACATGATCGTCGATCGCCTCAAGGCGACACCGGTCCCGGTCCAACTGCCGATCGGCGCCGAGTCCGACTTCAAGGGCGTGATCGACCTGATCGAGAACTGCGCCTACTTCTACCACGACGATATGGGCCAGAACATCGAGCGGACCGACATCCCGGCGGCGATGGCCGACGAGGCCGCCGCGGCCCGGCTGCGGATCGTCGAGCTGATCGCCGAGACCGACGAGGGGTTGCTGGAGCGCTACTTCGCGGGCGACGAGTTGACCAACGCCGAGTTGATCGCCGGTCTGCGCACCGCCACCCTGAACAGCACCCTCGTCCCCGTCCTCTGCGGCTCCGCCCTGAAGAACAAGGGCGTCCAGTTGATGCTCGACGCGATCGTCAACTTCTTGCCCTCGCCGCTCAACGTCGAGGCGGTCCACGGGATCCATCCCCGCTCCGGCGAGGAAGAGATCCGCTCGGTCGAGCCGGGGCAGCCGTTCTCCGCCCTGGCGTTCAAGATCCAATCCGATCCCCACGTCGGCAAACTGGCCTACATCCGCGTCTACTCCGGCAAACTGGATTCCGGGTCCTACGTCCTCAACTCGACCAAGGGCGAGCGGGAGCGGATCGGGCGGCTGCTGCAGATGCACGCCAACCACCGCGAGGAAGTGGCGACGATCAACGCCGGCGACATCTGCGCCGTGATCGGTCTCAAAAGCACCTTCACCGGTGACACCCTCTGCGACATCGCCAACCCGGTGATCCTCGAAAACATCACCTTCCCCGAGCCGGTGATCTCGGTCTCGATCGAGCCGAAGACCCGCGCCGACCAGGACAAGATGGGCGCGGCGCTGGTCCGCTTGGCCGAGGAAGACCCGACCTTCCGCATGCGGACGGTCGAGGAAACCGGCCAGACCGTGATCGACGGGATGGGCGAGCTGCACCTGGAAGTGATCGTCGACCGGATGATGCGCGAGTTCCGGGTCGACGCCAACGTCGGCCGGCCGCAGGTCGCCTACAAAGAAACGATCACGGTGCCGGTCAAGGCCGAGGGTCGCCACGTCCGGCAGACCGGAGGCAAGGGCCAGTACGGTCACGCGGTGGTCGAGTTCGCGCCGCAGGAGCGCGGCGTCGGCTACGAGTTCGTCGACAAGATCGTCGGCGGCTCGATCCCGCGCGAGTTCATCGCGCCGATCGACGCCGGGATCCGGGAAGCGATGCTGACCGGGGGCCAGGCCGGGTTCCCGGTGGTGGACCTCAAGGCGACCGTCGTTGACGGCTCGTTTCACGACGTCGACTCCTCCGAGATGGCGTTCAAGATTGCCGGTTCGCTGGCGCTCAAGGACGCGATCAAGCGTGGCCGGTCGGTGATCCTGGAGCCGATCATGGACGTCGAGGTGGTGACGCCGGACGACTTCATGGGCGACGTGATCGGCGACCTCAACTCCCGCCGCGGCCAGGTTCAGGGGATGGAGTCGCGGTCGGGGGCGCAGGTGGTGCGGGCGCACGTCCCGCTGTCGGCGATGTTCGGCTACGCCACCGAGCTGCGCTCGATGACCCAGGGCCGGGCCGTCTACTCGATGCAGTTCGACCACTACGCGCCGCTGCCGCAGAACCTGACCGAGGAGTTCTTGGCCAAGGCGCGGCGCGACTAACCGGGGTTGGCGCGGCGGTCTCCCAACCGGGGGATCGCCGCTTTTGGGGGGACCGCGTGGTCCCCAAGGAACCCGCGCACGGAACGAGGATAGGGGAGAAGCACTCGTGGGCAAGCAGAAGTTCGAGCGGACGAAGCCGCACCTGAACGTGGGCACGATCGGGCACGTCGACCACGGCAAGACGACGCTGACGGCGGCGATCACCAAGACGCTGGCGCTGTCGGGGGGGGCGACCTTCCGCGACTTCGCCACGATCGACAACGCCCCCGAGGAGCGGGAGCGGGGGATCACGATCGCGATCGCCCACGTCGAGTACCAGACCGAGAAGCGCCACTACGCCCACGTCGACTGCCCCGGCCACGCCGACTACATCAAGAACATGATCACCGGCGCCGCCCAGATGGACGGGGCGATCCTGGTCGTCTCGGCGCCCGACGGGCCGATGCCGCAGACGCGGGAGCACATCCTCCTGGCGCGGCAGGTCGAGGTCCCCAGCATGGTGGTCTTCCTGAACAAGGTCGACGCCCTCGACGACGAGGAGCTGCTGGAGCTCGTCGAGCTGGAGGTGCGGGAGCTCCTGAGCGCCTACGACTTCCCCGGCGACGAGATCCCGGTGGTGCGGGGGTCGGCGCTGGCGGCGCTGAGCAGCGCCAGCACGGACGCGTCGGCCCCGGAGTACGCGCCGATCCTGGAGCTGATGCGGGCGGTCGACGACTACATCCCCGAGCCGCAGCGGGCGATCGACCAGCCGTTTTTGATGCCGATCGAGGACGTCTTCGGGATCAAGGGGCGGGGCACGGTGGTGACCGGGCGGGTCGAGCGGGGGCGGGTGCGGGCCGGGGAGGAGATCGAGATCGTCGGCATGGGGCAGCGGCGGAAGGTCACCGTGACCGGGGTCGAGATGTTCCAGAAGACGCTGGACTCCGGGGACGCCGGGGACAACGTCGGCTGCCTGCTGCGGGGGGTGGAGCGGACCGAGGTCGAGCGGGGGCAGGTGCTGAGCAAGCCCGGCTCGATCCACCCCCACACCGCGTTCCAGGCCGAGGTCTACGTCCTGGGCAAGGAGGAGGGGGGGCGGCACACGCCGTTCTTCCCGGGCTACCGGCCGCAGTTCTACATCCGGACCACCGACGTCACCGGCAGCATCGCGCTGCCGGAGGGGGTGGAGATGGTGATGCCGGGGGACAACGTGCAGATGGGGGTCGAGCTGATCACCCCGGTGGCGATCGAGGAGGGGCTGCGCTTCGCGATCCGCGAGGGCGGCCGCACCGTCGGCGCCGGCGTCGTCACCAGCATCACGAAGTAGCTTGCACGAGTCGGTGGTGGGGGTGGGCGGTTTGTCCTACCCACTACCCACTCCCCACGACCCACTCGGAGGAACCATGGTCGCGCGCAAACCAAGTCAGAAAATCCGGATCCGCCTCAAGGCCTACGATCACAAGATCCTCGACCAATCGGCCGGGAAGATCGTCGAGACGGCGGAATCGACCGGCGCGAAGGTGGCCGGCCCGGTGCCGCTGCCGACCCGGATCGAGAAGTTCAGCGTCATCCGCTCGCCGTTCATCGACAAGGATTCCCAGGAGCAGTTCGAGATCCGCACCCACAAGCGGCTGATCGACGTCCTGGAGCCGAGCGGCAACACGATCCGCGCCCTGATGCGGCTGAATCTGCCGGCCGGCGTGGACATCGAGATCAAGCTGTAGTCGGGAGCCGGAAGCCGGAAGCACGAATCGCCGCCGACTGCCGACCTTCGACCCCGTCGTCACGCTCTGACGGTTCCGGCGGCCTAGCGAGGCTGGCGGGGCGTCCTGGAAGACCAGGAGGGAGCCAATGATCCAAGCGATGATCGGGCGCAAGCTCGCGATGACCCAATACTTCGACGAGACCGGTGTGGTTCACCCGGTGACGGTGGTCGAAACCGGCCCCAATGTCGTAACCCAGATCCGGACGGCGGAGAAGGACGGCTACGAGGCGGTCCAGCTCGGGTTTGGGCTGCTGAAGAAGCCCAACAAGCCGGAGACGGGGCACCGCGCCGCCAGCGGGTTCATGTCCGCCCACCTGCGCGAGGTCAAGGCCGACAACCTGGGCGACTTCGCGGTCGGTCAGGTGATCAAGGCCGACGCCTTCGCCGAGGGCGAGCTGGTCGACGTGATCGGCACGTCGAAGGGGCGCGGCTTCCAGGGCGGCGTCAAGCGGCACGGCTTCAGCGGTGGCCCCAAGACCCACGGTCAGTCCGACCGCCTCCGGGCGCCGGGCTCGATCGGCTCCAGCGCCACCCCCGGCCGCGTCTTCAAAGGAATGAAGATGGCGGGCCACATGGGGCACGAGCGGGTGACGGTGCAGAACCTCCGGGTGATGAAGGTGGATCCGGAACGCAACCTGCTCCTGATCCAGGGGTCGGTGCCCGGCCCGAACAAAGGGTTGGTGACGATCCAGCGGGCGATCAAGGGGCAGCGCAAGAAGTAACGAGCCGTCAGCGGTCAGCTATCGGCCGTCTGCAAGCAGCTGATAGCTGAGGGCTGATCGCCGGCAGCTTCGTTGGAGAACCACGATGCAGGTTGACGTTTACAGCACCACCGGCGAGGTCGCCGGGCAAACCGAACTCGACGAGACGGTCTGGGGGATCGAGCCGCACATCGCGGTGATGCACCAGGCGCTGCTGCGCCAGCAGGCGAACGCCCGCCGCGGCACCCACGACACCAAGACCCGGGGCGAGGTCTCCGGCGGCGGCAAAAAGCCGTGGCGGCAGAAGGGGACCGGCCGCGCGCGGCAGGGATCGACCCGCGCCCCGCAGTGGAAGGGCGGCGGGGTGGTCTGGGGGCCGCACCCGCGGTCCTACCGCCAGGACATGCCGCGCCAGATGCGGCGGCTGGCGATCCGCTCGGCGCTCTCGGCCAAGGTCGCCGACGACCGCCTGACGGTGATCCGCGACCTCGGCGGCATCGAGCCCCGGACCAAGACGATGAAGGCGATCCTGGGCAGCCTGCCGGAGTCGCGGGCCTTTCTGATCGTGCTGCCGGAGCGGACCGACGTCGTCTTCAAGGCGGCCGGCAACCTGCCAAACGCCGAGACGATCCTCGCCAACAACCTTAACGTGCGCGACGTGCTGAAGTACGAGCGCCTGGTGGTGATGGAAGAGGCGATCCCGGTGATCGAGGGGCTGTGGGCGCTCCAGGGCGAGAAGCGCATCCCCGGCCGGTTCCGGGCGGCGCGGATCGAGCGAATCGCGGCCCGCAACCGGCAGCGCAACCGGGTTCGCAACGCGGCGGCTTCGGCGGCGGTCGCGGCCCAGGCGCCGGCCCAGCCACAAGAACAGGAGGCCATCGGTGCCTGAGTTGAGGGTCGAGGACATCATCCAGCGGCCGTTGATCACGGAGAAGAACACCTGGCTGATGGAGCAAGGCCAGTACACCTTCGTGGTCCTGCCGACGGCGAACAAGATCCAGATCCGGGACGCGATCGAGAAAACGTTCGACGTCCGGGTGAAGGCGGTCAACACGCTGAATGTGAAGCCGAAGGCGCGGTCCCGCGGCCTGCGGCGCGGACGGGGCCGGATCACCGGCCACGAGGCCGGCTGGAAGAAGGCGATCGTGACGCTGGAGCCGGGCCAGCGGATCGACATCTTCGAGCAGGTGTAGGGGTAGACGATGGCGATCCGCAAGTACAAACCGACTTCGCCGGGGCGGCGCTCGATGAGCGTGTCGACCTTCGAAGAGATCACCAAGAAAAAGCCCGAACGGAGCCTGATCGAGCCGCTGAAGAAGCACGCCGGCCGCAACAACAAGGGCCGGATCACCACCCGGCACCGGGGCGGCGGCAACAAGCGCTTCTACCGGATCATCGACTTCAAGCGCAACAAGCCGGGGGTGGTGGCCCGGGTGGCGGCGATCGAGTACGACCCGAACCGGTCGGCCCGGATCGCGCTGCTGTTCTACCGCGACGGTGAGAAGCGCTACATGCTGGCGCCGGTCGGGATCAAGGTCGGCGACACCGTCGTTTCCGGGCCGGAGGCCCCGATCCGGGTCGGCAACGCGTTGCCGTTGAGCCTGATCCCGACCGGAACCCAGATCCACAACATCGAACTCTACCCCGGCAAGGGCGGCCAGATGGTCCGCTCCGCCGGCACCTCCGCCCAGCTGATGGCCAAGGGCGAGGAGTACGCGCAGATCCGGATGCCGTCGGGTGAGGTGCGCCGGGTGCTGATGACCTGCATGGCGACCCTCGGCCAGGTCGGCAACGTCGACCACGAGAACATCGAGATCGGCAAGGCCGGGCGCTCTCGCCATATGGGCCGGCGCCCGACCGTGCGCGGCTCGGCGATGAACCCGCGCGACCACCCGCACGGCGGTGGCGAGGGCAAGGCGCCGATCGGCGGCCAGCCGAAGACCAAGTGGGGCAAGCCCGCCTTCCAGCGGACGCGCAACAAGAAGCGGACCGACAACATGATCGTCCGGCGGCGGCCGGCGAACCGCGACCGACGGTGACGAGCCGTCGGCTGTCAGCCATCAGCCTTCAGCTTTTGGTTGTCAGCGGATTGGGTTGGTGCGGAGGGTCGTCCGTACCTCAAGGCTGATGGCTGACAGCCGACGGCTGACAGCTCCGGAGAACGCCAATGTCGAGGTCGTCCAAGAAGGGGCCGTACATCGACCCCAAGCTGCTGAAGAAGGTCGAGACCCTGAACCGGGGCAACGAACGGCGGGTGATCCGGACCTGGGCGCGGGCGTCGACCATCTTTCCCGGGATGGTCGGGCACACGATCGCGATTCACAATGGTCGGGCGCACGTGCCGATCTTTGTCACGGAGCCGATGGTCGGGCATAAGCTCGGCGAGTTCGCGCCGACCCGGACCTTCCGGGGCCACGGCAAGGACGCGGACCGGCGGGCGCGGCGGTAGTCGAGTCGGTAGGCGGTAGACGGAAGTCGGAAGTCGTCGTAGGGCGGCGCTAACCGGCGGCGGCGGAACGGTCGCCAGGAGCGGACGAATGGAAGTGCGGGCCAGTCTCGCCAACGTGCGGGTGTCGCCGCGGAAAGCCCGATTGGTCGTGGACGCGGTCCGCGGCCGGCGGGTGTTGGAGGCGATCGCGATCGCCCGATTCTTGCCGAACAAGACGGCGGAGGACGTGGAACGGCTCTTGAAGTCGGTCGCGGCCAACGCCGAGAACAACTACGACCTGGATCCGGAAGACCTGTGGATCAAGGCGATCTACGCCGACGATGGACCGAGTTTGAAGCGCTTCAAGCCGAGGGCGCGGGGCCGGGTTGGGCGGATCATCAAGCGATCGTGCAGCATCACGGTGATCGCCGAAGACAGGGAGGGGCGTTAATGGGACGGAAGGTCAACCCGATCGGGTTCCGGCTTGGCATCGTCACCGAGTGGGAATCCAAGTGGTACGCAGAACGGAACTACACCGATCAGTTGCACGAGGATCTGAAGATCCGGCGGCTGATCATGCGTGACCTGGCACGGGCCGGGATCTCCAAGATCGAACTGGAGCGGTCGGCGAACAAGGTCGACGTCGCGCTGCACACCTCGAAGCCGGGGATCGTGATCGGCAAGCAGGGCGCCAACGTCGAGCGCCTGCGCGGGATGCTGGAGAAGGAGGTCGGGAAGAAGATCCACCTCAAGATCGAGGAGATCAAGATCCCCGAAACCGACGCCCGGCTGATTGCGGAGAGCATCGCCGAGCAGATCGCGCGCCGCGTCTCGTACCGGCGGGCGATGAAGCACGCGGTCCAGCAGGCGATGCGGCGTGGCGCCAAGGGCTGCAAAATCACCCTCTCCGGCCGCCTCGGCGGCGCCGAGATGAGCCGCACGGTGACCGAGTCGGACGGCCGGGTGCCCCGCTCCACGTTGCGGGCGAACATCTACTACGGCATCGTCCACGCCCACACGACCTACGGCCGGATCGGGGTCAAGGTCTGGACCTACAAGGGCGACGTGATCCCGGAGCGCCGCCCGGTCACCGAGGCGACGCTGACGGCGGACTTGGCGGCGGCGCCGGCCGACTAAGCGGTCAGCCATCGGCCGTCGGCTTCGATGGTTAGCACGGCGGTGCGGATTCAGGAACTAGCTGACGACTGATGGCTGATGGCTGACAGCTCGTCCAGGAGCGTAGACGACCATGTTGATGCCCAAGCGGACAAAATACCGCAAGATGATGCGGGGCCGGATGACGGGCAAGGCCTATCGCGGCTCGACGATGGCGTTCGGCGAGTTCGGGCTCCAGGCGTTGGAGCCGGCCTGGGTCAACAGCCGCCAGATCGAGTCGGCCCGGCGCGCGATCACCAACTACCTCAAGCGCGGCGGCAAGGTCTGGATCCGGATCTTTCCCGACAAGCCGGTGACCCAAAAACCGGCCGAGACCCGGATGGGTTCCGGCAAGGGCAACCCGGAGTTCTGGGTCGCCGTGGTCAAGCCGGGGCGCTTGTTGTTCGAGGTCGGCGGCGTGCCCCAGGCACTGGCCGAGGAAGCGCTCAAGCGCGCCGGCATGAAGATGCCGATGGACTGCCGCTTCGTGCTGCGCGAAACGCCGGGCACCCCGACCGAGGCGGAGAACGTCGCGGCCGAGGCCCGTGCCCTGGCCGGAAAGTAGGAAGGCGATGAAACGCACGGAGCGCGTGACCGCCCTGCGCGGGATGGACGACAACGACTTCGCCCGCGAACTGACGGCGTTGCACACCGAGTGGCGCAACCTCCGGTTCGAAGAAGCAATCGGCCGCTTGACGGCCACGACCCGGATCCGCCAGATCCGCAAAGACATCGCCCGGATCCACACGCTGCGGACCGAGCGGGCGATCGACGCGGCGCTGCGCGAGGCGACCGCGCCGGCCACGACCAGCACCACCGTCGCCTCCTAGGCGGCGGGAAAGCACGAGGATAAGGATGAGCGACTCCCAGACAGCGACCGTCCCGGCCGACGGTGAGGTCAAGGCCCCGTTCGGCGGCCAGAACCCGCGCCAGATGAAGGTCGGCAAGGTCGTCAGCGACAAGATGGACAAGACCGTCGTCGTCGCGGTCGACTACGTGCGCCGCCACCCGCTCTACCGCAAGCGGATCACGCGGACGTCGAAATTCATGGCCCACGACGAGCGCAACGATTGCAAACCGGGCGACATCGTCCGGATCGAAGAGTCCCGCCCCCTCTCCAAGCGCAAGCGGTGGGTGGTGCGGGAAATCGTGCAGCGGGCGGTCCAGATTTAAGCCGGACGCCGGGAGTCGGACGGACGACGACCGGCATCGGAGGGGCGCGGCGCGCCGCGCCCTCACGCGGGACGGACGGGGCGTAGGCGCCGGTAGGGGTGTGGACCGTGATTCAGCAGCAGACGCGGCTTCGGGTCGCGGACAACAGCGGGGCACGCGAGATCATGTGCATCCGCGTCCTCGGTGGGTCGGCCCGCCGATACGGCAGCGTCGGCGACATCATCATCGGCGCGGTCAAGCAAGCCCAGCCCAATGCCGCGGTTAAAAAGGGCGACGTGGTGCGGGCGGTGATCGTGCGGACGGCCCAGGAGTACGGGCGGCCAGACGGCACCCACATCAAGTTCGACGACAACGCCGCGGTGCTGATCAACCAGGCCGGGGCGCCGCGCGGCACCCGCATCTTCGGCCCGGTCGGCCGCGAGTTGCGCGAGCGCCAGTTCATGCGGATCGTCTCGCTGGCGCCGGAAGTCCTCTAACGTCGAGGACGGAAGGCCGAGAGGGCGCAGCAAGCAGCGCCCCTACTGAGGTTCCATCATGCGGAAGATTCGGACGGGCGACCAGGTGCTGATCACCAGCGGTCGCAACAAGGGCCAACAAGGGACGGTGCGCGTCAACCTGATCGACCGCGATCGGATCGTGGTCGAAGGCGTCAACATCGTCAAGAAGCACATCAAGCGGGGGCGGGCGCGCCAGGCCGGCATCGTCGAGGTCGAGGCCGCGTTCCACGTCTCGAACGCCCGCTTGATCTGCCCGAACTGCACGCAGCCGACGCGGGTCGGGATCCGACCGGACGCCGAAGGCAAGAACGAGCGCTATTGCAAGAAGTGCGAGCAAACCGTCCCCAGGCCCGAGGCCTAGGGAAAGGTGCCGGAACAGCGAACCGGACCCTTTAAGGGGATGCTTGCTAAGGTGGTGGCGGCCTGAGCGCCCAAGCGGGCGGACCAGGCGGGATACGCCGCACGGACGGGAGACGCGACGGATGGCGAGGCTGAGGGATCGGTACCGGGCGGACATCGTCCCCGCGATGATGGAAGAATTCCGCTACAAGAACGTGATGCAGGTGCCCAAGGTCGAGAAGATCGTCCTCAACATCGGCTTGGGCGAGGCGGTCACCAATGCGAAGGTGATCGACGCCGCGGTCGGCGACCTGAGCGCGATCACCGGCCAGAAGCCGGTGGTGACGAAAGCGAAAAAGTCGATCGCCGCCTTCAAGCTGCGCGAGGGGATGCCGATCGGGGCGATGGTGACGTTGCGCGGCCCCCGGATGTACGAGTTCCTGGACCGGTTGGTGACCATCGCGCTGCCTCGGATCCGGGACTTCCGGGGCGTCTCGCCGAACTCGTTCGACGGCCGGGGCAACTACACCCTCGGCCTGCACGAGCAGTTGGCGTTCCCGGAGATCGACTACGACAAGATCGACAAGACGCGCGGTCTGGAGATGAGCATCGTCACCTCCGCCCGCACCGACGAAGAGGGGCGGCGCCTCCTGACGCTGCTCGGGATGCCGTTCGCGCGGACGGAGAGCGGGACCGCCCGGTAGACGGGAAGACACGAAGCCGAGAGAACGACGATCTTCCCGAACCGCCGAACCGTTCGACGCCCCGTCTTCCCGTCTCGTTACTCACGGAGGAACCCATGGCCAAGAAATCCCAGATCGCCCGCGCGAACAAGCCGCAGAAGTACCAGGTGCGGGCGGTCAACCGGTGCCGCCTCTGCGGGCGCAGCCGCGCCTACATGCGCAAGTTCGGCACCTGCCGAATCTGCTTCCGGGAGCTGGCGTCGTTCGGTCGCCTGCCCGGAGTCACCAAGTCGAGTTGGTAGACGAGCGGCGCGAAACTGGGGGGCGCGAGCCGGTGCCGAGCGGGTGCTGGCTGACGGCTCGTCAACGGAGAGACGATCGATGAGTGTGAACGACCCCATCAGCGACATGTTGACGCGGATTCGGAACGCGGGAATGGCGCGCAACGCGCAGACGACCATGCCCTCGACCAAGATCCTCGTCGCAATCGCCAAGATCTTGAAGGACGAGGGGTACATCCAGGATTTTCAGGTCACCGAGAAGGCGCCGCAGAACCAACTGGGGATCACCCTGCGCTACGGCCCGGACAAGAAGCACTCGATCCGCGAGATCAAGCGGGTCAGCAAGCCGGGCTTGCGCGTCTACGCCGGCAAGGAGAGCATCCCCCGGGTCCGCAGCGGTCTGGGAATCGCGATCGTGAGCACGCCGCAGGGCGTCCTGACCGGGTACGAAGCGCGCCGGCGCGGCATCGGCGGCGAGGTGCTTTGCACCGTCTTCTAGCCGGAGTGGCGGAGGCGACGGACAGAGCGGGGGGAAGCGAACCATGTCCAGAATCGGCCGCCGGCCGATCCCGGTGCCGGCCAACGTGGAAGTCAACCTGGACCCGGGTAACCTGGTCCGCGTCAAAGGGCCGAAGGGCGAGTTGAGCGCGACGTTCGACCGCGACATGCAGTTGTCGCGGCAGAACGGGGAAATCCTGGTCGAGCGCCCGGACAACGAGCGGCAGCACCGTTCCTTGCACGGCCTGACCCGGACGCTGCTGGCGAACATGGTCCAGGGCGTCACCGAAGGCTACAAGAAGGACCTCGAGATCCAGGGCGTCGGCTACCGCGCCGCGATGGACGGCAAGACCCTGGTCCTCTCGGTCGGCTACTCCCATCCGGTCCGGATGGAGCCGCCGGAAGGGATCACCTACACCCTGGAAGGGCTAACCCGGATCTCGGTCCTCGGGATTGATAAGCAGCAGGTCGGCGAAGAAGCCGCCCGCATCCGCCGCAGCCGGCCCCCGGAACCCTACAAGGGCAAGGGCATCCGCTACGCGGGCGAGTACGTCCGGCGCAAGGCCGGGAAGACGGGCAAGGCGAAGTAAGTCGGTCGTTGGTCGTCGGTCGTCGGTCGTCCCAAGCACGACCAACGGCCCGATACCGACCACCGACTGGCGACGAAGGAGCGAACGTCATGGCGCGCGTGAAGTGGCGCAAGAAACTCAGCCCGCGCAAGCGGCGGCACGTGCGGGTGCGGGCGAAGGTGTCGGGGACGATGGCGCGTCCCCGTCTGAACGTGTTCCGCTCGTCGGCGCACATCTACTGCCAGGTGATCGACGACGTGCGGGGGCACACCCTGCTGGCGGCGTGCGACCTGGAGGACGAGGTCAAGGAACGGGCCGGCGACGGCGCCGCGAAGCTGGCGCGGGCGAAGGCGCTCGGGCTGGTGATCGCGGAGCGGGCGAAGGCGGCCGGCTACGACACGATCGTCTTCGACCGCGGCGGCTTCCTCTACCACGGCCGGATCAAGGCCGTGGCCGACGGGGCCCGCGAGGGCGGGTTGATCTTTTAATCGCCGGTCGCCGGCACGACGCGAACGGACCGGCGACCGGCGCATCGGAGGGGTAGGGCATGGATCAAGAACGCGGACCCCGTCGCCGTCGCGACAGCGACGACGGCGGCAGCGAGTACGAGGAGCGGGTGGTCCAGATCAACCGCGTTTCGAAGGTGGTGAAGGGCGGTCGCCGGTTCAGCTTCGGCGCGATCATCGTCGTCGGCGACGGCAAGGGCCGGGTCGGCGCCGGGCTCGGCAAGGCCGGCGAGGTGCCGGACTCGATCCGAAAGGGGGTCGAGGCGGCGAAAAAGAACATGATCACCGTGCCGCTGGACGGCACCACGATCCCGCACGACATCACCGAGAGCTTCGGCGCCTCGACCGTGTTCCTCAAGCCGGCCGCGCCGGGGACCGGCGTGATCGCGGGCGGCGGCGTCCGGGCCGTCCTCGAAGCGGCCGGGATCAAAGACGTCCTGACCAAGTCGATTGGGTCCAACAACCCGGTCAACGTGGTCCGGGCGACGATCGTCGCGCTGCGGGGGCTGGAGTCGGTCGAGGCCGTGCAGGCGCGGCGGCGGCGGGTTTCCCGCCTCCGCAAGCCGTACGCGCAGCCCGATCCGGCGATGCTGGCGGCCCTGGCCCGGCGCGCGGCGACGCCGATGGACCGGGGAGACCGCGGCGGTGGACAGGGCGGCCCCGGCGGTCCGGGACGTGGCCGTGGCGGTCGTGGGGGCCAAGGCGGAGCCGGCGGCCCGGGCCGCGGCCGCGGGGGTGATCGAGGATGAGCGACGACCAGCAGATCGCCGCGGTTCCGACGCCCGTTCCCGGCGCGACGTTGCGGATTACCCAGATCCGCAGCACCATCGGGCGGCCGAAGGACCAGGAACTCACCATCCGGGCCATCGGCCTGCGCCGGATCAATCACACCGTCGAGCGGGCGGACAACGCCTCCATGCGCGGCATGGTGACCAAGGTCCGGCACCTCGTCGAGGTCGAGGAAGTCTCGGCCGACGCGGCGGGACGGGAACGGCCGCCCGCCAAACGGCGCGGCTTGGCTCTCAACTTTCCCCCCCGTGCGACCGAGTAAAAGGAAACGACCATGCCACCACTGCGGTTAGACGACTTGGTCCCCAACCCGGGGGCGCACAAGAAACGGAAGCGGGTCGGCCGCGGCACCGGCAGCGGCCACGGCAAGACCTCCGGCCGCGGCACCAAGGGCCAGCAGGCGCGCGGCGCGGTGCGGCGCGGGTTCGAGGGCGGCCAGTTGCCGATCCAACGGCGGCTGCCGTACAAGCGCGGTTTCACTAACATCCACAAGACCCGGTGGGAGGTGATCAACCTCGGCCGCCTGGCCGAGTTGGGCACCGACGAGACGATCACGCCGGATCTGCTCTACCGCCGCGGCGTGATCCGCGGTCTCGAGTTCCCGGTCAAGATCCTTGGCGACGGCAAACTCGACGGTGCCGTGACCGTGGTCGCCCACGCCTTCTCCGAGGGCGCCAAGGCCGCGATCGAAGCCGCCGGCGGGGCGACCGAGACGCTGGAGCGGACCGACCGCTGGGTGTCGGCGCGACCGCGCAGCCGCCGCCTGCCGTTGAACGCGGCGTTGAAGGACGCCGGCGTCGGCAAGGTCGGCGGGCCGAAGCGCGCGGACGCGGTGGCCACCCTGAAGACGGCGCAGGGCAGCGGGGGGGACTAAGCGATGCTCCAGGCCGTGGTCAATGCGTTCAAAATCCCCGACCTGCGCCGGAAGATCCTCTTCACGCTGGCGATGCTGGTGATCTTCCGCGCCATCGCCAGCATCCCCGTGCCGGGGGTGGACCGGGAGGGGTTGCGCGACTTCATCGATAACAGCCAACTGCTGGGGATGCTCAACCTCTTCTCCGGCAGTGGGCTGACCAACTTCTCGATCGCGGCCCTCGGCGTCTACCCCTACATCACGGCGTCGATCATCATGCAGTTGATGACGCCGATCGTGCCCCGCCTGACCGAACTCTCCAACGAGGGGCAGGGCGGCCGGAACAAGATCAACCAGTACACCCACTGGCTGACTGTGCCCCTGGCCCTGCTCCAAGGTTACGGCCAGGCGTTGCTCTTCGCCCGCCAGCAAAGCCCGAACCAGGAAGGCTTCCTGATCAACAACTTCGGGCTGTTCGACGGCGATTCGTTCCTGCCGACGCTCGCGATCCTGCTCTCGATGACCGCCGGCACGATGGTGCTGGTCTGGATCGGCGAGTTGATCACCGAGAACGGGATCGGCAACGGGATCTCGATCATCATCTTCGGCGGCATCATCGCCTCGATGCCGCGGGCCATCGGCTCGCTGGTCTCCGGCAGCTCGATCACCGACAACCTGATCGGCACCGTCTTCTTCCTCGCCATCGGCCTGTTCACCATCGTCGGGGTGGTGCTGATCAACGAGGGGCAGCGGCGGATCCCGGTCCACCACGCGAAGCGCGTCCGGGCGGGCCGGGTCTACGGCGGCAACACCACCCACATCCCGCTCAAGGTCAACTCGGCCGGGATGATCCCGCTGATCTTCGCGGTCAGCATCATGGTCTTCCCCGGGATGATCGCCACCTTCCTCCAAAGCTCCAGCCGGGAAGGGGTGGCGGACTTCGCCGGCGACCTCTCCCGGTTCTTCCAGCCGAACACCTTCCAGTACAACCTGATCTACTTCTTCATGGTGGTCGGGTTCACGTACTTCTACACCATGGTGGTCTTCCAGCAGCAGAAGATCCCGGAGAATCTCCAGCGCCAGGGCGCGTTTGTGCCGGGCGTCCGACCCGGCCGCAACACCGCCGTCTACCTCCAAAAGGTGCTCAACAAGATCACCCTGATCGGCGCCCTCTTTCTCGGCCTGGTCGCCATCCTGCCCTACGTCGCGGCCGAGATCACCGGCGTCCAGACCCTCCTCCTCAGCGCCACCTCGCTGCTGATCGTCGTCGGCGTCGCGATCGACACGATGCGCCAGCTGGAAGCCCAGCTGCTGATGCGGAACTACGAAGGGTTCATCCGCTAGGACGGGGTCGCCAGTCGCCAGTAACGAGCTCACGTTCGTTCCAGCGACAGGCGACTGGCGACTGACAAGGACGGTCATGCACGTCATCCTGATGGGCGCCCAAGGCTCGGGCAAGGGAACCCAGGCCGAGCGGCTGGCGCCCCGGCTCGCCTTGCGGCACGTCAGCACCGGCAACCTGTTCCGGGCGGCGATCGCATCGGGCAGCGACCTCGGGCTGGCCATCAAGGCCGCCTACGACCACGGCGAGCTGATCGCCGACGCGACGACGGTCAGCCTGGTCGATCTGGAGCTGGCCTCGATCGCGGCCGAACGGGCGGGCGGAGGGTCCAGCCGGGGGGCGCTCTTCGACGGGTTTCCGCGGACGCCGGGCCAAGCGGAGTCCCTCAACGACCTCGTCGCGCGGCGCGGCGAAGCGATCTCGGCGGTGATCGAGATCGCGGTGCCGTTGGAAACGCTGGTGACGCGGCTGGCGGGACGGCGCGTTTGCACCACCTGCGGCCGGACATACCACGTCGAGTTCGACCCGCCAACCGTGGCGGGCGTCTGCGATCGCTGCGGCGGTGAGGTGATCCAGCGCGAGGACGACCGGCCGGACGCGATCGCGCGGCGGCTGGACCTGTTCTTCGCCCAGACCGAACCGCTCCTGGCCTACTACCGCGGCCTCGGGCTATTGGAACGGGTGGACGGCGACCAGCCGGTCGAGCGGGTGACGGACGCGATCGCCGCCGCCCTGGCGCGACGAGATGTGTCGGCGGCCGGGGAAGCGCGAAGCTGAAGGCCCGAGCGTACGGAAAGACGACCGATGGCGATTACGATCAAGAACCGGCGCGAAATCGAACTGATGCGCGAGGCGAGCCAGGTCGTCGCGCTCGTCCACGCCCGCCTCGAGGAGGTGATCGCGCCGGGCGTGACGCCGCTGGATCTGAACGCGCTGGCGCGCGAGATCATCCTCGGCGCCGGCGCCAAGTCGTCCTTCCTCGGCCACCATGGGTTTCCCGGGGTGATCTGCGCGTCCGTCAACGACGCGATCGTGCATGGCATTCCCAACCGCAAGCCGCTGCGGGACGGCGACTTGATCTCCGTCGACGTCGGCGCGATCGTCGGCGGCTACCACGGCGATTCGGCCTGGACCTACCCGGTTGGGAACGTCTCGGACGAGGTCCGGCAACTGCTGGTGGACACCGAGGCGGCGCTCTACGTCGGGATCGACGCGGCGAGAGCGGGCAGCCGGCTAAATGCGATCGGGAGCGCGATCGAGGCGTTCGCGGCCCCGCTCGGCTACGGCATCGTCCGCGGCTACGGCGGGCACGGGATCGGCCGCTCGATGTGGGAGGAGCCCCACGTCGCCAACCACGGCGATTCGGACCGCGGACCGGGTCTGCGGCCGGGGATGACCCTGGCGATCGAGCCGATGCTGAACTTGGGTACCGCCGAGACGCGGGTGTTGGCCGACCAGTGGACGGTAGTCACCAAGGACGGGCGGTGGTCGGCCCATTTCGAGCACACGGTGGCGATCACCGCCGACGGGGCGCCGGACATCTTGACGAAACGGCTGGTGGCGGTGGTACAATGATCGTTCGTGGCGCATGCCCAGCGGCATGCGCCGTTCCCGTGTGCGGCAGGGTGTTGCTCCGCCGCCGGGTTGAGCCAAGGATTACGATCCCGAACACGCCGCCGCGCCGGGCTCCGACCGGCGGCGGGCGACGAAGGCGAGAGGACCAATCATGAAGGTGGCGGCGTCGGTCGGCAAGCGGTGCGAGCGGTGCAAGATCATCAAGCGCCAAGGCGTGATTCGGGTGATTTGCACCAACCCGAAGCACAAGCAGCGTCAGGGTTAGCCCCGGCGTTTGGGCGGTGGGCGGCGGAGAGCGGGCGCGCGGCGCCGGGTGAGGGCAAACGATGGCGAGAATCTCGGGGGTCGACTTGCCGCGCGAGAAGCGCGTCGAGATCGGCCTGACCTACATCTTCGGGATCGGGTTGCACACCAGCCAACAGTTGCTGGAGCGAACCTCGATCAGCCCGGACACGCGGGTGCGCGACCTCACCGACGAGGAGGTCAATCGCCTGCGCGAGATCGTTGACAAAGAGATGCGCGTTGAGGGCGATCTGCGGCGCGAAGTGGCGATGAACATCAAGCGGTTGATCGACATCGGGTCGTACCGCGGGCTGCGCCACCGGCGGGGGATGCCGCTGCGTGGCCAGCGCACGCGGACCAACGCCCGGACCCGGCGCGGTCCGAAGCGGGCGATCGGCGGGCGGAAGACGAAGAAGTAGGGCTGAGGCGGTAGGCGGTAGGCGGTAGGGCGCGGCGGCCTAGGGAGAAGGAACGCATGTCGGAGCGTAGGCGGCAGGCCGGCGGGGCGAAGCAGGGCAAGACGCGAATCCGGCGCAGGGATCGCAAGAACATCCCCCGCGGGAAGGCGTACATCCAGTCCACCTTCAACAACACCATCATCACGCTGACCGACCCGACCGGCAACGTCATCGCCTGGTCGAGCGCGGGCGCGAACGGATTCAAGGGGTCGCGCAAGAGCACTCCCTACGCCGCCCAGGTGACCGCCGAGCAGGCGGCCCGGCGGGCGATGGAGCACGGGCTGCGCCAGGTCGACGTGTTCGTCAGGGGGCCGGGGTCCGGTCGTGAGATGGCGATTCGGTCGTTGCAGACCAGCGGCGTGCAGGTGATCTCGATCACCGACACCACCCCGATCCCGCACAACGGCTGCCGGCCGCCGAAGCGGCGGCGGGTGTAACCAACCGTCAGCCGTCGGCTATCGGCGATCGGCTTGTAGTGGACGACTGGCACCAGGCAATCGCGTCGTGCGCATTGCTGATCGCTGAAAGCGGATAGCTGACAGCTTCGACGGAGGCGACGTTCGGAATGGCGAGGTACACGGGCCCGGTCTGCCGGCTCTGCCGGCGGGAAGGGATGAAACTCTACTTGAAGGGCGCGCGCTGCGACGGGCCGAAGTGCCCGATCGTGCAGCGTGCCCCGGCGCGCAATTTCCCGCCCGGCCAGCACGGTCAGCGCCGGACCCGACGGCCGTCGGAGTTTGGGTTGCAGTTGCGGGAAAAGCAGAAGGTGCGCCGCTTCTACGGCGTGCTGGAAACGCAGTTCCGCAAGCACTACCGGGAAGCGGACCGGCGCGGCGGCAACACCGCCGACAACCTGCTCCAGGTGCTGGAGACCCGGCTCGACAACGTGGTCTACCGGATGGGCTTCGCCGACTCGCGCAAGCAGGCGCGGCAGTTGGTTCGCCATGGCCACTTCACCGTCAACGGCCGCAAGACCAACATCCCCAGCTTCATCGTCAAGGCCGGGGACGCCGTCTCGGTCCGCACCGAAAGCCGCCGCCTGGAGTACTTCAAGGACTACAACGAGGTCCTCAACACCCGCCAGGCGCCGGATTGGATCGCGATGGACAATTTGCAATTGGCCGGTCGGGTGGCGTCGTTGCCGACCCGCGACCAGATCCAGGTCCCGACGTTCAACGAGGCCTTGATCATCGAGTACTACAGCCGGTAGGCGAGGCACCGGGGCACCCAGCGTTCGGTGCCCCGCCCGGCCGTCAACCGCCCCCGGGCGCCGGCCGGGCCACGGCGCCGCAGGGCGCCATCCGAGGAGGTGAGTCCGCTTGTTCGAAAAGCCGCAGTTCCACATCGAAACCGTCGAGTCCGGACTCAACTACGGCCGGTACAAGGTCGAGCCGCTGGAGCCGGGCTATGGCACGACCATCGGCAACGCGTTGCGCCGGATCCTGCTCCGCTCCCTGGAGGGCGTGGCCGTCTCGCGGGTGCGGATCGACAACGTTTGGCACGAGTTCTCCACCATCCCGAGCGTGCGCGAGGACGTGACCGAGATCGTCCTCAACCTGAAGCGCGTCCGCCTGAAGCGGATGATGGAAATGAACGGTGATGTGCGGGCGCACCTCTACGCCCGCGGCGACGGCGGCGGCGAGCGCGTCGTCACCGCCGGTGACGTCGCCTGGCCGACCGAGGTCGACATCATCAACCCGGACCAGATTATCGCCACCCTGGACGCCCCCGAGGCGGTCCTGGACATGGACGTGTGGATCACCCGCGACCGCGGCTACCGCCCGGCCGAGGCCCAGGAGTCCTACTCCCTCGGCGAGATCCCGATCGATGCCGTGTTCACCCCGATCCAAAAGGTGAACTTCGTCGTCGAGCACACCCGCGTCGGCCAGATGGTCGACTACGACCGCCTGATCCTGGAGATCCTGACCGACGGCACGATCGAGCCGGACGACGCGCTCTCCCAGTCGGCCGAGATCCTAGTCGATCACGCCCGGATCTTCGCCGATTTCAACCGCAAGGACCGGGACGTGGCCGCCGGCGCCAGCCCGTTCATCTCCGACGAGGTCCAGAACAAGCCGCTGGCCGAACTCGGGCTGTCGCCACGGGTGCTCAATGCCCTCCGCAGCCGCCAGATCGACAAGGTCGGCCAGGTGCTGACGATGGACCCGGACCAATTGCTCTCGATCCGCAACTTTGGCCCCCGCTCCCTGACCGAGCTGCGGGAGAAACTGGCGGAGTTCGGGTACCTGCCGGAAGGCGAACTGGCCGCGTACGTGCCGTCCGAAGGCAGCTACCTCGACGCCCTCGAACCCGGCGGCGACGAGGTCGACGCGGAGACCCAGGACGTGGCGGCGGCCATCGCGTCGCTGCGGGGCATCGGCGGCGTCAACAGCGGCGTCGAGGGCGACGCCGTGGAGGAACCCCTCGGATGAGGCACCAGAAGACCGGCCGCAAGTTCGGCCGCAACCCGGCCCAACGCAAAGCCCTCCTGCGCCAGCTCGCGATCTCGATGATCCTCCACGAGCGGATCACGACGACCGAGGCCAAGGCGAAGGAGATGCGCGGGGTCGTCGAAAAATTGGTCACCATCGCCCGCGAAGACAGCGATTTCCACCGGCGGCTCGTGCTGTCGCGGATCGATCACCCGCTGGCGGTGGCGAAGCTGTTCAACGAGATCGCGCCGCGCTACGTGTCCACGCCGGGTGGCTACACGCGGATCTCCAAGCTCGGCCCGCGCCGCGGCGACGCCGCGCCGATGGCGCTGATCGAGTTTGTCGTCTAGCTGTCGGCCGTGAGCCGTCACCGTTCGGCGCGCTGCTGAAGGTCGATTGCTGATGGCTGATGGCTCCCTCGCCCTGACGGTTGCCTACGACGGCATCGGCTTCGGCGGGTCCCAGAAGCAACCGGGGTCGCGGACGGTTCAGGAGGAGCTGGAGGCGGCGCTGGAACGGCTGGCGGGGAGGGCGGTGCCGACGACCTTTGCGGGGAGGACGGACCGCGGGGTCCACGCGATCGGGCAGGTGGTCGGCTGCGGGGATGCGCGGCCCGACCTCTCGCCCGAGACGCTCCGCAAGGCGCTCAATGCCGCTCTGGCCGACGACCTGGCGGCGGTGCGGATCGAACGGAAGCCGGCCGGGTTCCACGCCCGCTACGACGCCCGGTGGCGGGAGTACCGGTACCGGGTTTGGAGCGGGATCCGCCAACCGGCGGCGCGGGGCCAGGTTTGGCAGCGGTCGGGGTTGTTGGACGTCGCCGAGATGGCGCGGGCGGCCGAACGGTTGGTCGGGGAGCGCGACGTGGCGGCGCTCGCGGGCGGCGGCGAAGGGGTCCCGTGGTCGACACGGCGGGACCGGCCGCGCGGCACCACGCGCCGGATCGTCCTTTGCGGTTGCCGGGCGGTTCCCCCCTGGTGGGGCGGAACCGAGGGCACGCTGGTCGAGATCCGGGTCGCGGCCGACGGGTTCCTGCCGCGGATGGTGCGGACCATCGCCGCGCTGGTGGTCGAGGTCGGGCGCGGGGCGCGTCCGGTGGATTGGGTGGACGAGGTCTTGGCCGGGGGCGACCGGCGCGGCGGGGCGGGAACCGCCCCGGCGCACGGGTTGACCTTCTGGCGGGTGGGCTACGACGACGAGGTGCCGGACCCGGAGTGAGACGCGACCGGGGCGGCGACACGGCACGAGGAGCAACGGAGCGATGGAACGACGGACCTGGTCACCAAAACAGGCGGACGCCAGCAAGGCGGACCGTACCTGGTGGGTGGTCGACGCGGAAGGCAAGACGCTCGGGCGTTTGGCGTCCGTGATCGCCACCAAGCTGCGCGGCAAGGACAAGGCGACCTTTGCCCCGCACATGGACATGGGCGATTTCGTGATCGTCCTCAACGCCGAGAAGGTGGTGGTGACGGGCAAGAAGGAAACCCAGAAACACTACTACCGCCACTCCGGCTACCCCGGCGGCTTCCGGGCGACCTCGCTCAAAGACGTCCGCGCCCGGCACCCGGAGCGGATCATCGAGTCCGCCGTCAAGGGCATGCTGCCGCGCAACGTGCTCGGCGAGTCCCAGCTCAAGAAGCTGAAGGTCTACGCCGGGACGCGTCACCCCCACGCCGGGCAGAACCCGCGTGAGATCGAGACCGACCTGCTGGAGCGCTCCGGCGCCCTGCGCCAAGCCACCCGCTAGCGAGCAACGAGAGGGAGAGCTTCGATGGCAGAACGAGCGGCGGATGTCCGCTACCACCACGGCACGGGGCGGCGCAAGTGCGCGGTCGCGCGGGTCCGGCTCTACCCCGGCACCGGCGTGGTGACGGTCAACGGCAAGACCTCGCGGGAATACTTCGGTGGTCGTGACCTGCACCAAACCACCCTGATGCTGCCGCTGCGTTTGACCGGCAACGCCGAACGCTTCGACGTCAGCGTCCGCGTCGTCGGCGGTGGCGTCTCCGGCCAGGTCGGCGCCGTCCGCCACGGCATCTCCCGCGCCCTGCTCCGCTTCGACGAGGAGCTGCGCCCGGTCTTGAAGCGGGCCAAGCTCTTGACGCGGGACGCCCGGGTCAAGGAGCGCAAGAAGGTCGGCCTCAAGCGCGCCCGTAAGGCGCCTCAGTACACCAAGCGGTAAGGGATCCGGTCCCGCGCCGTCGGACGCCCTCGTCGCCTTCGGGTGGCGGGGGCGTTTGCGGTTGCGCCGGCAACGCCACCGACCCAGGCCAGGCACACCTCGCGTCGGTCCGATCCACCCGCCGGCGTCGGTGGATAGACTGCCGATACGCACCGCGTGCTCCGCCAGCACCTCGAGCCCGACTGCTTGATCCCATGGTCAGGGGTACGCGGACTGGACACCAGAGGCGGGCGAGAGGCGACGCCTGGGCCTCGATCAGGTGCCGTGCCGTCGCGCTGAGTGCGCCGTCCGCGTCCGGCGCCGTCGCGTTCAGCACCGACCCGTCATGGTCCTGGCAGAACGCCATGAGCCGCGCGGTTGTCCTGTCGTTGTGCCTGGCCAGATCGTGCTACCCCCGCGATCACGTCGACCGTTCGCCGCGATCGTGCGGGAATCCCCATCGGCGAGGTCGCCTCCGGTCGGCCGCTACACCGAGCCAACAGCGACATCGGCGTCGTGCCACAACGACCGCATCTCCGCGCAGTTCGCCAGCAGGTAGTCCAGGGTGCCCTGGGCTTCGACGCGACCCTCGTTCAGCACGACGATGTGGTCGGCGCGGCGCAGCGCGGCGCGGCGGTGCGAGACGGCCAGGCAGGTCACGTCGCCACCGGCGAACAGCCGCTCCCACAACAATCGCTCCGTCTCGACATCGAGCGCGCTGGACAGGTCGTCGATCACCAGCAACTCGGCGCCCCGGACCAGCATCCGCGCCGCCGCCGCGCGCTGCACCTGGCCGCCCGAGAGCATGACCCCGCGGGTGCCGACCGGCGTCTCCAACCCAGCCGCCAGCGTCTCCACGTCGCGCTCTAGCACGGCGACTCGCACGGCGCCGGCCAGGGCCGCGGGGTCGTCGGGGTGCCCCAGGAGGATGTTCTGCTTGAGCGTCTCGCTGAACAGCCGCGGCACTTGCGCCGTGTACGCCGCGCGGGGCGGCACCAGGAACGCGGCCGCGTCCGCCACGACCTGACCGTTCCACCGGATCTCGCCCGCCTCGCGGGGAAGCAGGCCCAGCAGCACCCGCAGGAGCGTGGTCTTGCCCGCGCCGACCCGCCCCGTCACCACCGTCAGGGTCCCGCGCGGCAGGCGCAGGTCGACCGCGGCGACCCCCCGTCCCGACCGCGGGTGGCGATAGGTCAGCCCCTGCGCTTCCACGAGGACCAACCGGTCGGTCGCGATGGGCGCCGGCGGCACGGTCGGCAGGGGGCCGCGCAGGTGCAGCGGGGTGGGCGCCACCAGCGCGGCCGGCGGAGCGCCACCCAGCAAGACGTCCATCCGCGCGAAGGCGACCCCGGTCTGCCCGTAATGGGCCAGGAACCGGCCGAGTCCGGCGGTGAAGTCGGCGATGATGCCCAGATAGGCGACAAACAGGACAAAGTCGCCGACCGTCATGCTGCCGTCCCGCAGGCCACCTGCCGCCAGCAGCATGATCAAACCGGTGCCGATGCTGACCGTGTTGGCCGTGATGGCGTCGAGGGCTTGCGTCACCAGGCGATCGACCAGCATGGTGGCCCGGCGCCGCTCGTTCAGCCGCCGGAAGTGGGCCACGGTCCGCGCTTCGGCGCCGGCGGCCTGCACCGTCTGCACCGCCGCCAGGATGTCGCCGATCGATCCGGTGACCTGGCTGGTGGCCTGGCTGCTGGCTGCGCGGTAGCGGCCGAGCGCGGTGCTGGCCCGCCGCGCCGCCGCCGTCACAACCACCAGGGGCAGGATCGCGACCAGGGTCATGCGGGCGTCGATCCGCAGCAGCACCACGAACGCCACCACGGCGAACAGGCCCTGGCCCGCGATCTCGTCGGTCCAATCCAGACCGTCTTCGGCCTGCAAGGAATCGTCGCGAAAGCGGCTGATGGTGTCGCCGACCGAGGAGGGCAGCCCCTGGGCGCCCGGCCGGTTCAGGACGTGGCGGAGCAGGTTGCGGCGCAGCGTTCCGCTCGTCGTGAACCGGAAGACGATCTCGACGAAGCCGGCGATGAGCCAAAGGACCGCCTGGCCGACCGCGATCGCCATGAGCAGCACGATCAAGCCCGTCGTGCCCGCGGGCGGGTGCGCTTCCCCGGTCAGCGTATCGAAGAAGGCGCGGGCGATCGGTCCCGGCAGCAGCGCCGACAGGTTTATCACCCCCCACAACACCCCGTGGAGCGGGTAGAGCCAGCGCGCGGAGCGGGCCATCCCCATCAGATAGCGCCAGGTCGGGAGCGGCTTCGGGTTCGCGTCGGCGTTCATGTGGCGACCTCGTCCGTGGCGACCCGCAGCAACCGGGCAAAGCGCGAGGCGGGGTCGGCGGCGAGGGCCAGCCGCGGCCCGTGCTCGCGCACCCGTCCGTCCTCCAGGACGAGGATGTCGTCGGCGTAGGCGACGGTGGCCAACCGGTGCGCCACGACGACGGCGGTCCGGCCATCGAGCAGGCGGCCCAGCGCCGTCTGCACCAGCCGCTCCGTGGCCGGGTCGAGGCGGGAAGACGCCTCGTCCAGAATCACCAGGTCGGGGTCGCGCAGGAAGACGCGCGCGAAGGCCAGCACCTGGGCCTGCCCGGCGGAGAGTCCGGCGCCGCCTGCCCCGAGCGGGGTGTCCAACCCCCGCGGCAATGCTTGCCGCCAACCGGCCAGGCCGAGCGTATCCAGCACGGCGTTGATCCGGTCGTCCGGCACGCCGTCGTCGAAGAGGGTCAGGTTGTCGCGCACGCTGGCGTCGAAGAGGTGGATCTCCTGGGTGACCAGGCCGATGCGCGCCCGCACCGCCTCCAGGCGGACCGTCCGCAGGTCCACGCCTCCCAACCGCACCACGCCAGCCGACGGGTCGTAGAAGCGCGCGAGCAGCCGCGTCAGCGTGGTCTTGCCGCTGCCGGTGCGCCCGACCACGCCCAGCACGCGGCCCGGTGCCAGGCCCAGGCGAACGCCGCGCAGGACCGGCGCGTCCGCCGCGTAGCCGAACGAGACGTCGTCCAGCTCGAGCGACAGCGGTCCAGGCGGCAGCGCGGTGCCGGGGCCATCGGCCAGACGCGGCGCCGTGCCCAGGAGCGCCTCGACGCGGCCCAGGCTGGCGTCCGCCTGTTGCAGATCCTGCACCTCGTTGCGGATCTGCTCGGTCGGCTGGCGCAGCATCTCGGTGTATCGGAAGATGAGATAGACGGTGCCGATGGTCAGCGTGCCGTCCTCGAACAGCATGGCGCTCAGGGCCAAGGCGGCGGCCGTGCCGAGCCCGAACAGCCCCTGGCTGCTGGCGACCAGGGCGTAGCCCCGCATCTGCGCCTTGCGGGTCGCGGCCAGCCACGACCGCATCACCTCGGCGCAGCGGCGCAGCACAAACGCGCCCGCCCCGCTGGACCGGATGTCCTCCAGGCCGGCCAGGTATTCTCCCAGGAAGCCATAAAAATCGGCGCTCGCCTGGCGCTCCGCGGCCCAAGCGGGCGTGGCAATGGCGCGGATGCGGAGCATGGCGATCAACGCCATCGCGACGAAGACGCTCAGCCCCAGGCCGACCCGCCAGTCCACCACCAGGAGCAGCCCGAGCACGCCCACCATCAAGACGCCGTTCCCGAGCACGGAGACCACAAACCGTGAGAAGAACCGGGCCAGGGCGGCCACGTCGCCGTCCACCCGCTCGATCAACTCGCCCGGGGTATGGGCCGTGTGAAAGGTGGCGTCCAGCCGCAGCAGGTGGGCGACCAGGTCGGCGCGCAGCGCGTTGGTGGCCGTCCAGCTGACCTGTTCGGCGACGTAGGTTTCGGCGACCGCCACGACCTGTCCGGCCAGGGCCAGGCCCATGGTCAGCAGCGCCAGGACGGTCAGATCGCCCAACGCTCCGCCGGCGATGGCCCGATCGATGAAGCGGCTCGCCACCAGCGGCGCCAGGACCTGCCCGCCGATGGCGCCGCACAGCAGCACCGCGAGCAACACCATCCGCGGCCATTGGGGCCGCAGGTAGCGGGCCAGCAGTCGCCGGTAGCGGTTCAGCGCCCGGAACGGGTGTTGGGGAATCCCGGCGGCCCCTCGCGCGGGGCGAGGCGGTCGCCGTTGATGACGAACACGCCCGGCGACCGCTCGACCCCGGCGACGAAGTCGACCGGCCAGGGGGGCGTCGCTCGGGCTGTACTCGGTGCGGTTCGTGTTACCGGATTCGACGTGCGCCAGGATCCGAGTCGAAACAATTGCCATGCGTCCCGCTTTCGTTGAAGAGGTTTTCGACAACAAGGCTCTTCAACGACTGCCCCATGGGACGCTCCTCGTGCGATGCGCGAACGGCGCGAAATCGGATGGCCCGCCTCGGAATGCGCCGCAAAACGACGCCAGCACCAAACCCGAACCGGGAGGCGGTGGCGCAGTGTATCAGAATGCCGCGCGGCGCGAGGGGGGAGGACCGAAGCGTCTGCTATGATCGCCCGCGGCGGGGTCGGCCGGATGATCGGCGGAGGGAGCGCGGCTTGCGGCGGGGGCGACCGGGCGACGCGGACGAACAGCGGCGGGACCGCGCGGCGCTCGGTCGGCCGTTCCGCGGTGGGCCGATCGCGTGAAGATCGCCCTCGTCTCGCCGTACAACTTCTTCCACCCCGGCGGCGTTTCGGAGCACATCGCCCACCTGCGGACCGAGTTTCTTCGCCTCGGGCACGAGGTGGTGGTGATCGCGCCCCGGGCGACGCGGGGCGGGCTGGAAGCGCGTGACGGGTTTTATGGGATCGGGCGGGCGGTCGCGATCCCGGCCGGAGGGGCGCGGGCGCGGTTGACGTTCGACGTCACGCTCTACGCCGACGTCAAGGCGCTGATGCGGCGCGAGCGGTTCGACGTCGTCCACCTGCACGAACCGCTGATGCCGGTGCTGCCGTACATGGTGTTGCTCAACTCGCGGGCGGTCAACGTGGCGACCTTCCACGCCTACCGGGCGACCAACCCCTGGTACACCGCGTTCAAGCCGTACATGAGCTTCGTCCTCGGGCGGCTGGACGGCCGGATCGCGGTCTCAGAGCCGGCGCGGGAACTGGTCTCCCAGTACTTCGAGGGGCCGTACGACGTGATCCCGAACGGGATCGCGCTCGACCGCTTCGGGTCGGGGGCCGAGCCGCTGCCGTGGGCCGGGGACGGCACGCCGCGGATCCTGTTCGTCGGCCGGTTCGACGAGTCGCGGAAGGGCTTTTCCTACCTGCTGCGGGCGTTGCCGTTGGTGCGGCAGCAATTCCCACGCGCCCGGTTGATCGTGGCCGGGACCGGCAAGCCGGAGCGGTACGCCGGGTTGATGGAGCGGCACGGCGTCGCGGGTGTGGAGTTCGCCGGGTTCGTGCCGGAGGCCGACCTGCCGCGCTACTATGCGTCGTGCGACGTCTTCTGCGTCCCGTCGACGCGCAACGAGAGTTTCGGGATCGTGCTCTTGGAAGCGATGGCCGCCGGCAAACCCGTCGTCGCCACCGACATCCCCGGCTACGCCAGCGTGCTGACCCACGAGCGGGAAGGGTTGCTGGTGCCGCCGCGGGATCCGATGGCCCTGGCGTTGGCGCTGGTGCGGGTCTTGGCCGACCGGGAGCTTCGCCAGCGGTTGGGCGCGGCCGGGATCGCGGCGGCGGCGCGGCACGCCTGGCCAAGGGTGGCGGCGCGGGTGCTCGAGGTCTACGAAACCGCCGCGGCCCGGGCCGAGTCCGCGCCCTGGCGCCGGGGGTGGACGTGAGCGTGGTTGGGCCAACGATGGGGCGCGGGGGAAGCCGATGATCTCCGGTCGGATCGGCGATTGGATCCGCGGCTACCTGCTGGTGGTCGGGCGCTTCTTCGCCGCCCGCGGGTTGACGCCGAACGGCGCGACCTTAATCGGGTTGGCGTTGAACGTGATCGTCGCGGTCGTCATCGGCGCCGGGCAGCCGCAATTAGGCGGGGTGCTTCTGCTGGTGGCGAGCGGCTTCGACATGGTCGACGGGGCGATCGCCCGCGCCTCCGGCACCACGACCCGGTTCGGCGGGTTCCTCGATTCGACGCTGGACCGCTACTCCGAAGTCGTCGTCTTTCTCGGGGTCCTGATTTACCTCCAAGGGACCGCCGACGCCGAGACCGGCGCCCTGCTGGTCTTCGTCGCCGGATCGGGCGCGCTGTTGATCTCCTACGCCCGCGCCAGGGCGGAAGCGGCCGGGTACACCGCGGCGGTCGGGTTGGTGGCCAGACCGGAGCGGATCGTGCTGCTGGCCCTGGCGCTGGTGATCGACCGGCCGCTCTGGGCGCTCTGGATCCTGGCGGCGACCACCCACGCCACCGCCCTGACCCGGATCCTCCACGTGTGGCGCCTCTCGGTGCGGGAGCAGACCCCGCCGGTGGGCGCGCGGGCGGCCGCCCCGTCGTCGGCGCCCGCGCCGTTGCCGCCGGTTGACCCGTCGCGGGCCGTTCGCGCGGCCTCCGCCAAACGCCGCCGCCGCCCGTAGCCGCCCGTTGATTGCCTCGGACAGGGGTTACCTTTTCGTGGACCACGACCAAACCCGCGCGGGGCCAGTCGAATCTCCGGCCGCGCCGTTGCCCGAGGTGGATCAGGAAATCGGCTCATCCGCCCGCTCTTGCTTGGTGATCCTGGTCTTGCTGCTGGTGATCGCGGGGGTCATCTGCGTCAGTTCCACGGTCCGGTGGGTGTTCGGGTAGGGACGACCGGAAGACGGGGAGTGGAGGAGTCTTTGTGATGCAGGGGCGCGAGTTTGGGCCGTCGTCGCTGAGCGTGGCGGCGGTGCAGATGAACAGCGGCGCGGACAAGGTGGCCAACGTCGAGACCGCGCTGCGGCTGATCGACCGCGCGGCGGCCGGAGGGGCGCGCCTGATCGCGCTGCCGGAGGTCTGGACCTACCTGGGACCGGAGGAAGGAGAGCGGGAGAACGCCGAACCGATCCCCGGGCCGACCACCGACCGCCTCGCCGAGCGGGCGCGCCGCCACGGCGTTTGGATCCATGCCGGTAGCATCGTCGAGACCCGCGCCGGCGACCCGCGGCTGCGCAACACGACGGCGGTCCTCGCGCCGAGCGGCGAGGTCGTCGCCCGCTACACCAAGATCCACCTCTACGACGTGGTCCTGGACGGCGTGGCGACCTACCAGGAGTCGGCGACCATCTCCCCCGGCGACGAGATCGTGACCGTGGACGTCGAGGGCGTGACCGTCGGGTTGACCATCTGCTACGACCTCCGCTTCCCGGAGTTGTTCCGGATCCTGGCGCTGCGCGGCGCCGAGGTGATCGTCCTGCCGGCGGCGTTCACCCTCGCCACCGGCAAGGACCATTGGGAGGTTTTGATCCGCGCCCGGGCGATCGAGAACGGCGTCTTTATGGTCGCCCCGGCGCAGGTCGGCAAGCACGGCGACAAGTGGTGCTACGGCCGCTCGATGATCGTCGACCCGTGGGGCACCGTCCTCGCCACCGCGCCGGACACCGAGACCGCGATCGGCTGCGACCTTGACCTCGACCGCCTCCGCTCCGTGCGGCGCCAGGTGCCGAGTCTGGCGAACCGGATACCGGAGCGCTACGCCTGGCCGGAGGTGGCCGCGACCGGCGTGCGGTGACGGCGGGTCAGAACGCCAACCCGGGGCGGTTGTGGCGGTGGTCCGGCGTGGAGCCGACGTTGCCAGGGTGCTGCCGGGGCGGTATCGGCGCCAGGTTCCCCCACCGTGATCGGGAGTAGGTCAAACGGGCGGACGCGCCGGTCCGCCCTCGGCGCCACACCGACGATGGAGGGCGCCCGCGCCGTTCGGTGTTCGTCTGCCCGAGGCACGACCCACCGCGGTCCTACATCGCCGCCGCGTCCGCCCCTTGGGCGCGGATGTCGCGCCATTGGATCAGTTCGCGCAGCGGCCCAAGGTCGTAGTCGGGGCCGCCGACGCCGACGATGAGGTGGGTGATGCCATTGGCGACGTACTCGTCGGCACGTTCCGCCCCCTTGAGGTCGCCGAGGACGGAGCGCTCGATCGCGGCGGGGTCGCGCCCGACCTTGGCGCACCAGTCGTCGAGGATCGCGCTCTTGCGGGCGATCTCGTCGGGGGCGCCAAAACCGTTCCAGATGTCGGCGTGCTGGGCGACCAGACGCAGCGTCACCTTTTCGCCGCCGCCGCCGATCATGACCGGGATCTTGCCGCGCACCGGGCCCGGGTTGAGCTTGGCGAGGCGGTCTTCCACGATCGGCAGCGATTCGCCGAGGTCCTTGAGGCGACCGGGTGCGGTGCCGAACTCGTAGCCGTACTGGTCGTAGTCTTTCTGAAACCACCCGCTGCCCAGACCAAGGATCAGGCGACCGTCCGAGACGTGGTCCACGGTCCGGGCCATGTCCGCCAGCAGGTTCGGGTTGCGGTAGGAATTGCAGGTGACCAGGGCGCCGAACTGGACGCGCTCGGTGACCTCGGCCATCGCGGCCAGCAAGGTCCAGCACTCGAAGTGGGTGCCGTCGGGGTCGCCGCTGAGCGGGTAGAAGTGATCCCAGTTGAAGAGGGTATCGGCACCGAGGTCTTCGGCCTTGGTCCAGGCGGCGCGCATTTGGGCGTAGGTGGCGTGTTGGGGCTTGATCTGGACCCCGACGCGGACGGGCGTGGATGGCACGGGTGATCCTCTCCGAAAGCGTGCGGGGACGTGGCGGGACCCGCACGGCTCGATTCCGCGTTCCACGGGGAAACCACCGGCGCGACCGCCCACAAGAATCGGGCCAACCGTTCGAGGATGTGTAGGTCGCGTCACCAAGCGTGAGCACGGGGTCGCGAATGGGACGCGATGCTTGGCCGAGGATATTGACGCCCCATGACGGGCGTGCTAGATTTCTTCCAGCGGTCGAGAAACCGGCCGCACCTTCCGGCCCGCAGGGTAGTCCACACAGGGTAAAGGAGGTGATGCCAATGAGTAGTCACGGTCACGAGGGCATCACGACTGAGGTCGTGAGTCTCTAAGAGCCTCTCGGCTGCGATGCAGCCGTGATGTCCGGGTTAGGGCCGGTCCTTCGGGACCGGCCTTTTCCTTGTGTCCGACGATCGGTCTTCGAGTACGGTTCGGACGAGTCGATCGTTCGGGCCCAGCCTCGGCGAGGCTTCGTTGGCGTAGCCCGGCCTTTCCGGGCCACGAATCGTGTCGGTTGCCGATCGGTGTTTATGGGAGCTTCGGATGGCGATCCGCCTCGGCCTGTTCGACATCATGCAGGTGGACCCGGCCGAGGCGACCAGCGACGACCCGGATCGGGCGACGCCGTCGGCGTACCGGCGTCGGCTCGATCACCTGGCGCTGGCCGACGAGCTGGGGTTCGGGCTGGCGTTCGTCGCCGAGCGGCACTTCATGCCGTCCTACCGGGCGGGGTCACCGGCGGCGTGGTTGGGGGCGGCGTCGCAGCGGACCCGCCGGATCCGGCTCGGGGTGCTGGCCTACACCCTGCCCCTCCACCACCCGGCGCTCTTGGCCGAGGAAGTGGCGACGCTGGACCACCTCTGCGCGGGCCGGCTCGAGGTCGGACTCGGTCTCGGGCACCGGCCCGAGGAGCTGGTGGCGATCGGCGTCGATCCGCGGCAACGGGTGATCATCTTCCAGGAGCGGCTGGCGATCCTGCGGGCGCTCTGGAGCGGCGGCCAGGTCGGCTTTGCCAGCCCGACCACGACGATTCGCGACGTGGCGATCCACCCCTTGCCCCTTCAGTCGCCGCACCCGCCCCTCTGGTACGCCGGAACCGACGCCGCGGCCGCGACCTGGGCGGGCGGGCAGGGGATGGGGATGGCGGTCGGATTCCGGCCAACGGCGGCGCTGGCGCCGACGGCCACCGCGTTTCTGGCCGGTCGCGCCGCCGCCGCTCGCGGCGACGACGCCTTCGCCCCCGGATCCCTGGCCTTGATGCGCCACGTCTACGTCGCCGAGACGGACGAGCGGGCCAGAGCCGAAGTGGTCGACGATCTGCTGCGGTTGCGCGCCCTCGCCTCGGCCGGCGACCGCGGCAGCCGGTCCGACCGCCGGGCGCTGGCCGAGGCGGACGCGGACGCCCTGACCCGCGACGAAGCGATGCTCTACGGCGGCCCGGAGTCGGTGGCGGCGGCGATCGCCGCGGCGGCGACCACCCTGGGCACCGACACGCTGCTGGCCAACGTCCACGCCGCCGGGGTGGACGACGAACGGGTCGCCCGCACCCTCCGGCTGCTCGCATCCGAGGTGGCGCCGCGCTTGGCGGAGGTTGGCGCCGGCGCGGCACCGTAGCCGACCAGCACCATGCTATACTTTGGATACCTTTGGACGAGCGATCCACCACGGACGAGGAGTGAACACCCCGATGAGCGAACGAACCCAGACGTACTCGGTGCCGGACGTTAGCTGCGGCCACTGCGTGAAGGCGATCACCGACGAGTTGACCAAGGTGCCGGGCGTCGGCGACGTGGCCGTCGATCTGGAACGCAAGCTGGTCACGGTCCGCCACGACGAGCGGGCCAGCGACGCCGCGCTGCGGGCTGGGATCGAAGAAGCCGGCTTCGACATCGCGGCGGCGTGAGCACGCCCGGTCCTTCGGCGGATCTCGCGCTCTCCTGCGCCGACTGCGCCGCGCCGTTCGCCTTCACCGGGGCCGAGCAAGCGTTCTACCGGGAACGGGGGCTGCGCGAACCGACGCGGTGCGCCCCGTGCCGGGCCACCCGTCGTGCCGAGCGCAACGCGCCGGCGATCGCGGCCCTGGACGCCCGCCTGGCGGCGGGCGCACCGGTCGTGACCGCCACCGACCATGGCACCTTTGGCGGGGCGAGCGCCACTGGGGGAGCCCGTTTCAGCCGCGGTACCGGAAGCGGCTACGGCGGCCCGCGCCAACTCTTCCCGGCCACCTGCGCCTCCTGCGGCGCGGCCACCGAGGTCCCGTTTCCGCCCCGGGGCGGGCGTCCGATTTATTGCCGGGAGTGTTTTGGCCGCTTGCGCCGCCGGTGACGGAGCCGGCGGGAGGCGGGACGACGGAACGACTCGCGGCGCGTCGTCCTGGCGACGGGCGACTCCGTCACTGCCCACGGCGCACTCCGTCGGCTATGCTTCCGCCGGGCGCCGAAACGGACGACGGCAGGCGAGGGGCAGGCGATGACCGACGCGGCAGGCGGCACCGGGCGGCGATCCGGTACGGGTGGCCGGGGGCTACCGGGCACGTCGCTGGCGCCGCGGGACGGGTTCGTCCGGGCGAACGGGATCCGGCTCCGGTATCTGGACTGGGCCGGCCCCGAGGTCGCGCGGCGGCCGCCGGCGTTGCTCCTCCACGGCGTCCTCCAAAGCAGCGAAGGCATGGCCAATTTGGCGTCGCATCTGGCGCGCAAGGGCCGCGTGGTGGTGCCGGATCTGCGCGGGCGCGGCGGATCGGACAAACCCGAGGACGGCTACGACCCGGCCACGATGGCGGACGACGTGGCGGGCTTGATCGAGGCGTTGTCCCTGGATCGCCCGGTTGTGATCGGGCGCCTCCACGGCGGCCTGGTCGCGTACCACCTGGCCGCCCGGCGGCCGGAGTTGGTGCGGGGGCTGGTCCTTGGCGACACGGCGCCGGAGGTGGACCCGGCGCGGGCCGAGCGCGCCCTGGCGACCATCCGGGCGTTGCCGGCGCGGTTCGCCTCCGAAGACGAGGCCCTGGCGTTCTACCAGGACCGGCTTGGGCTCTCGGAGGCCCGCGCCCGCCACGATCTGCCCCACGACCTGGTTCCGGGCGACGACGGGGGCTTGCGCTGGCGGCACGATCGGGACGTGGTCGAGCGGGTCGAGGCGGCGTCGTTGCCGCGATCGGACTGGGACGTGCTGGCGCGGACGGCCTGCCCAACGCTGCTGCTGCGCGGTCAGCGCGGCGAGGTGCCGCGGGCGATGGCCGATCGGTTCTGCGACGCGATCGCGGGCTGCCAGGTCCAAACCGTCCTCGGCGCCCGCCACGACGTCTTCCTGGGTCCTGGCAGCGAGCAGGCCTTTGGCGCCCTGGATCTGTTCCTGATGCGCCTCGATGAACCCGGCGGCGCGGTCCAAGCGCCGCTGGCCGACATCGCGCCCGTGACCGGCCGCGACCCAGACAGCCAACTCCCGTTGCCCGGCGCGGAGACGGCGTTGGCGGCGGCGGAATCCGGGCTGCTCGACGGCGCGGAGGCGGTGCTGGAGCGGGTGGTGCGGGCGATCAACAGCCGCGACCCCGACGCGATCACCGCGTTGTTCGCCCCGGACGGCCGGATCGTCCAGCACGGCGTCGGTGGCGTGGTCCGCGCCGGCGGCTTGGACACGGCGCGGCTCGCCTTCGAGCGCGTCCTGACGGCGGCGCCCGGGGCGACCATCGAGGCGCGGGACGTGCTCGCCAACGGCAACCGCGTCGCCTGCGTGTTCGCCGTCCGGTCGGCCCTGAACCCGGATCCGGCCGACGACACCATCCTCGCCCCGGCCTTCCTCCGCGTCCGCGGCGACCAGGTGGCGGAGTTCGTGTCGTACAGCCTGCGGGACGAGTGAGTCGGGAGTCGGAAGGAACGCGGTCGGGAAACCGGTCGTCCGGCGACCATCGCGCACCCGACTCCCGACTCGCTACAGATCCTCAACCCCGCCGCTCAGCGCCAAATTCTCCCACTGGCTGACGCCTTCGCCGGTTTCGGTGATCCGCCAGATCTCGTCGAAGATCGCCGATTGGCGGACGTCTTCGACGTGGCTGATCACGAACAGTTGCTGGAACGCCTCGGTCGAGGCGGCCAGGGAGGCGAGGGTTTCCAGGGTCAGGGCGCGGCGTTCGCGGTCCAAGGACCCAAAGACCTCGTCCAGGACCAGGAACGCGGGCGGGTTGCCGGCCTGGGCGCCGATCAGGCGGGACAGGGCGAGGCGGGCGCAGAGGGCGGCGACGTCGCGCTCGCCGCCGGAGAAGGCCTCGATCGGGAACCGCTCGTCCTCGCCGTCGAAGATCATCACGCCGTAATTCTCGTCGAATTCGACCCGGTCGTACTTGCCCTCCGTCACGGCGGCGAGGAGTTCGCCGGTGTGCTCGGCGAGCTGGGGCGTGACGCGCTGGGCGACGTACTGCTCGAAGTGGTTGAACTCCCGGTACATCTGCTCCAGCTCGTCGGCGTCGCGGCGACGGGCTTCGGCGCGCTCGGCCAACCCGGCGATCCTGGCGTGCTCGGCGACAAGGGCGTCGCGCCGCCGCCCGGCCTCGCGGTGGGCGGTTTCGGCGGCGTTCGCGGCATCGAGGGCGGCGCGTTCGTCCCGCTCGGCGGTCTCGGCCGCCGCGGTCGCCCGCTGCAGCGCGGCCGGGTCGAACCCGACGGTCTGGCGATCGCGCTCGATCGTGGCCCGTTCGTGGGCCAGCCGCGTCAGGTCGGCGTTGGCGGCATCGCGGTCGGTGGTCAGGGCCGGGCGACGGCGGAGCGTTTGGTCGATCTCGGAGAGCCGGGCAGCGGCTTGACGCGCTTCGACCAGCGCGGCGTCGGCGATTCGGTGGGCTGCTTCGTCGTAGGCGACATCGCCGAGGTCGGCCAGGGTCGCCTCGGTGGTCGCCGTTTCCTCGGTGGCGCGCTCCGCGTCGGCGCGAAGGCGACGCAGCGCGGGCGCCGTGGCGACGAGATGGTGCCAAAGATCGGCCTGCTCGCCGGCCGTCTTGACCTCGGCCGGTGTCGGCTCCGCGGGCAGCCCGTGGTGGGCGAGCGCGGCGGCGAGCAATTCGGCGGCCTTGGTCATGTCCGCCTGGGCGGCGTCGACGTGCCCGCGGCCCTGGAGGATGCGGCCGTTCAGCTGCTCCACGGCGACGACCCGCGCTTGGGCGGTCCGCTCGTTGATCTCCTGCTCCTTGGCCGATCGGAGGCAGCGCTGTTCCTGTTCGAGGGCGGACGACTCCTCGGCGGAGAGACGCTCCAACTCGTCCTCGAACGCCGCGACGGCGATCTCGGCCTCTCCGGCGAGGAAGGGGCGGAGGCAAGTCGGGCACTGTTCCCGGGCGTCGTGGTCGTGGGGCAGCGAGCGCCCGGCCCGCAATGTGGCGAGGAGCTTGTCGTACTTGGCGCGGGTGGTGGCGCGGGCCTGGGCGGTGGTGCTGGCGGCCTGCGCGTCGAGCAGCGCGCGCTCGCGCTGCCGGCGCGCCCGGTCGGCGGCGATCGCCGGGTCGCCGCCGTGGACCAGCTTCTCGCGGTCGGCTTCCAGCGACACCAACGCCGCCGAGTAGCGCTCCCATTTCTGC
>CADCWE010000252.1:15359-16243 GCA_902806325.1 uncultured Thermomicrobiales bacterium | reverse complement strand
CTGCGCTTCCTGCCGGCCTACTCGCCCGACTGCTCGCCGATCGAGCACGCCTTCGCCAAGCTCGAGGAGGGGCGGCGGCGGGCCGAGGCGCGCACCCGGGCCGACCCCGACGCCGCCATCGCCGCCGGCCGCGACGCCATCACCGCCGCCGACGCCCGCGGCCGGTACGGCCACTGCGGCTACCCGCTGCCGTCTCAATCCTTCTGAGAACCGCTCTAATCACCGTGGTTCCCAAGTCTCCAGCTTGGCTTGTCTCCTCGTACCAGCCAGCAACCGAAAGGTTCGATGGTGCCTCCACGATTCCATTTTCGACGCCAACGATGACTATGCGCCCAATGACACCGACGGATTTATATCCTTATCTCCTTCGTTACAACCTTCCGATCCTCCCCAAGCCGCAGACCGGCTGGTATTGGCGATATCGGTATCCGCGGTGATGTGAGGGTAGAATCAACAATTCGCCGCCGATTCATCCGGGACCCTGTTGCAGTCGGTTGATCGTTCGCCGGCATGGCCCGGCGACCAAAAGAAACACCCGCTTGCGCTCTGCTTCGGACAGGCTTTGCCGGTGTCGCCCGGCCTTGATTGCCGAAAACCGGCGTCGCGGCGCTGCGGTCCGATCGAGAACGCGCCGTTCATCCAGGCCGGGACATTGGCGCAGCAGTGCACCTACGTCCGCGTCGCCCGTTCCTTGCCGCGCCCCGGCGCGGGCTCCGGCAGCGCCTCCGGTTCCCCGTCTCCTACCGATTGGCGGTACTCCCCGGTCGCCATCCGGGCCAGGGTTTCCAGGCGATCCAGGTCGTGACGGGCACCGGGCGGGGGGGAGACCGCGGCCGGCCCGGTACCGTTGCCGGCTGCGTGGCCGTTGGCCTGACCGGACCCGT
>CADCWE010000252.1:0-15349 GCA_902806325.1 uncultured Thermomicrobiales bacterium | reverse complement strand
CCAGCGCCGTGGGGAGCGCCGGTTCGGCGACCGCGGCGAGCGCGGGCGCCGGTTCGGCCGGAACCACCGCCGACCGCCGCCGGAGCAATCCGGGCGCGATCCAGCGCGCGGCCGGGGCTTCGACCCGCTCCCGGACCGTCGCGGCGGCGCCGTCCTGGGCGACGCCACAGTAGGGGCAAAGCGCCCAACGGACGTCGACCAGCCGACCGCAGTTGGCGCAGTCGTCGCGCAGCTTGGTGTGGCAGTGCGGGCAAAGGACGAACTCGTCTTCGACGGCGCGCTGGCACCCCGGGCAGAGCGACAACGCTTCCAAGTCCTGGAGCAGGTATTCCTCTTCCAGGCTGCGCTGGTAGACCTCGTCCAAGGTCGCCTTGGGGCGCAGGATCATGTAGAGCAGCAAACCGGGCGCAAAAAAGAGCACGACCAGGAGGGTCGAGAAGATCTGGGTGACGATGCTTTTCGATCGCGCCTCGCTGTCGCGGAAGGTCCAGACGACCATCACGAACCAAAGCGCCGCCAGATACGCCCCGGCGAGGGCAATCAGCAGCAGCGCGCCGCGCGCCAGCACGGCTTCGATGCCCATTCCGCCCCTCTCCTGAGTAGCCGCTTCGCGCGTCTCCGAGCCGGACCGCTCAGCCGATTCGCTCGTACCGCGCCACGGCCAGCACGAACACCGTGGCCCCGCCGACCAGCACTTCGAGCGGGTTGGCGACGAAAAACTCCCCCGGCTCCGCGATCGGCATCAGGGGATTGACGAACCGCGTCCGCGCCTGGCAGGTCAGGGCGATGGTTCGCAGGACGGTGGCCACCTCCGCTTCGGAAACGCCGATCAGCAGCGTGGCGTTTCGCTCGCGCAAAAACCCGCCCGCGCTGTCGATCACCGTCGCCCCGAACCCGCGCTCGGCCAGCGCCGGGAGCAGGACATCGGCGTCGCGGACCTGGATCACGGCGACGACCAGCTTCACGGCGAACCGCGACCGGGTGCCGCCTCCCAGCGCCGGTTCAGCGCCGGCAGCCGGTCCCGGATCGCCGCGGTGACGACCGTCGCGACCTCGGCCGGCGTCCCGGACGCCGGAATGGTCGCCCATCCGCCCGGATCGGCCGCCGCCAGGTGCCGGTAGGCGGTGGCCACCCTGATGTGGAACGCCACATCCGCGGCGTCGATCCGGTTGACCGCCTCCGAACTCGCGAACCGCCGCCGTAACCCGTCTTCCACCGCCACGTCGAGCAACAGTCTGAGGTCCGGGCGGACGCCGCCGGTGGCCAGATCCTGGGCCGCCAACAGCGCCGGCATGGACACCCCGTGCCCCCCACCTTGGTAGGCGAGGGTCGAGTCGACGAACCGGTCGCAGACGACCACCGCGCCCGCCGCCAGGGCCGGCGCGATGACCGCGCGGACGTGCTGCGCCCGCGCCGCCGAAAACAGCAGCGCTTCCGCCTCGGGAAGTATGACACAGCCTTCCGGGTCGAGGAGCAGCGCGCGCACGCGCTCCCCCAGCGGCGTCCCGCCCGGTTCGCGAGTCAGGACCACGGGCAGACCAGCGGCGCCCAGCCGCTCGGCCAAGCCAGCCGCCTGGGTGCTCTTACCCGACCCTTCGGTGCCCTCGAAGACGATGAAGACGCCCGATTCCGCAACCACCACCGGCGGATCGCTACTGCGCGCCGTCGCGGTAGATCTCCACCCGCCGGTTCGGCTCCCGGCCGCGGGAGCGCGAGGCCAAGTTGTAGCGATCCGCCATCTGATGCTGGAGGCGGCGGACGTACGACCCTTGCGGGGTGAGGGCGATCCCCGGGCCGCCCTCGATCACCGTCCCGATCGCGGTCTCGGCCTCGAACATCGCTTGGGAAACCGCGTCACCGGACGGCTCGTCCGGGTCCCAGGCATCGCCCGATTCGGCGTCCGGCCGGGTCACCGCCCGGACGGCGTTGGGGAACAGGCCAAACAGGACCGACTCCATCTGGGTCCCGGTGTTGGAGCGGAGCACGTAAACCGGCGTACCCCGGCTTTCCGCTTCCCGCAACGGTTGCGGCTTGCGCCGATAGTAGTTCTTCAACGTCACGACCAGATCGGCCTCCCGCAGTTCGCGCACGATCGCGGCCGGCACCCCGAGTGCCGCGATCGCGTGTTCGAGCCGGTTGCGGCTGACCCCAAACGGGTACAGGCGCAGCGGCTTCGCCACCGTGCCCCGACCCTTCGGCAAGGAGCCCAGAACCGGCGCCGCGCCCGCGGCCGGAGCCACGGCCGGTTCCTGCTCGACGACGCGGTCCACCGGGCGACTGATCTGGCGGGTGGTAATGTCGACGATCTCGCGCCGGGACGAGCGCCCCGCCGGGTCGTCCTGGCGAGGCGCCCGCGCCGGCCGAGTCGGGTCCCGGCGGGCGTCGTCGGCGGTGGTGATGGCCACCTCCCCGTCCTCGTTGCGGCGCCGCGACTCGGCCTTCACGGGGGCGTTGCGCAGGATCGCGTCGACCGTGGTCGCGACATCGCGGTGGACGGCGACCTCGTCGCGGCTGACGATCTCGACCATCACGTTGAAGGTGGGCGGGGCCTTGCGCTCCAGGATGGATTTTTGGGTGCCGCGACGTCGCGCTTCTTCGTCGGAGAGGGTGACCGACTGGATGCCGCCAATCAGATCGGACAGCGTTGGGTTCATCATCAGATTCTCGAGCGTGATCCCGTGGGCGGTGCCGATCAACTGGACGCCCCGCTCGGCGATGGTGCGGGCGGCGGAGGCTTCCAGCTCGGTCCCGATCTCGTCGATCACGACCACTTCCGGCATGTGGTTCTCGACCGCCTCGATCATCACCGCGTGCTGGGCGGTCGGCGTCGGCACCTGCATCCGGCGGGCGCGGCCGATCGCCGGGTGCGGGATGTCCCCGTCGCCCGCGATCTCGTTCGAGGTGTCGACGATCACGACCCGCTTGCGCAGGTCGTCGGCCAGCACCCGCGCCGTTTCGCGCAGCATCGTGGTCTTGCCGACGCCGGGTGGGCCAAGGAGGAGGATGCTTTCCCCGGACTCGATGAGATCGTCGATGATCGCGATCGTGCCGTAGACGGCGCGGCCGATCCGCAGGGTTAGGCCGACGATGTCGCCGCCGCGGTTTCGGATCGCCGAGATCCGGTGCAGCGTGCGCTCGATCCCGGCCCGGTTGTCATCGCCAAAGTGGCCGACCCGTTCGCTGACGTACTCCATCACCTCGCGCGTCACGTCCTCCTCGGAGAGGAAGACCTCGTGGTCTTGGAACCGCGCCTCCGGCCGCCGCCCGAGGTCGAGGATGACTTCGATCAGGCCGCCGCGCTCGGCTTCGGCTTCGAGCGCGGAGAGCGCCGCGGCGATCGGCGCCGGCAGCACCGCCAGCAGATCGGTGATGTTGTCGATGATCTCGTGCTCGTACTCCTTGCGGTCGTAAGCGACCGCGCCGCTACCGGGGGAGGCGGACACGGGGGTAACCTGAGGCATGCTGCTCAATCGCTGCTCCTGGGCGTAATTGGGCGCCGGGCGGAACCGACGCCAGCCGCGCGGGACATCAGTCGGGCGTGGCGGGGCGCGGGATCTGGGGCGCCAAAACGGATCGGGCGGAACAACCGCCGCCGGTCCACCATCGGCTAGGTCGCCGACTCGTCGCCCGTCCGCCCGCGGAGAAAGCTGGGGACCCGCTTCGGCAGCTTCTCGCGGACGTCAACGTGGAACGGCACCGCCTCGGTCGCCGGGGCGCGGACGGTGGCGGTGGTGTATTTGATCAACAGGTCTTGCTCCATCAAGGGCGCGAATCCGTGGGCCCGCAAGGCGGTTTCGGTTTCGGCGTGGTAGCCGCGAACGGCGCAGTAGACGCAATCCGCGCGCCGCCCGGTGACGTGGGCGAGCGCGCCGTCGAGCAGATCGGCCAACACCTCCGGTCGCTCCGGGTGCGCGACCAGATCCACGACGTGGACGGCGTCGCGCGAGGCGGTGCGGGCGTAGCCGATGACATGGTGCCCCTCCTCGATCAACCACCCAGCGACCTTGGCGGCGGCCGGGTGGGCGTGCCGGGCGTGGACGTCCCACCGGTGGCTGGTGAACGCCTCGGCGTACTGGACCTGGCGCGGCACGGCGACGTTGTAGAGCTGGTGGATCGCCCAGGTGTCGGTCTGCTCCTGCGGCCGCAGGCCAACCGGCATCCGCCGCGGCGCCGGGTGGCGAATCTTGAGCACCGTCTCCCGCGCGTACGGGGCGTACCCGAGCGCGCGCAACGTCGGCGCCGCCGGCGACCGATCCGGCAGCCGGGCGTAGAGGCGCTTCACCCCCCGCAACCCAGCCAGCACGATCCCCCGCTCGACCAATGGCTCCCAGACCGGACCGGCGTCGTAGACACCGGTCGCGGCGCCGATCGCGACCAACACCCAGCGTTGGTCGGGCGCCACCGGCAGGAACTGGGCAAACCCGATCAGGCGCTCGCCGGCCACGCCGACCAGGAACCGCCGCCGCGTCGCCGGCCACGGCACCGCCGCCGCCAGTCCCTGGCGGAGCGCGTTGTAGGGATCGAGCTGGGCGTCGGGTTGATCGAGCCGGAGGACGGTATCGACCCGGCGCAACCCCGGCAGGTCGGCCAACCGCACCGACCGCACAACGAGCGGCAGCGACGGCGGCCCGCCGCGCGAAGCCGCGTCGGTCGCGGGGTCGGCGTTTACGTGAGCGTCCAGAGCATGGGAATCACCATCCGGATACGGTCGAAGGGAGCGCGACTCCGCAACCTCCCGCTCCATCGTCGCGGGCATCGCGTCTGACTGGCCAGGACCCAAATAAGGCTCCATCTTGTCCGATTTTACACACCGGAAGGGCCGACCGCAAGACGGCGGGTGTTAGGGCGCTGTTAGCGGTCAGCCGTCACAGCGCCCGGCGCCCCGCCAGTGCCCGGCCGAGCGTGATCTCGTCGGCGTACTCTAGATCGCCCCCGGCGGGGAGGCCGGTGGCGGGGCGGGTGACGTTGACGCCGAGGGGCACGAGCAGCTTGTGGAGATAGGTCGCGGTGGCGTCGCCGGGCATGTCCAGGTTCGTCGCCAGGATCACTTCGTCCGGGTTCTCGCGCTTGACCCGCTCGATCAACTCGGCGATTCTGAGTTTGTCGGGACCGATCCCTTCGACCGGAGAGACGGCGCCGTGGAGGACGTGGTAGCGACCCTTGAACTGGCCGGTTCGCTCCAACGCGACCACGTCCAGCGGTTCCTCGACGACGCAGATCGCGCCCTCGCGCGCCGGGTCGGCGCAGACGCCGCAGGGGTCGGCCTCGGTGATATTGAAGCAGTTGGCGCAGAGGCGGATCCGCTCCTTAACCTCTAGGATCGCCTCGGCCAGCGCGGTGGCGTCCTCGCGCGAGCCGCGCAACATGAAGTACGCCAACCGGGAGGCCGTCTTCGGGCCGATCCCCGGCAGCTTCGCGAACTCGTCGACCAGCCGCTGCACCGGCTGCGCCGTGACCGCCGTTCCGCGCCCCACCCCGTTCCCCTTCGTCGGTTCGCGTTCCGCAACAGGACGGATGTTCTTATGTCATGATACCACCGATCGCCCGCGTTTGCGCCACGCTGGGGTCAGGTGGCGCCAATCGTTCTGTCTCATTCTGCTTCGTCACGATCCCGTCATTCGGGCGCCGATTAACAGGGTATTGCGTTGCGGCGTTGGCGGTGCTACTGTGGCGCTGCCTTGCCGTCCGCGTTCGCCGGTCACCGCCGTGGCCCGCCGGTTCCTGGCGTTTCGTGCCCGCCCTGGACCCCCGGAAGCCCGTCCCCCGGTCGCCGTCGCGCGGTGGACTGCGCGCGTGCCCCGGCGCGGTCGGCGCTTGGGCGGGTCTGGACCGGCGACGCGGATACGGTTCCGGGTGCGGAGGAGGGACAAGCCGGTGGAGTTCGACGATCGCACGCTGACGTGCCGGGATTGCGAGCAACCGTTCACCTGGACGGCCGGGGAGCAGCAGTTCTATCGCGAGAAGGGGTTGGTCAATAGCCCAGCCCGCTGCCCGAACTGCCGGGCCAACCGCAAGGCCAAGCTCGGCCTCCACGAGCGCGTCCAAACCGAGGTCGTCTGCGCGGATTGCGGCGAGACCACCACGGTCCCGTTCGTCCCCCGCAACGGCAATCCCGTCTACTGCTCTCGCTGCTTCGACCGCCAGCGCGTCCTCGCCGCGGGCGAGCCGGAGGCGTCGCACGCCGCCGTCTGAGTCGGCGTGACGGGGAGACGCGATGGAACGAGAGCGCGAATCGTTCGACGCTTCGCCTCCCCCCCCGTCGCTCCGTCTCCTTCACTCGTCCACCGTCAGCACCGGCCGCCCCTTCAAGCCGCCTTCGGCCGGCCCGATGACGCCGTCGTCTTCCATCTGTTCGATCAGGCGGGCGGCGCGGTTGTAGCCGACGCGGAGGCGGCGCTGGAGCATCGAGGCCGAGGCGGTGCCGTGCTTCTGCACGATCTCCAGCGCCTGCTCCATCAGCGGGTCGTCGCCGCCACCTTCAGCGTCGTCGCCGCTCCCCGGCAGGTTTAACCACTCCTCGGCGTATTGCGGCACCGGCGCCACCGCGTGCCAATGGTCGACGATGCCCTGCACGTCGGCGTCTTCCAAAAAGGCGCCTTGGATCCGGACCGGTTTCGGCGCGTCCGGCGGTAGGAAGAGCATGTCGCCTTTGCCGACGAGCCGCTCCGCCCCCGGCATGTCCAGCACCACTTGGCTGTTCACCCGCGAGGAGACCGCGAAGGCGATCCGGGCCGGCACGTTGGCCTTGATTAACCCCGTCACCACGTCAACCGACGGCCGCTGGGTTGCGATGATCAGGTGGATTCCGGTTGCCCGCGCCATCTGCGCCAAACGCACCAGCAGACTCTCGACCTCCTCCGGGGTGGTCATCATCAGGTCGGCCAGCTCGTCGATGATCACCACCAGATACGGAAGGTTCTCCGCCCCCGGTTCGTCGGCGACCTTGGCCCGGTACCCGTCCAGGTTGCGCACGCCCAGGCGGGAGAAGAGATTGTAGCGTCGCTCCATCTCCCTCAGCACTAGGCGCAACACCCCGACGACCTTGTCCATCTCGGTCACGACCGGGCACTGAAGGTGCGGCACGCCGTTGTAGCCGGTCAACTCGACCATCTTCGGATCGATCATCAGCAGCTTGACGTCGTCCGGCGTCCGGGTTAGCAGAAACGTCGAGATGATCCCGTTCAGGCAAACGCTCTTGCCGGACCCGGTCGCGCCAGCGATCAGGAGGTGCGGCATTTTCGTCAGATCGTGGACCACGTAGCGGCCGTTGACGTCTCGCCCCAGCGGCAGCGGCAGCTTGGCCTTGGATTTCGCGAACTGGTTCGACTCCAGGGTCTCCCGCAGCCCCACCGTCGAGACCTGGGCATTCGGGATCTCCAACCCGACCCGCGCCTCGCCCGGGATCGGCGCCTCGATCCGCAGGCTCTTCGCCGCCATCGCCAGCGCCAGGTCGTTCTGCAACTCGCTGATCCGCCGTACTTTGACCCCATTGCCCGGTTCGAGGGCAAACTGGGTCACCGCGGGGCCGGGGTTGATCTCGCGTACCCTCGCTTCGACCTTGAAGCTGGCCAGGGTTTCCTCGATCCGCCTTGCCTTGCGCTCCAGTTCGGCCGGGTCGTGGGCGAACCCGTCGTAGAGGGCCAGGCGCGCGATGTCCGGCAGCGGCAGGGCGGCGCCCAATTTGGCACGCCCCGGCGGGTTCGGCAGCAGGCCCGTCCTGATCGCCGATTTCGGGTCCCGCTTCGGCAGGTTGATCACCGGCGGACCGGCCGGTTCGACAACCGCAACCGCCGCGTCCGGCAGGGAACTCCAACGGAGTTCCGGCCTCGCCACCGGTTCCGGTTGGTTCACCGCTTCCGTTTCCTCGTCCGACTCCGCGTCTTCCCGACTTGCCGACTCCCTCGCGCGCCCGAACACCGTCCGGAGTTCCCGGTAAAACGTCCCCGCGTCGGTGTCGGCGAGGAGAAAGACGCCGACCACCCCGGCGGCGAACAGCACCACGCCGGAGGCGACCTCGCCGAACGGGGACAACAGCACGGTCGCCGCCCCGGCCCCGAGGTAACCGCCCGCCCGATCGCTGGCCACCCTGGCGCCGAGGTGCAGCAAGCCCGCGACCGCGACACCGAAGGCGAAGCCGCCGAGGTAATGCCGGGCCAGAAGCACCGGTCCATCCAACGGCCGGAATGCGCGCACCGCGATCAGGACCAAGAACACCGCCGCCAACGGCGCCGCTCGCCCGAAGGCGTCGCCGAGCGCGTTTTCCCACCAGTCGACGAGCCGCCCGTCGTCGCCCCCGCTGCCCAAGGACCACCCGCTGAGCGCTGCCAGCAACGCCAGCACCAGCCCGAGGATCTCTCGCCGCAGGCGGTCCGAAACGGCGAACGCCGGATGCAGCGCCGCCACCCACCGCGCCACCCAGCCGCCGAACCGGCGGGGCCAGGCCACCGCCCAGCGCAGCCGCCTCGCCATCCCACCGGGCCGCGTCGTCCGTCCGTCCCGGTCGTTCTTGGGGCTTGCCCGGACCCTCGACGCCGTTGCCATACCGCCCCCACCGATCACCATCGCCGCCCACGGCTACGCGGAGGGGCGGTCGCGTCACGGCGGGCGGTGCGGGCCGCGTGTCCGTTCAGCGTGTCCGGATAGCAGTATAGCAAATTCCGTTTGTGGCGGGACGATCCGTACGGGCGGCTGGACGAGGCCGCCATTGCCGCCCCGGTTGCTCGGTGCCGAAGCTCTGATCTCTAAAACACCATCCGCGCAGGATCGCCGCGGCGCGAACCAGATTGTGGTGGTGTCCTTGCGCCATCGTCCGCCTCGTGCGCGCCCATGTGGCTTCCCAGAATGCCCCGCGCGGCTAGGATCGGTTCTCGGTCGCGACGACGACGCGGAGCAAGAACAACTCGAGTTCGACCCTCACCCCGAGCGCCCGGGTTCGTCCCACAGGTAGCGGATCGATAGGGGGTCGTCGCCCAAGCCGTCGCGTTCGCCCGTGCGCGGTCGCGAGGTCGCCGACGAACCGTTGACAGCCCCTTCCCCCGTTGCTATCGTCCCGGCACGAGGGACCAACCAAGGTAGGCCGGGCGCCAACGAGGGCGTCGGGCCATGTTCGTCGCGTGCGGGAGGGGTTTGGATGGCCATTCGTGATGATCGTGATCGGTCCTGGAACGCCCGGTTAGATCGGCGGTGGTTGGTCCAGGCGTCGTTGATGGGGGCCGGCGCGGTCTCCCTTGGGATGACCGGCGCCGGGCGGCGCTTCTCCTCCGCCCTGGCCCAGGACGCCACGCCTGCCGCCGGAGGGGTTTTCGATCCCGCCAAGTGCTACCAGCCGTTCGGCGACGTCGAGACGGTGCAGTACGACAAGGTCGGCGACGGCGACTTCAACATCGCCCTTTCCAACTCCTACATCGGCAACGTCTGGCGGACCCAGATGATCAAGATGGCGAAGGCGTACTCCGAGTTGCCGGAGATCGCGCCCTTCGTCTCCGAGCTGCAGGTCACCACGTCCGACCGCGACGACGCGGCCCAGATCGCGGCGATCGAAAACATGATCTCCAACGGCGCCCAGGCCGTGGTGATCATCGCCAACACCCCGTCCGCCCTCGTCCAGGTGGTCCAGCAGGCGCGCGCCGACGGAATCGTCATCGTCTCGTTCGATAGCGTCGTCGCCGCCGATCCGCCCGATCCTTCGCTCGACCTCGGCGTGACGGTCAACGAGGACCAGGTCGAGATGGGGCGCCGATGGGCCCAGTTCCTGGTCGACGAGACCGGCGGTCAGGGCAAGATCCTGATGGTCAACGGCGTCGCCGGGACCGGGGTCGACACCGAGCGGCGTCGCGGCGCCCAGGGCGTCTGGGACCAGAACCCCGGCATCACCGTCGTCGAGGTGGTCGGCGAATGGGACCCGGGCAAGGCCCAAACCGCGACCGCGACCGCCCTGGCCGCCAACCCCGACATCGCCGGCGTTTGGTGCCAGGGTGGCACCGACGGCGTGGTCCGCGCCTTCCTGGACGCCGGCAAACCGCTGGTGCCGATCGCCGGCGAGGCCGAGAACGGCTTCCGCAAGCAGATGGTCCAGTACGCCGACGAGATGCCCGGATACTCGATCGCCCAGACCCCGGGCATGGTCTGCGTCGCAATCCGGACCGCGATCAGCCTCCTGATGGGCGAGCCCGTGCCCCAAGCCGTCTCCTTGCCGCTGCCGGAAGCCAAGACCGCCGACCTCGTCGCCGGCGTCAACTACTTCCCCGACGGCCCGGACAACTTCTTCACGGCGATCCAGGTCCCCGACTGCGGCGTCAACCTGACATTCGAGCAAATCGACGAGCAGCAGGTCTGACGGATTGAGCAGTCGGTAGTGGGTCGTGGGTAGTGCGACGACGGACGGTCGTCGGGCCGACTCCATCACTGCCGACGACCCACCACCCACTCGGAGCGTCCGTGCCCATCCTCGCCGCGTCCGGCATCACCAAGCGGTTCGGTGGCGTCGTCGCGTTGGACGACGCGGGATTCGCGTGCGAGGCGGGGGAGATCCACGCCTTGCTCGGCGAGAACGGGGCCGGCAAGAGCACGATGGTCAAGGTGCTCTGCGGCGTGCAGCCACCGGACAGCGGGACCCTCACCGACGACGGACGACCTGCGACGTTCAAGAACCCGGCGGCGGCGGCGGCGGCGGGAATCGTTCCGGTCTTCCAAGAACTGTCGCTGGTGCCCCACCTCTCGGTCGCCGCCAACCTGTTCATGGGCCACGAGCCGCAGTCGCCGCTCGGCCTGATTGCCGGCCGGCGGATGCGACGCCAAGCCCGGGCCCTGCTGGACGACCTTGGCTTCGCGGGGATCGACCCGGCCGCGACGGTGGCCGACCTGCCGCTCGCCCAGCGCCAACTGGTCGAGATCGCGAAGGCGATCGGGCGCCGGCCGCGTGTCCTGATCCTGGACGAGGCGACATCGGCCCTGACCCAGCGCGAGGTGGCGAAGGTTTTTGCCGTGGTGCGGCGCCTGCGCGATGCCGGGACCGCCGTCATCTTCATCTCCCATCGCTTGGACGAGGTGCGGGCCCTCTGCGACCGGGCGACGGTGTTTCGCGATGGGACCGATGTCGGCACCATCGCTATCGGCGAAGCGAGCCACGACCAGATCGTCCACTTAATGATCGGCCGCGCGTTGAGGGATGTCTACCCGCCGCGCCCGCCGCGGCCTGCTCAGGAAGAGTCGCTGCTGGCGGTGCGCGGGATGGGCTGGGGTGCGGCGCTGCGCGACATCTCATTCGAACTCCGACGCGGGGAGATATTGGGCCTCTCAGGACTCGAAGGCCAGGGCCAAGGGGATCTGCTGTTCGCCTTGTTTGGGGTCTACGCCGGGGTCGCCGGTGCGGTCGAGGTGCGCGGGCGACCGGTCAAGCTCGGCAACCCGCACGCGGCGATGCGGGCCGGGATCGCCCTGGTGCCGGAGGACCGCAAGACGCAGGCGCTGATCCTGCCGCTGCCGGTGCGCGACAACGTCAACCTGGCGACGTTGCCCTCGGTGGCGCGGGGCGGGTTCGTCTCCGCCGCCGCCGAGGCGCGCCGGACCGACGCGATGCGGGAACGCTTGGCGATCAAGACCGCCAGCCGCGAAACGCCCGTCCGGTTTCTGAGCGGCGGCAACCAGCAGAAGGTCGCCATCGCCAAGTGGCTGCTCGCCGACGCCGACGTCTATCTGCTCTACGACCCGACCCGCGGCATCGACGTCGGCGCCAAGCAGGAGATCTACGCGTTGATGCGCGGCTTGGCCGACGCCGGGCACGGCATCCTGTTCTTCTCGACCGACCTGACCGAGATCGTCGGCCTCTGCGACCGGGCGATGGTGATGTACGAGGGCGCCGTGGTGCGCGATCTGTCCGGACCCGCGCTGTCGGAAGCGGCGCTCGTTAGCGCGGCCGTCGGCGTCACCGAAACGGCGCGGGCCACCGGCTGATTTGAGGAAGGGCCGCCCGATGTCGTCCCCGGTTGCCGAATCCGCCCCGCCGCCCCCGGCCGACGCCAAAGACCGGATCGTCCGGCGACGGTCGTTCATCGTCCGCAACGCCCGGTTGCTGGTCGCCTGGGCGGTCCTGATCGCCCTGCTAACGATCTACGTCCGTGAAGCGCCCCAGTTCCGGCCTCGGGAGCAACGCTCGATCGCCAACTCCGGCGTCACCCTCTCGCTCGCCGGGCTGGGGCAGACCATGGTCGTGCTGACCGGCGGGATCGACCTCTCCGTCGGGCCAATGGTCAGCTTGACCAACAGCGTCGCGACGCGATTGGCAAACAAAGAATCGCCGCGCTCCAGCATGGCGGTGGCGGCCCTGGTGGTGTTGCTGATCGGCGCCGGGGGCGGCCTCGTCAACGGCGTGCTGGTCGCCTACGGCCGCTTGCAGCCGATCATTGTCACGTTGGCCACGGCCTCGGTTTGGAGCGGGATCGCGCTCTACGTGCGTCCCGATCCGGGGGGGTACGTGCCGCCTGGATACTCCGACCTGCTGACCGGGTTGGTCTTCGACGACAAACCGCTGACGGTCTTGGGCCTGACCTGGGACCGGCCACTGCCCAGTTCGGTGTTCCTCCTTGCCGCCGCGGTCGCGGTCTGGCTGATCTTCCGCCGCACGCGCCTGGCGACCCGGATCTTCGCCGTCGGCAGCAGCGAGGGAGCCGCCTACATGTCCGGCGTCAACGTGGCGCGAACCAAGGTGTGGGCCTACACCCTGGCCGGATTGGCCGCCAGCGCCGCCGGTCTCTTCGCCACGGCCCAAACGGCGACCGGCAACGCCCAGGCCGGCAACGTCTTCACCCTCAACTCGATCGCCGCCGTCGTCCTTGGCGGGGCCAGCCTGGCCGGAGGCGCCGGTTCGTTCCTCGGCACCCTGGCCGGGGCCTACGTGATCGCGCTGATCCCGAGCGTGCTCTTCTTCTACGAGGTCAGCCCGTTCTACCAGCGCTTCTACCAGGGGTCGATCCTGCTCGTCGCGGTCTCCCTCGGCGCCCTCGGCGTCTTCCGGGTGCGCAACCGATTGGAGCGGATGTGACGAAGTCGGAAGCCGGGAGCCAGAAGCCGGAAGCACGACGTCGGATCACTCGCGGCTTCCGGCTTCCGGCTTCCGACTTCGTCGCGCGGAACCGCGCCGTGCTCGTCCCCTATGCCCTGATCGGGGCGCTGCTGCTGATCGCGGCACTGCGGACGCCGGGATTCGTGGCGCCGGGGAATCTGCGGACGCAGTTGGTGCTGGCGTCGTATCTGGCGACCATCGCCGCCGGGGAAACGCTGGTCATCCTGACCGGCGGGATCGACCTCTCGGTGGCCTGGAACCTCAACCTGTCGGCGATCCTGCTGACGCAGCTCGCGGAGGGCGGCGGCGGGGGTCGGATCGCCTGGGCGGTGGTGGCGGCGCTCGGCAGCGGGATGCTGGTCGGGTTGATCAACGGGATCGGGGTGGCGTTTCTACGGATCCCGTCGCTGGTAATGACGCTCGGGATGAACGCGGTGCTGGAAGGGGTGACGCTGGTCTACACCAACGGCTCACCGCAAGGCGCGGCGCCGGGGTTCGCCAAGAACCTTGCCGTCGGCCGGATCGGCGGCGTGGTGCCGTGGGCGCTGATCTACTGGGCCATTCTCAGCCTGACCTTAATCTTCGTCCTCCGGCGCAGCGTGTTCGGGCGGCGCTTGTACGCCGTCGGCAACAACCCGCGCGCGGCGTATCTTTCCGGCGTCCCGGTGCGCGGGGTGCTGGTGGCGTCGTACGCGCTCTGCGGCCTGTTCGCCGGCATCGCGGGGGTCTTGCTGACCGGCTACTCCTCCCAGAGCTACCTCGACATGGGCTCGCCCTTCGTGCTGCCGGCGATCGCGGCGGTGGTCATCGGCGGCACCTCGATCCTCGGCGGTTCCGGCGGCTACGGTGGCACCATCGCCGGCGCGACCACGGTCGTCCTGCTCCAGAACGCGCTCCAGGTGATCGGGGTGCGGACGGCGGGCCAACAAATCCTCTACGGGCTGATCATCTTGCTGATGCTGTTCGTCTACGGCCGCGGGCGCCGGATCCGGGAGTAGGTTCGAGCGCACGCGGATTTCGGTCCTAAGTGCCGCCGGCAATAGGCCACGGCGGCCGGCTCTCTGGCGGGTTCGCGGTCGGCCGAGAGCGCGATGCGCCGGGCTTTTCGGCCCGAGGGAGAGCTGGCCCGCGACCAGTGTCCCCACCATCTGCCGGTGGCGCTGAGGATTATCGCGACCGTGTCGAACCGGGCGTCGAACCGCCCGGTTCGACTCTACCCCGACACCAGCACCGCCGTCCCGCTCGCCGAGACCATCAGCATGCTGCCGCGGTCGCCGATCGTCTCGTAGTCGAGGTCGACGCCGATCACGGCGTTGGCACCCAACGCGGCGGCCTGCGCTTCCATCTCGTCCAGAGCCAGGGTTTTGGCTTTTCGCAGCTCCTGCTCGTAGGCCGCCGAGCGCCCACCGACGATGTCGCGGATGCCAGCGAAAACGTCTTTGAACAGGTTCGCGCCCATGAACGCCTCGCCGCTGACCAGGCCGAGGTAGCGGGCGACGGGCTTGCCTTCGAGCACGGTCGTGGTACTGACGAGCATCGCCGTTCTCCTGGTTGGGTATCATGTAGCTTGTCCAGGAACCCCTGGACGCCCGGCCCGGGCCGGTTGCTCTATCGTCGGGCAACATGGTGAACAGGACGCGCCGGGTCCGTCACGATTTCGTCACGAGCGCGCCGGTGGCAACTCGTGCGATGATCCCGGCGCCGGGATCTCGCCGCGCCGTCGCCGGAGGCAACAGGCCACACCCATGCCCATCGAAGACGATGCCGGACTCTCGGATCTGGTCGCCTCCCCGGACGCAACCCGCCTCTGCGGGGGCTTTGCCTTCACCGAAGGGCCGGTCTGGGTCCCGGAGGAGGCTTGCCTGCTTTTCAGCGACATCCCAAACAACCGGATCCATCGCTGGCGGGACGGAATGACCGGCGCCGAGATCTACCGGGAGCCGAGCCATCATTCCAACGGACTGACCTTGGACCACGACGGCAACCTGATCGCCTGCGAGCACTCCGGGCGCCGGGTCTCCCGCGCCCGGGACGGTGGCGACCCCGAACCGGTCGCCGAGCGGTTCGACGGCAAGCGCTTCAACAGCCCCAACGATGTCGTCGTCCATCGGAGCGGCGCGCTCTACTTCACCGACCCGACCTACGGCTTGGACGATGCCTCCGCCGAGCACGAACTGCCCAACCAGGGGGTCTACCGGCTCGATCCCGGTGGCGCCATCCGCTGCCTGGACACCAGTTTCGTGCAACCGAACGGCCTCGCCTTCTCGCCAGACGAAACCGTCCTCTACA
>CADCWE010000251.1 GCA_902806325.1 uncultured Thermomicrobiales bacterium | reverse complement strand
GGGCGGCGCGGAAGCGCGCCATGTCGGTGGCGCGGCGGGCGCGCAGCACCGCGCCGTCGTGCGCCTTGCGGCGCGCGGGCGGCAGGGGAGCGCCGAGGGCGCGCCGCAGCGCCGCCGCCGCGCCGAACAAGCGGGCCGCGACGGTCGCCCGCTCCGGGGTTCCGGCCAGTGCGGCCAACCCTTCCAGGCATTCCGCGACGCCGAGCCGGTCCCCCGCCGCCCAGCGCAGGGCGAGGGCCTCGCGCTCCCGGGCCGCCGCCGTCCGCGGCCGACCGGCGCGCGCCGCCACCCGCGCCAGGCCGTGCTTGGCGTGGGCGATCCCCGCCCGGTCGCCGACGATCTCGAACAACGCCAGGGCACGGGCGTAACGGCGCCGGGCGTCGGCGTCGTCGCCGCGTCCGAACGCCGCCGCGCCGAGGTTGTGCGTCGAGGAGGCGACGTGGCCGATGTCGCCGGCCGCCTCCCGGATCGCCAGCGCGCGGGCATGCAGTGCCGCCGCGGTGGCATGGTCGCCGGCGGCGTCGGCCACGTCCCCCAGGTTGCTCAGGGCCAGCGCCTCGCCGGGGCGGTCGCTCAGGCTCCGGCGCAGGGCCAGGCTCTCCTCGTGCCGCCGCCGTGCTTCGTCGAGTGCGCCGGTCATCAGCGCGACCAGGCCAAGCCCGTTCAGCGCGCTAGCAACCCCGCGCCGGTCCTGCTGCCAGCGCCGGATCGCCAGGCCCGAAGCGTAGTGGGCGCGCGCCCGCGGGAAATCGCCGAGGTCGAAGGCGGTGTTGCCCAGGTGGTGGAGGACCTTGGCCCGGGCGTCCGGCGAAACGACGCCGCGCGCGTCGGCCAGCGCCAGGGCGCGCTCCAGCCATCCCTGCCCTTCGGTCAACGGGCCGCGCACCGCCCAGAACCGCCACAGCGCCCCAGCCAATCGCAGCGCCGATTCCGCCTCACCGTTCGCGATCAACCAGGAGAACGCCGCCCGCAGGTTGTCGCGGGACCCCTCGAGGCAATCCAGCCAGGCCTGCTGGTCCGGCCCGACCAGTTCCGGCTCGCACCGCTCCGCAAACGCGACGCCCCAATCGGCGTGGCAACGTCGTCGTTCGGCCTCTTCTCCGGTCGCCTTCAACCGCTCGAGCGCGTAGGCTCGGATCGTTTCCGGCATCCGGTAGCGGCGCCGGGCCGGTTCGGTGCCGAAGCCGGCGGCCTCGTCGAGGAGGCCGTGGTCGAGGAGGGCGGCGATGCCGATCGAGACGGGGAGAACACCGTCTGTCTGCCCGTCTTCCCGTCCCCCCGTTCCCCCCTCTCCGGCGATCGCCTCGGCGGCCTCGGCCGTGAACCCGGAGCCGAAGACCGCCAGGCGGCGGAACAGGGTTTGGACCTCCGGGGCAAGCAGGCGGTAGCTCCAGGCGACGGTGTCGCGGAGGGCGCGCTGGCGGGGCGGGGCGTCCCGCGGACCACCGGTCAACAGACCGAGCCGGCCGTCCAACCGGGCCAACAACGCGGCCGGGGCGAGCATGCCGCACCGGGCGGCGGCGAGTTCGATCGCCAACGGCACCCCGTCGAGGCGGACGCAGAGGTGGGCGACGGCGGCGGCGTTGTCGGCGGTCAGCGCGAAGGTGGGGTTGACGGCCCGCGCGCGGAGGCGGAACAGGGCCACGGTGGGGTTCGCCGCCAGCGCCTCCGGGTCGGGCAAGGCACCCAAGTCCGGCAGCGGCAACGGCGGCACGCGGACCACCCGCTCACCGGGGAGACGCAGCGGCACGCGGCCCGTCGCCAGGATCCGCAACCCCGGGCACCGGTCGGTCAGGAGCGCGGCCAGGGCCCCGACGCCCGGCAGGTGCTCGGTATTGTCGAGCACGAGCAGCAAGGACCGGTCCCCGATTGCCGCCGCCACCACGTCCGGTATCGGCCGCTCCCCGGTGTCGCGGACCGCGAACGCACGGGCAACGGTGCCGGCAACCAACGCAGGGTCGTCGAGGGCGTCCAGTGCCACGAACCGGACCTCGGTGGTCGACACCGCGGCGAGTTCGGCGGCGACCCGGAGCGCGAGGCGGGTCTTGCCGATCCCGCCTGGTCCGGTCAGGGTCAGCAGGCGAACGCCCTCCCGGTCCAGAAGCGCGACGGCCGCCGCCACGTCCTGGTCCCGACCGACCAGCGCCGTCGCCGGTCTCGGCAGGCCGATGGGCCAGGGCCCATCGGCTCTGCTTCCCAAGGCGGACTGCCGACCCGCCCTGCCCGTCGCGTTCGGAGCGATCGCGGTGCCCACGTTTTCGTTCTCCCGGAAGCGTTCCGATTGGCCCTGCGGCGGTTCGCCGTTCAGGTTCCAGAACGCGCGCCGGGGAGCGTTGGTTACGCGGCGGGGCATCGCGGTCGGTCAGTCGGCGGAGAGCGACTCGTCGCCGTGGCGGCGCAGGAGGGCGATCGCGGCGGCGAGGCGGGCGCGGACGCGATCCGGTCCCACCACGCGCAGGGTCTCGAACAGACCCGGCGACTGGGTCCGCCCGGTGATGGCGACCCGGATCGGCATAAACAACTGTCCGGCCTTCATTCCCAGCGTTTCGGCCAGGGCGCGCAGCCGTGCCTCGGTCGCCGCCTCGTCGGTCACGTCCACATCCGCGAGGGCTTCCTGGACGGCGACCAGCGCCTCCAGCGTCGCCAGCGGATCGGCCTTTTTTGGCACCAGAAGCGCGGCGTCGTAGGGATCCAACTCGTCCCGGAGGAGAAATCCCATCAGGTCCGGGGCATCGGCCAGGGTTTCCAGGCGGTCCTTGAGCAAGGCCGACGCGTCGCGCAAGAGCGGGAAGGCGGGGTGGTTGGGGCCGGTCTCGGAAGGGACCAAACCGGCGTCGGCCAGGAACGGGACCAGCCGCAGCGCCAGATCGCCGACCGAGAGGACATGGTTGATGTAGTGCTGGTTGAACCAGCGCAGCTTGGCATGGTCGAACGTCGCCGGGGACGGGCTGACCCGGCCGAGGGTGAATCTCTCCAGCAAATCGTCCTTGGAGAAGATTTCGGTCTCTCCGTCCAGACTCCAGCCGAGCAGGGCCAGGTAATTCATCAACGCTTCGGGAATGAATCCATTGGCCCGGAACTCCTCCATCGCGCTGGCGCCGTGGCGCTTGGAGAGCTTTCCGCCGCCGGGGGCGAGGATCAGCGGCATGTGAGCCAGGATCGGCGGCTCCCAGCCGAAGGCGGCGTAGAGCCGGATATGCAGCGGCGCGGTCGGGATCCACTCGTCGCCGCGCAGGATATGGGTGATCGCCATCAGGTGGTCGTCGACCACGTTGGCCAGGTGGTAGGTCGGGAATCCGTCGGACTTGAGCAGGACGCGGTCGTCGATCGTCGCGTTGCGGTAGACGATCTCGCCCCGGATCAGGTCGTGGACCCGCGTTTCGCCGTCGCGCGGCATCGCGAAGCGGACCACCGAGGGTAGCCCGGACTCCCGATTCGCGGCGACGGTCGCCGGGTCCAAATCCCGGCAGTGGCGGTCGTAACCGGGCGGCTCCTTGCGGGCCTGCTGCTCCTGGCGAACCCGCTCCAACCGCTCCGGGGTGCAGAAGCAACGGTAGGCGTGGCCGCGAGAGATCAAGGTTTCGGCGTGTTCTTGGTAGAGCGCCGTGCGTTCGCTTTGGGTGTACGGGCCGAGCGGACCGCCCTTGTCCGGTCCCTCGTCCCAGGTTAGGCCAAACCAGGACAGGGCGTCGTAGATGCCCTGGGTCGCGCCTTCCACCAGGCGATTCTGGTCCGTGTCCTCGATCCGGAGCAGGAACGCGCCGTCCCGCCCCGACCGCCGCGCCTCCCCGTGGGCGAAGAGCCAATCGAACAGCGCCGTCCGCCCGCCCCCGACGTGCAGCGACCCGGTCGGGCTCGGCGCAAACCGGACCCGCACCGGCGCACCGGCGGGCGGCAGATACGACGCGGCGGTCTCGGCGGCGGGGGCAATCATGGGCGCGCGGTCCTCCTGGTCAACATGCCAACGGGGAGGAGTATACGCCGTGCGTAGATTCCAACCCCCGCGACGGATTCCGATACAGCCTCGGGTTCGGCACCCGATGGAGGTGGCGGAGCTTGCGGGCGACCAGGGTCGGGTCGTGGTGGAGGGTGGTGGCGGCGATCAGCGGGCCGTTGTCGGGGATGCGCTCGCCCTCCAGCCTCAGGGCGCCGCGGACGCCCGCGAAGCGGCGCATTATCTCCTCATCCAGGCCCCGAATCGTTGCAGAGCGCAGGAACACCGGGAAGGCGATCTCGTCCGGTTCCCACCGACGTCCGCAGAGCAAGATCTCCCCGGAGGTCATCGGGCCGATTGCCAGACCGACCGGGGCCAACTCTGCCACGAGCCCCTGTGCCGTTTGGTTGCCGTTAGAGTGATCGACCACCCGATCGGTGTCGATGCGGTACGGCAACGATCGACCGGCGGACGGATCGACCAGGCGCGGCGATCGGCGTTGTGTTCGAGGAACTCGTCGGCGTCGATGACGCCATCCCTGGCCCCTGCGGAGGCGCCCAGGGTTGTGCGGTCCGACGCGATCACCGCCTGCCGTTGCCGCAACTCGACCCCGGACGAATCCACCGAATCAACCCACGCCAGCACCGCCACAATCCGGCCCTGCCGCCGCAGCGAAGCTCGCCTACCGGACTCGCCGATCGTATCGCCCAGCCGGATCAACGCCGGGATGACGTCGTTGTCGATTGCGTCCCGCCTGACGATCCCGCCCCATGCCGTCAGTTTGCCGGATCCCCGCGTTCGCCGGGCCACCGCCCGACGTAGACGTATCCGACGTCCTCCCCGACAATACCGATCGCTGGATCGCCCGTGCCTCGCCAAAGGATGGAACCAATGGTCCTCTCCCAAACCCGCCCCCGGACGTGGGACACCGCCGACTTGGTCACCAAGGACAAGGCGCACCTGCTGCACTCCGTCTCCAACCTGCGCCAGGTGCGGGAGCACGGGCCGCTGGTGCTGGCCCGCGGCGAAGGGGTGCGAATCTGGGACACCGACGGCACCGCGTACATCGATGGCTTCGCCGGGCTGTGGAACGTCAACGTCGGCCACGGACGGCGGGAACTGGCCGAGGTAATGGCGGCCCAGGGCGAAGAGCTGGCCTTCGCGCCGACCTTCTTTGGCCTGGCGACCCCGGCCGCGATCGAGCTGGCGGTGAAGCTGGGGGGGCTGTTCCCGGACCCGCTCAACCACGTCAACTTCACCTCCGGCGGCGCCGAGTCCAACGAGACGGCGATGAAGATCGCCCGTTACTACTGGTACCTGCGGGGCAAGCCGGACAAGACCAAGATCATCTCCCGTAAGATGGGCTACCACGGGATCGCGATGGGCGCCCTGGCCGCGACCGGGATCCCCGCCTACCACGAGGGCTTTGGGCCGCCGACGCCGGGCTTCGTCCACCTGATGGCCCCCTACGCCTACCGCAACGGCGAGGGCCTGGACGAGGCCGCCTTCGTCGCGAAACTGGTCGCGGAGTTGGAAGAGACGATCGCCCGCGAAGGCGCCGACACCATCGCGGCGATGATCGGCGAGCCGGTCCAGGGCGCCGGCGGCGTGGTGCCACCGCCAGACGGGTACTGGCAGCCGGTCAAGGACCTGCTCGACAAGCACGACATCCTCCTGATCCTCGACGAGGTGATCACCGGCTTCGGCCGCACCGGGACGATGTTCGGGATGCAGCAGTACGGCATCGTGCCGGACCTGGCCGCCTTTGCCAAGGGCGTCACCTCCGGCTACGTGCCCCTAGGCGGGGTGATGGTCTCCGACCGCGTCTTCGAGACCATGGCCGAGCCGGACAAGATGTTCATGCACGGCTTCACCTACTCCGGGCATCCCGTCGCCTGCGCCGTCGGGCTGCGCAACCTTCAGATCATCGAGGAGGAGCGCCTGCCGGAAAACGCGGACCGCCAGGGCCGCGCCCTGATCGGCGCCCTGCGGGACGGCATGAACGACCACCCCCACGTCGGCGAGATCCGGGGTAAAGGCCTGATGATGATCGTCGAGGTCGTCGCCGATCGCCAGACCAAGGCCAAGTTCGACCCTACCCTCAACGTCGGTGGCCGGTTGCAGGCGGCGACCCGCGCCCGCGGCGCGATCGTCCGCTGCACCAACGACGGGATCGCGATCGCCCCCCCTTTGGTCATCACCGACGCCGAGGTTGCCGAGCTGGCGGCGGCGGTCGTCGGCGCGGTCGACGAGGTGCTGGCCGATTAGCGGCGGCGGGAGCGGTATGGACGCAACGGTCGAGCCGGACGCCACGGTTACCTTGCGCGAGGTCACCGCCGAGAACTGGCGTGCCGTCTGCAACCTGACGGTGGCGCCGTCGCAGGAGAGCTTCGTCGCGCCCAACGTCTGGTCGATCGCCGAGGCCCACTTCTCCGACGCCGCCTGGTACCGCGCGATCTACGCCGGCGAGACGCCGGTCGGCTTCCTGATGCTGGAAGACACGGCCGACTCGCCGGCGCGGGCCGCAGGCGAGCCGCCGTCCTACTACCTGTGGCGGTTCATGATCGCCGCCGGGCACCAGGGGAAGGGATTCGGACGCCGGGCACTGGAGCTGCTGATCGCCCACGTCCGAACCCGACCCGGGGCGACGGATCTGCTGGTTGGTTATGTCCCCGGCGACGGCTGCCCGGCCGGGTTCTACCGAACGCTCGGCTTCGCCGAGACCGGTGAGGTGGACGGCGGCGAGGTCGTGATGCGGCTGCTGCTGGCGCTGGTCGACGGGAATGGCGACGGCCCATGAGGAACCTGGTTGGCCCAGGGGGCGGCGGAGACGCATCGTCGGCCCGCGCCGTCCTTCGAGACATCGACGGCACCCGGCTCGATTCGTCCGTGTTTCATTGGCACTGCTGGCGGGAGATTCTGGGCCGGGAGCGGTTCCCGATCACCCGGTAGCGCGTCGCCGAGACGTTGGGGCGGCGCAATGACGCGGTGCTACACGGGTTCCTCAGGGAGGAGTTCCCTGACGCCGGGATCGTGCGCATCGCGGCGGCGCCGGTGGCCCGCTACCGCCAACCGATCATGGCCACGGGGATCGAACCGTTGCCCGGGGTACGCCGGTGGCTGGAGCGGCTGTGGGCGGACGACTGGCGGGAAGCCGTTGCCTCCTTGGCGCCGCGCGTACATATCGCGGTGATCGCGGAGGCGCTCGGCATCACCGGCTCCTGGGGCCCGATCGCCGCACACCGACGTGACCCACGGCAAACCCGACCCGGCGGCCTTTCGGGTTGCCGCCGCCCGGTTCGGCGTGCTACCGGGGCGCTGCGTGGCGGTGGAAGATGCCCCGGCCGGGGTCGAAAGCGGACACCGAGCCGGGATGCGCAGCCTCGGCGTCGGCCGCCTTCAGGCGTCGTTGGGTGCGGACCTGGTGGTGGAGATGCTGGAGGATCTGCCGAAGGACGTCTTGCCGCTTACTCGACGGCGCGTGCTACCGCCGCCGCTAGCCGGCCAAGCGAACCAGCGGTCGGTCCGCCAGCGACGCCGCCTGTTCTCCCAGGCGGGCCATCGCCTCCCGCAGTTCCGGTGGCTCGTGGATGGCGACCGGGCAGCGCAGGCCGAGCAGGGTCCAGGCGATCCAGTCCAGGTCGTTGGCCGAACAGCGCAGCAGCACGCCGCCGGGGGTCGGGTCCAAGATCACCATCTCCTCGGGGACGAACGCGCGGACGTGGTCCAGGGGCGCGTCCAGAGTGACCTGGACGCGCCACCGATTCGGAACGGTGGCCAGGGAGCGGCGAACTTCCACCAGGGCGTCGAAACCGGCAGGGCGGGCGAACGGCTCTGACGTCGCCTCGATGGCGCGGATCCGGTCCAGGCGAAAGACGCGGACCGCGTCCCTCAGGTGGCAGTGGCCGACGGTGAACCAACGGCCGGTCAGATAGACGACCCCGTACGGGTCGAGCGCGCGTGCGGTCTCGGCGCCATCACGGGCAGCGTAGCGGAGGCGAACCCGGCGCTCGTCGCGCGCCGCAGCGGCCAAGGTCGCCACCGTCACCCCGGCCGGGGCAGGGGCCACCGCCGACGGCAGAAGGTCGGTCGCCAACGTTGCCTGGACGGCGGCGACGCGGTCGCGCAGCGCGGCCGGCAGCACCCGCTCGATCTTGGCCAGGGCGCCCTCCACCGCCGGCGCCGCCACCGCCAACCCCAACCGCCGCGCCGCCAGCAGCCCCAAGGTCAGGGCCAGGGCCTCGTCGTCGGAGAACATCAGCGGCGGCAGTTTGAAGCCCGGCCGCAAGCGGTAGCCACCGCCGCGGCCTGGCGTCGCCTCGACCGGAACGCCGAGGTCTTGAAGCATGGTCACGTAGCGGCGAACCGTCCGCCGGTCCACCTCCAACCGCGCGGCCAGTTCGGGGCCGCCAATTTGGCCCCGCGCCTGGAGCAGTTCGAGCACGGTCAGGACACGGGTCGTCGGGTGGTACACGCCAATCCTCGGAGAGATCCCCGGATACGCGGACCGATAGTGCCCGCATTGGGCGGTAGAATCAAGCCCGGTTCGCGACAAGACGGGAGGACACCGCGTTGGGCACCGGAACCCGAACCACATCCGCTGCCACGAATGGGCAAGCGACGGCGCTGGTGGTGATTGATGTCCAGAACACCATCGTCGACGGTCCCGACGGCGCCACGCCGATCCACGACCGCGACAACGTGCTGGCCAGGATCGGCGAGCTGCTGGCCAAGGCCCGCACGGCAAAGACACCGGTGCTGTTCGTCCAGCACGAGCACCCGAGCTTCGCGCCCTTGATGGCCGACACCCCTGGCTGGGAGATCCATCCGGCGGTCGCCCCCCAACCCGGCGAACCCCGGATCCGCAAGCGGGCCTGCGACGCCTTTTACGGCACCCCGCTGCGGAGCGAACTCGACCGCCTCGGCGTCACCCGCCTGATTCTGGCCGGCTGCGAAACCGACTTCTGCGTCGACACCGCCGCCCGCCGCGCCCTCAGTCTGGACTACGACGTGGTGCCCGCCGCCGACGCCCACACCACGGGCACGGGAGCCGACGGCGGCCCCCTCTCCCCCGCCCAGGTGATCGCCCACCACAACGTCGTGTTGGCCAACTTCCCCCACCCGACGCGGGAGATCGTGGTGCTGCCGTCAGTCGAGATCGCGTTCTAGGACGGATCCGAGGAATCCAAGAACGCAAGGAAATCGGAGGATGTCACGTCGGCATGCTCCTGCTACTCCCCAACGGCAGCTGGGTCCCGCGGTCGGGGGTGGGAAGCACGCCGGCCCATCGGGCGACCGCCGACTCGACGATCCGGTTTTCGGTCTCCTTGGCGAAGAGCGTGGCCAATCGGTGCCGCGACCACACGCCGTCACTTCCCAATGCAGAACCGCGAAAAGATCTCGGTCAGCACCGCCTCGTCGACCGCCTCCCCCGTCACCGAGCCAACGGCGCGAAGGGCGGCGCGGACGTCGGTCGCCAGCAGGTCGATGGGGTAGCCGGCGGCGCGGGCGAGGGCGGCGTCGCGGACGTGGGCCAGGGCGCGGTCGAGCGCGGCGTGCTGACGGGCGGTGATCAGCGCCGGTTGGGCAACGTCGGCGCCGAGGAGGGCAGAGAGCGCCCGTTCCAGGTCCGTCAGACCGTCCCCGGTGCGGCAGGAGACCGAAACCACAGGGCTCCGCGGGAGCACCGCCAACGCGGAGCTTTGATCCGCCCGGTCCGGGAGGTCGGCTTTGTTGACGGCGATCACGACCGGCGGCGATCCCCCGTCCAGCGTACGCTCGACCAGGGCGCGGGCGACGGCGAGGTCGTTCGGACCGGGCGCCACCGAGCCGTCGAGGACAAACACGGCGGCGGCGGCGGCGATCAGGGCGCGGCGGCTTCGTTCGACCCCGAGGAGTTCGACCGGGTCGTCGGTCTCGGCGATGCCGGCGGTATCGAGCAGCGTCACCGGCACCCCGCCGAGGGCGATCGTCTCGGCGACCACGTCCCGCGTCGTGCCGGCGATTGGGGTCACGATGGCGCGTTCGGTCCGCAACAGCGCGTTGAGCAGGCTGCTTTTGCCGACGTTCGGCCGCCCGATCAACGCCACCTGAGCGCCTTCGCGAAACAGCATCCCGGCCTTCGACCCAACGACCACGTCCGCCAGCGCCCCCTCGGCCTCGGCCAACCCGGCCACCACATCGAAGGTCGGGATCTCGTCGTCCGGGAAATCGGCGGCGGCGTCGAAAAAGGCCAGCAACCCGACCAAGGCGTCCCGCGCCGGACCGAGGCGGCGGCCCAAATCCCCGGCCAGATCGGCGACGGCCAGGCGCAACCCCTCGGCGGTGCGCGCCCCGACCACGTTGAGCACCGCCTCGGCTTGGGTCAGGTCCAAGCGACCATTGAGGAACGCGCGAAGGGTGAACTCGCCCGGCTCCGCCGCCCGCGCCCCGGCGGCGAGGACCACCCGCAGCGTTTCCCGCACCGGCACCGGTCCGCCGTGGCAGGAGAACTCGACGGTGTCCTCCCGGGTGTACGTCCGCGGCGCCGCCATCCAGGCGAGCAGCGCCTCATCGACCGCCGCCCCGCCCTCCGGATCCACCACCCGGCCGTAGAACAGCCGGTGCGACGCATTCGGTCCCAAGCGCGGCGCCCGCCCGGTGCGCGCCAGCCGGAACACCCGCCCCGCGATCGCCGCCGCCTCGTCCCCGCTCAGGCGCACGACCCCGATCCCGCCGGCGCCGGGCGGGGTGGCGATGGCGGCGATCGTGGCGTTGTCCACGGTTAGTCGGCAGCGGGCAGCCGGCAGCGGGCAGGGGCGAAACAGCGGGCAACGGTACGCACCCTGTCGTTCTGCCCACTGCCACCTGCCCGCTGCCCTCTCATCATCGTCGCCGGAGCTCCTGCTCTTCCATGAACGCCACGGCCTCGGCCCGATCCGGGATGCCGTACGGGCCGACCTGCCGCAGGCTGAGGCCGGCGACGGCGTTGGCGAAGCGGCCGGCCGCGTCGGCGGATCCGGTACGGTCGGTCGCCTTGATGAAGAATGCGGCGGCGAAGACGTCCCCCGCGCCGGTCAAGTCCCGCGTCTTGACCGGGTAACCGGCCAACTCGACCTTTTCGCCGCCGAAGTGGACCAGAGCGCCCCCTTCGCCCCGGGTGACGACCCCGAGGCGGACGGCGCCGACCCGTTCGACCGTGTCGCGGGCGAGGTGGATCTCCTCGTCGGAGACGACCACGCCGTCGATCCGGCTGACCAGTTCGGGGGTCAGGCGCAGATGAGTCAGGCGAACCTTGCCGCCCGCCTCCCGGGGCCACTCGCGCATGAACCCTTGCGGGGTGACGCCGAGAAAGCCGGGCGTCAGGGCGCCGACCTGGCGCTGGTCGATCTCCTGGGCGATCGGGCCGAGATGGACGACCCGGGCGTTGGCCCAGTGCGGCGGCAGACCGCGCAGGTCGATCGGCCCGGCCCAGTGACGAATCTGTTGCACCCGGCGACCGGCGTGGTACTCGTTGACGAAGACGGTCGGAAAGTCGGCGTCTTGGTTGACGATGCTGATCTCGCCGCCGAACGGCTCCAACGACGGGATCGTTAGCCCGCCGACGGTCTTGCCGAAGGCGCCCCGGGTCAGCACTCCAACGCGCCAACCGAGCCGGGCCGCGGTAATCGCCGAATAGAGCGCGGTTCCGCCAAGGACTACGGTGCCGTCGGCTTGGAGGTCGGCGGCGATATGCCCGATCACCAGGTATTGCGGCGTCCGCTCGCCCTGCAGCGGAGACAGCGGGCGCTCACCGCCCAACGGCTGGCGCGGCATCTCCGCCCGGCGGCGAGGGCGCCGCCCTGGCGCGCGCGGCGGCAACGACGGATCGCGCGGCTTCTCCGGTTTGCCGGGGGGCGACCCTCCGGGCGAGCGGTCGTCGCGCCGCGGGCCGCGGGGCGGTCCGGGCCGATCGCCGCCGGGGCGCGCCGGTGGCCTGCCGGGAGGGCGGCCATCGCCCCTATCGCGCGGATCGGCGGGGTCAGACACGGGGTTGGACGGTGATCCGGCGCAGCCCGCCTTCGCCGTGGCTCTCGGTCGAGACCTCGGGGTTGCCCTGGAGCGTCAGGTGGATGATCCGGCGCTCGTTGGGCGGCATCGGTTCGAGCACGATCGGGCGGCGGCTGCGCGCGACCTGACGCGCCACCCGCTCCGCGAGGCCGATCAAGGATTCCTCCCGCCGGGAGCGGTAGCCTTCGACGTCGACGATGACACGGGTCCAGGTGTCCAAGCGCCGATTGACCAGCAGGTTGACCAGATACTGGATTTGGGCCAGGTTGTCCCCCCGGCGGCCGATCAGCATCCCCAGGTCCCGTCCCAGAACGTCGATGAACACGGTCGGCGGGTCCTCCGGGCCGAGCGAGACGGCGGAGGGATTGTCGACCGCGACCACGTCGGCGACCACGCCGAGGTGGCGCAGCAACTCGCGCACGACGTCCTTGGTCACCGCCTCGTCGGCCTCGTTGACCCGCGCCACGGCGGGACCGCGGCCCGGTTCCGGTTGGGGCTGGCGGTCGCGCGGGGGGGCGACGCGGCTGGACGGCCGATCGCCCGGCACGCGGCGTTGGCCCGGCCCGGGCCCCGGCCGCCGACCCGGCATCGGCCCCCGTCCGGGCTGCCCACCGGGCCGTGGGGCGCGTTGGACAGGTTGCGAGGCCATCCCTTTGGCGGTCACCCGGACCAGCGCTTCCTCGTCTTCGTCCGGCCCGGCGCCGGCCAACACCTCGATGTCGACCTCGGCCTCGGTCCGGCCGAGCTGCTCCAGGGCCAGGCGGACGGCTTCCTCGACCGAATAGGCCTGGATCTCGACGCTGGTCCTCCGGTTGCCTTCGCTCATCCGCCGCCCTCACCCGTCTCGGAATACCCCCTCAGCCACGCCCGCATTTCGGCGCGCGGCCGGAGGTGGGCCGCCGGTGTCCTATCGAAGGGGAAACGCTTCCGCGCGGTCGGCAGCCGCAACCACTACCCGCCGGTCGACGCCGCGTCGTCCGGACGCCGCCCCGCGCGGCCCTTGCGCGCGGCGCGTGATCGCCCGTCGCCGTTCGCCGACGCGGCAATCCCGTTCACCGAACCGGCGCTCGCCCGTCGCCCGCCGTTGCTCGGTCGGGACGCGCGTTTGGTCGGTCGGGGATTGGCGTTGGCGGCCCGGGCCGGGACGCCGTCGGTCGAGGCGTCGACCTGAGTCTGAAAGCGGTCGCGGCTTGGGGTGCGGACGCCGCGCGGTCCGTCGCCGGGTGCGCGGACCGTGCCGACGGCCTCCACCGGCTCGGCGGCGTTGCTCGGGGTTCGGACCCGGCCGCCGGTGGCGCCCTGCGCTTCGGTGCGGGCCTGCGCTTGGGCCTGGGCTTCTTCCATTTTGCGCTGGACCCAACCCGACACGCCGCGGGCGCGAACCGGGGCGGCGCCGTCGCCGCTCATCACCACCGGGTCGGTGACCGGCCGCGGCGGGCGGTAGCCGAGGCGGCGGTGCTCCGGCAGCTCCGGCAGCCCCGGCACCCAGTCCTTCATGCTGCCCCAGCCGGTGATGAACCACTGCTGGACCACGCTGAACACGCTCTGGGTTGCCCAGTAGATGACCGCGCCGGAGGCGAAGGTCCAGCCGAAGACGATCACCATCAGCGGCATGAAGTTCATCATCGTGTTCATCATGGCCTGCTGGGGGTCGGTGATCTTGCCCTGGTTGACCGGCCGCATCATCTTGGTTTGGACGAACTGGAACGCACCGGCCGCGATCGGGAGGATCTTGTAGGGGTCGGCCGACCCCAGGCTGTCGAGCCAGAGAAAACTCTGATTCCATGGCGCGACGTCGCTGTTGGAGAGGTCATCGATCGCCCGGTAGAGACCGAAGAAGATCGGGATCTGGAGCAGCATCGGCAGGCAGCCGGCCATCGGGTTGACGTGGTTCTCGGAGTAGAGCCGCATCGTCTCCTGAGAGAGGCGCTGGCGGTCCTTGCCGTGCTTCTTCTGGAGTTCCTTGATCTTCGGTTGCAGCTCCTGCATCGCCTTCGACGATCGGAGAGACTGGACCGTCAGCGGCACCAGAAGCGTCTTGATCACGATGGTGAACAGGATCACCGCCAGGCCGGCGCTGCCGAAGGATTGGGCGAGCACGTCGTCCAGCGCCCACTTCAGGAAGTCGACGTACTGGTTCCAACCGGGGAAGGCGATCGCCGGCGGCGCGGACAGCAGGGAACCGAGTTGATCGAGCACGGGACGTGCCCTCCTCCGGGCGGAGCAATCGGGGGGATCGAGGCAGACGCGAACGGTGGCACGGTCCGAAGGCGGTTTGCCGGGTCAGCGGACGGGATCGTATCCCCCGCGCCCGAACGGGTTGCAGCGCAGGACGCGCCAGACCGCGAGCGTGCCGCCTTTGATGATACCGTACTTGGCGATTGCCTCGTAGCCGTAGACCGAGCACGATGGGGTGAACCGGCAGGCGGGCGGCAGGACCGGAGAGACGAACCGTTGGTACCCCCGGATCGTCAGCAGCGCCGCGTCGCGCGGGGCGTCGACCAGCCACCGCACCGGCGTCATCCCGCCCCCGCCTTCTTCCCGGAACCGGACGCTCCTGCCGCCGGATCGTCTTCCGTGGCGGGCGGCAGCAGGCCGGCCTTGGTCACGATCCGTTGCAACGTCGCCTCGGCCACGGCCAACCCCGGCATCTCCTCGACGGTGCCACGGACGACGACGACCACGTCGTGACCGGGTACCAACCGCGGATGGAGGTGGCGGATCACCTCCCGGACCAGGCGCTTGAGCCGGTTGCGCTGGACCGATTTGCCGACCTTTTTCCCGGCCACCACCGCATAGCGGTTCTGCCGCGGTTCGGTCTGGTTGACCAGCACCCGCGCCACCAGCGGCCCGTCGGCGAACGACCGACCCCGTGCCCGCGCCCGCCGCACCTCCGATTCGCGGCGGAGGCGGAGATCGCGCTCAACCACGACGGAGTCGGGGAGTCGGGGAGTCGGGGAGTCGAGAAGGACGGGGAGAGCCATCAGCGGTCGGCAGTCGCCAGAACACCGTTCGTTCTCCCGGACTTTCCGACTTCCCGTCTGCCCGACTCCGTTACCGGTTCTGCGTGAACTTGCCCTCGTCGGAGACCGTCAAGTCGTGGCGGCCTTTGCGGCGGCGGGCGGAGAGCACGGCGCGGCCGGACTTGGTCGCCATCCGTTCCAGGAAGCCGTGCTTCCGCTTGCGGATGATCCGCTTCGGTTGGTAGGTCCGCTTGGTCACGGGGACACCCTCTCGATCGGGCGCGGGCGACGCGAACGCGCCCTCCCTTAAACACACAAGAACCGTTGCGGTCGCGGAACGCGTGCCCGCCCCCAACGCAACGGCCGATGCCTGAGTATAGGCGCGGGGTCGGCGGGGCGTCAAACACGAGCATTCAGCGCCGGTGGCGCGCGGACGGCCTCCGGATGCCGCAGCGGAAACGCAAGCGGCAGCGGATTGGCGAGTCAACCGTGTCCGCCAACCGGCTCTAGGGCGAGCGCCCCGACCATGTCTGGGCACCGGACTTCCAGGTCGGCACCACCAGCGACGGCCGCACGCTAAAACCGCTCCCCGTCGTCGACGGGTACGCCCGCGAGGCGATGGCGATGCGGGTGGCCCGCTCGCTCGACGTTGACCACGCGACCTGGGTGCTCGACCGGATTCTCCGGGAGCGCGGCGCCGGCCCGGAGATCGTCCGGATGGGCAACGGCCCCGAGACGACCGCCAGCGCCCTGTGCGACCAGTGACGCTTCACCGGGGCCGCGCGCAGCTTATTCGAGCCGGGCTCCCCTTGGCGTAACCCGCTCGTGGTGTTCGACTCGGTGGTCGAGGCAAAACGGTCATCACCGACCGGAAAGACATCTACAATCACCGGCGGCAACGGAGCGGCCGCGGCTGGAGTGCTTCCGCCGCCTTCGCCGCTACCGCGTCCAAAGGAGACCAGCACAACCGACCCCACCTCTCATGACGGCGGCTGGACCGACAAACGGGGGCCCGTCACCCGGCTCGCTGTACTACCAGCCAACGACCGAAGGTACTACGTGGCCAGCGCACGAGGCAGCGCGGCCGGCCGCGCGCCAGCCAGTAATCGGTAAAGGAAGTCTCCATGACTCGCGTTTCAGCCACCACCGCGGCGGTCGGGACTCGATGAACGCCCCCGCCTCAATCACCATCACGCCAGTCCGCGTCGCCGACCTGCTCGCCGAGGGCGAGCGGATGCCGGTCTACGTGCACGTCATCGACCATCCCGATGCGCGCGTGCTGGTCGACGCCGGCATGACGGATCTGCACCGGGCGGTGGCCGACCTCGACCCCCGCCTCCGGCCACTAAACAAGCAGGACTTCGATCTCTCAG
>CADCWE010000250.1 GCA_902806325.1 uncultured Thermomicrobiales bacterium | reverse complement strand
CCACCGATGGCGGGAGGTATCTCCTGCGCCATCCTCGGGGCGATGAGGAGGACGCCGGGAGCTCGGGGTGCTCGAGAAGGGGCATCGTCTATGGGCGCACTCGCCCGCCGCTGCTTCGCCTGCGGGGAACCCAACGCCTGGTCCGAGGTGGTTTGCAAGGGCTGCGGAATGCCGCTTCCCCCCCGTGGCCCGTCCCCCGAGGAGGTGGCGCGCCAGTGGGGCGCGCAAGCGTACGGCCGAGTTCCACTGCCGCCCGCCGGTCCCGATTTCGAGGTGCTTCCCCCGCCCGGTTTTGCCGTCGCGACGTTAGCGGCCGGCAGCCATCTCGTGCGCTATGACCATCTGATCCCGATGGAGGCGATCTTTTTGTGGTGCCTGTGGACGGCGGGCGCCGTCTACTTCACGACCCGGGTCGTTGTCGATCGGCTCGGCGCCATGCTGGCTGGCATCTGGTGGTGGCTCGTGGACGCCGTCCTTCCCGCGATGACGGCCCAGGACTCATTATCGCCCACCACCGTCCTCGTGGCCGCCGAGCGCATCACGGACACCCGGCAGCATCTCTGGACGACGCACGTCGTCGACGGTCCCCTCGGTGCCGTGCTGGTTGCGACCGGGTGGTGGCTCACCGTCGTCTGGCTCGCCGTGGAAGTCATCCACGCGGCGGTGACGACCACCACGCTGCACCTGACGGCCGACCAAGCGACGTGGCACAAGCGGGCCCTCCGGCGACGGGCCACCAAGGTTATTGCCCGCGCCGATGTTCAAGGGGTGGTCCAACGCGGCAAGGATGACCCGGAAGGCCTCAGCTCCTGGTCCTTGGAGCTCCAGACCGCGCAGGGAGCGGTGACCATCTTGGACAGCGAGGCCAGCGCGGAGGGGAGCGACTGGCTCGGTCGCCGGCTGGCACGGTGGGCGGGGGTCCCGTTCGTTCCGGCGGCCGAGCAGCGCTAGGGTCCGGGGGGCCGCGGCCCCGGCCCCGAACCGATCGCCGGGCCGTTGCGTTTTTGGCTGGAGGTCGCGGCCCGGCTCGCGCACCACAGCGACGGGGCGTTGACCGACGCGATCCGGGCGGCGATGGACGGGCGGCAGAAAGGCGACATGGCGGCGTTCCCGTTGACCGAAGACGAGCGGGTGCGGGTCGGGGCGGTGCTCGACAGCGACGGATAGCGGCGGAGGGCGGGCGATGGACTTCGAGAACGCCGGACCGGCCGAGGCCGGCGCGGTGATCCTGGCGGTGCTCGTGCTGGCGTCGGCAGCGGTCGGGATGAACGTTCTCATCAGGCGGGACGGAGCGCCCGCCCGGGGGCGGCACTCGTTGGTTGTCCGCCCCCCGCCGATATCCGTCGTCCTGGGGATGCGCCCCACGAGGGGGCCGACCTCGGATAGCGGCTCGGGTCGGCGCCCCGGGGAGCCGGGCGGTCGCGGCGGAGGGGGCGGCATGCGAGCGGTGTGGAGGGTGCTGGCGGCGGTGGCGGCGGTGGTGTGTGGGCCACTCGCCCTGGCTCTCTACCAGTACGTCGCGGACCAGATCGCGGCGGCGGTCGCGCCATCGGTTTCGGACCGCATCGCGGCCAAGCTGGGTCGCCCGGAGGCGATCCTCGTCCGGGCCGCGGACCTCGACGTCAACAACGCCTAGACGCTCGGCGGCTGTGGCGTCGAATGGACGTCGGACCTCTCCGGGGACGGCGATGCCACGATCGCGGGGGTCCAAACCGCGATCGGCGCCAAGGGGATCACGCTCGAGTGCGGGTTCACCTACGTGACCGTTCCCGTAGTCGAGGGCGGCCGAGTGAACCTGATCGACGACGATCCGCCGGACGTCCTGCCGCGCCAGTTGTTCTCCATCGAGGGCTTGGCGCTGGGTATGGAAACGGGCATCAACCGGGCGCTCGAGGATCGTGGGTTGACCCCGACCGCGATCACGCTCGGACGCGGCGCGATGACGATCTTGGTCGATCCTGCCGGGGACTCGGAATCGGTCGGAGACGAGCGCCGACCCGTACCCGGTACGCCGGTCATCCAATCACGACCCACCGCACCGGATCGCCGTCCGGGTGGACGCGCGAGCGACCACTCGGTGGCACAATCACCCGAGGGAGGAAGACAATGCTTGACCGGGGAACGGGGTGGATTGCCCTATCGCGTTCCATGGATCCGCATCGGCGCGGGCCGTCCACGCCGATGAGTTTGGGGCAGGCGGGGAGACGGCTGCTCGGAGCGCTGCCCTGGCTGATCGTTTTGGTCGCGATGGTGGCGTGCCAGCAGGATGATCCGGAAGAAACCACCAGCACCCTCCGCCTCGTCACCGGCACCGAGAACCGGTCCCTCGAACCGATCTTCCAGCGCTTCGCCGACCGCGAAGGGGTGAAGATCGACTACACCTTCCAGGGCTCGGTCGACACGATGCTGGAGTTGCAGCAAGGGGCCGAGGCGTACGACGCGGTCTGGCCCGCCAGCTCGATCTGGCTGGCCCTTGGCGACACCCAGAACCTCGTCCGGCGGACCCAAAACATTATGGCCACGCCGGTGATTTTTGCCGTCAAGCGGCCGGTGGCGGATCGGCTCGGCTGGGTCGGCCGGGACGTGACGGTGGCGGAGATCCTGGCCGCCGCCGAGTCGGGTCAGATCCGCTACATGATGACCAGCGCCACCCAAAGCAACTCCGGCGCGATGGCCTACCTCGGCTACATCTACGCCTTCGCCGCGCACCCCGATGTGCTGACCCCGGCGATGCTCCACGACCCGGCCGTGGCGGAAAAAACCAAGCGCATCCTGAACTCGGTCGACCGCTCGGCCGGCGCCTCCGGGTTCCTCCGTGACTTGTTCCTCCAACAGTACGACCTCTACGACGGGATGGTGAACAACGAATCGGCGGTGATCACCGCCAACCAGCAACTGACCGCCGAAGGGCGCGACCCGCTCTACGCGATCTATCCGGTCGACGGGCTGGCGATCGCCGACTGGCCGCTCGGCTACCTCGACCGCGGCGACGCCGCCAAGTCGGCGTTGTTTGACAAGCTTCAGGCATACCTCCTATCCGCGGAGGTGCAAGGGGAACTCCTCGTCGAAGGGCGGCGGACGGGACTCGGGCTGAGTCCAGTCGGCGCCGACCCGGCGGTCTTCAACCCCGACTGGGGAATCGACCTCGACCGCGTGATCACCCCGATCACGATGCCGCCGGCGGACGTGGTGCGCGAGGCGCTTGTCCTCTACCAGACCGCGTTCCGCAAACCTTCCTTCACCGTCTTCTGCCTCGACTACTCGGGCAGCATGCACGGCGACGGCGAACGGGATCTCGAATCCGCGATGCGGCTCCTGCTCGACCCCGACCAAGCCTCCCGCTACCTGCTGCAGCGGTCCCCGGGCGACGTCACCGTGGTGATCCCGTTCAGCGGTGACGTGGAGGACGTCTGGAGGACCGACGGCAACGACCCCGCCGCGCTGCGCGAGCTGCTCGCCCGGATCACCGCGCATGACTCGGGCGGCGGGACCAACATCTACGATCCCGTGGTCGCCGGCCTGGACGCGATGGCGGGGATCGATCTGGAGGACTACTCTCCGGCGATCATCCTGATGACCGACGGCCAGTCGAACGACGGAGAGTTCGCCGATGTCGAGACGCGGCTGGCACAGCCGGTTCCCGGTCCCGTGCCGGTCTACGCAATCCTGTTCGGCGACGCGTCGGAGGATCAATTGGCGGAGATCACCGGCGCCACCGCCGGCCGCATCTTCGACGGCCAGTCCGACCTGATCGACGCCTTCCGCCAGGCGATGGGCTACAACTGAATCGGGACCGTCGCGGCACGCCCGGATTCGGACCGCCGCGACATCCGGGGAGGGTGTGACCGTGACTAACGCATCGAACTGGCCCCATGGTCGTGGCCCGCGTTCGACGACCAACCGGCGTTCCTTCCCCGGTGGCGACACGATTGCGGGTGCCTCGTCCGCGCTGGTGCTGGGGGTCGCCGTCGTCGTCGGGATACGGGTTTGGTTGGCGATACCGCTCGCGGTCGCCGTTTACGCCGGACTCGTCCTGCTGCGACCGGCATCGCCGCGTCGCCCAAGTCCACCGGGGAGCGACGCCGACCGCGAGCAGATCGCCTACCAGACTGCGATCGCGAACGCGCGAGCGATCCGAGCATTGCAACCAAGGATCGCCAACCCGGGCACGCGCGAGCGCGTCGGACGGATCAGCGAGCGGATCGAGCGGATTCTGGCGGTGATGCGCGAAGACCGCACCCTTGCTGCCGCGCCGCTCTTCAACGAGCGATTGCTCAACCCATTCGTCTCCTTGCTCACCGAATACGTCCGCCTTTCGAGCCGCGGGGTCACGAGCGCTCACGGCCTGCTGGAAAAGGTCGAGACCGGCGACCTGCCGATGATCGAGCAGGCGGTCGAAGCGTTTTACGAACAGTTGCATCGCGCGTCCTTGCTTGATCTTGCGACGTTGAGCGAGATCCTCGCATTCGGTCTCGACGGCATCCGCGCGACCGTGTCCCGGAGGACCAAGCCGTGACCGACCAACATCCGGCCGAACGGATCGCGCCCGACCGCGTCCCAAGGCGTCGCCCCATCCAAGCCCGGCAATGGCTCGGCGCCGCGATCCTGCTCGGGGTGATCGGGGTCGTGGTGGTGACAACGGCGTGGCCATCACCCTCCACCCCCGACGAGCTACCCGTAACGGTCGTCAAGGGCTACTTGGGTCAGCTCAAGCTCGACCTCTTGGAGCATCCCCAAATCGCCAACATCCTCGCCGAGCGGTACCACCTCCGCTGCGATTGCACGCCCGCCGACTCGCTCGCGATTGCGCGCGATCTGCCATTGAAAGCGGATGACGACTTCGTCTGGCTCGGCGACCAATCGCAACTGTCCATCTACCGCGGTCGCGGCGAGGTCGCGGTGGGGACCGACAATATCTTCTATTCGCCGCTGGTCTTCTACAGTTGGACGCAAGTCGTCGACGCCTTGGTCACCGCCGGGGTGGCCCAAACGGAGGCCAACGGCACCTATCGCCTCGACGTCGCGCGGTTGATCACCGCCATCGAGGATGGAAAGACCTGGGCCGACCTTGGGCTGCCCGACTTGTACGGCAAGGTGAAGGTGCGCACCACCGATCCCGCGCTCAGCACCTCGGGTGGGCTGTTCGCCGGTTTGGTGGCCAACATTTTGAACGGCGGCGAGGTGGTCGACGAGACGTCCGTGCAACCGCTGCTCCCCATCATCCCACCGTTTTTCGCCGGGTTGATGCCCTCCGCATCGGCCGATCTGTTCGAGCAGTTCATGGTTACTGGTATGGGCGCCAATCCAATGGTCGCCCTCTACGAGTCACAGATGATCGAGTACCTCCAGCGCAACCCGGCCCAACGGGACCTGTTCGCCCAGCGGGTGCGGGTGTTGTACCCCGGGCCGACGGTTTGGACATCCCACCCCTTCGCCGCCCGCACGGAGACCGGCACCGCCCTAATGCGGGCGCTGAAAGACCCGGAGATCCAGCGGTTGGCCTGGGAGTTGAACGGGTTTCGGCCGGGCAACCCGGACGTCCTGATCGACCCGGCGGTGTTCGCTATCGCCGGCATCCCGGCAGAGATCACGTCCGTCATCGAGTTGCCGTCCCCGGCCGTGATGGAGCAGATCCTCGCCGCGATCGCCACCCCCCCGGACTCCGCGGCGCCCGCACCGCCCGCGTCCGCCCGGCTTCCCTCGCCCCCGGACGCCCCGTCCGGGTGAAGGCCCACTTCCGAGCGCGTCGCAATTGGCAACCGTGTTCGGTCGTCCCGCGCCGTCGTGGAGAAGCCGCGGACCGATGCGGTCGACTTCGTCGGGTGCTGCGGCGGCCAACAATGCGAGCGGTTGTTCGGCGCTGTCGTCTGCAAGAATGGACGCGACGATCACGCTGGCTCCAACCATGGTCGGACCGATCAAATCTGGCGCGATCGCTCCTCGTGCATCTCACGGAAGATGCCGACAGAGGAACCGAACGGCACGCCGGCACGACGGGCCCAGATCGCGCCGAGATTGGATCGCATCTCGACGATTACCGGCGGCCGCCCCTGTTTGATCCGAGACGAGACGGTCGGTGGGCTGACCGTTATCCCCCGCGCCACGTCGGACCTCGTCAGCGGTTCACCCCCGGTCGTCGCGACCACCCGTCGCCTCAGTTCGCGAATCCACGTCCGTTTGCGCTGGTCGCGTGCTATTCGTGCCTATCTTGAGCGGTCGTCATCCGTGACAACTGAAACGCCCCATCCGGCAACGCTGTGATCAACGCAGACGATTATTCGACCATCCGTGCTAGACTTCGCGTCCCGCTCGGTGACCTCGTCGAGGGCGTGGCGTTCGCCCTCCACGCCGTCATGCGCCGCGTAATCCGCGATTGGGAGTTGCCCGAGGTGTCGACCCCCGCCGCCAGGTCCGAGTTCACCGTCGCCGGGTCGCAACGCTACGACCGCTCCGGTCCGTTCCGCTGGATCCTTTCCCATCTCTCGCGCCACCGCCGGTACTTCGCGGGATTCCTCGGCGCCACCTTGGTCGCCAACAGCCTCAACGCCGTCGTGCCGTGGCTTACCGGCCAGGCCTTCGACGCCGTCGTCGACGATCCAGACCGGGGCCAACTAGCGACGATCGCCCTCGTGTTGCTGGGCGTCGTCCTCGTCCGCGGCGTCTTCGATCTCTGCGGCCGGTTCTGCGTCGAGGTGATGGGCAAGCGCCTGGAGCGCGACGCCCGCGACGAGTTGTTCCTGAGCCTGCTCGGCAAAAGCCAAACCTTCCACAACCGCCAGCGCGTCGGCGACCTGATGGCCCGAGCGACCAACGATGTCCGCCAACTGAACGCGATGATCACCCCCGGGGCCGACCTCCTTCTCGACTCCGGGACCAACCTGGTGATCCCGATCGTCTTCATCGGGCTGCTGGATTGGCGGCTGCTGGCGGCGCCGCTCCTGTTCACCGCCGGCTTCGCGATCGCCCTGCGCGGCTACACGCGGCGCCTGAACCCGGTCGCGGGCGCGATGCGGGCGCAGTTCGGGACCCTCAACGCCGGGCTGACCGAGGCCGTCGGCGGGATCGAGGTCGTCAAGTCCTCGGCCCAGGAGCCGCAAGAGCGAACGAAGTTCGAGACCAACGCCCGCGCGTACCGCGACCTCTTCGTCAAGGAGGGGCTGATTCAGGCCCGCTACCTGCCGACGTTGATCCTGGCCGTCGCCACCGCCGGCGCGTTGTTCCACGGCCTGTACCTGGTCGACCAAGGCGATCTCTCAATCGGCGGCCTGATCACCTACCTGGGCCTGATGGGAACCCTCCGCTTCCCCGCCTTCATCTCCATCTTCACCTTCTCCCTGGTCCAGTTCGGCATCGTCAGCGCCGACCGGATTCTGAACCTGATGCGCGAGGAAACCGAACTCGACGAGAACGACGCCGGGCACCGGGCCGAGATCCGGGGCGAGATCGTGTTCGACGACGTTTCGTTCGGATACGGCGGCGAACCGCTGCTGGAACACGTCTCGTTCCGCGCCGAACCCGGCCAAACCGTGGCGATCGTCGGCCAAACCGGTTCCGGCAAAAGCACCCTGACCAAACTGGTCAACCGCACCTACGATGTCGCTGGCGGACGAATCCTGATCGACGGCGTCGACGTCCGGGACTGGAGCCTGGAATCGCTCCGCTCCCAGATCTCGACCATCGAGCAGGACATCGTCCTTTTCTCCCGTCCGGTGGCCGAGAACATCGGCTTCAGTCTCGGCCAGCAAGCGGACCAGACCGCGATCGAGCGCGCCGCCCGCGACGCCCAAGCCCACGACTTCGTCAGCGACCTCCCCGAGGGCTACCAAACGACCATCGGCGAACGCGGCGTCACCCTCTCCGGTGGCCAGCGCCAACGCTTGGCCATCGCCCGCGCCCTCCTCACCGATCCCCGAATCCTGATTCTCGACGATTCCACCTCGGCCATCGATAGCGCCACCGAGGACGAGATCCAGCGCGCCATCCGCCGCGTCCTCGAGGGCCGCACCACCCTCTTGATCACCCACCGACTCTCCCAGATCCGGTGGGCCGACCAAATCCTGGTCCTCCAACGCGGTCGGCTGGTGGACCAAGGCACGCACGACGAGTTACTGGCACGATGCGAACTCTACCGCCGGATCTTTGCCCGGCACGAATCTGCCGAACCGGTGGCCGCCGCCCAATAGCTCGCTCAAGGTCTGTTTGGGCGGGCCATCGTGACGGCCATCAGCCCGGTCGCGTCCGTCGGCGTTGGAAGCGCGAGTTGGCGGTTCCCAACAGGTCGGACACCGCCCAGTGGGCACGCGGTCAGTCCAGACAACATCGGTTCGGTTCCACTCCCCGGCCCCCCGACTCCCCGACTCTGGAGGACCCATGGGCTTCATCATGGAAGGGCTCGACGCCGAGTCCTACGACCGCACCTACGCCAACCGGGATCTGATCGGTCGGATGGGGAAATACTTTCGCCCGTTCCTGCCGATCATGGGACTGATCTCTGGCATGGTGCTGCTCAACGCCCTGATGGATGCCGCCCTCCCGGTGCTGGTCGCGGCCGGCGTCGACCGCCTTGCCGACGAAGGCGGCGATGGCACGGCGTGGCTGCTCGGGGCCGGGATCTTGATCGCCGGTGTGCTGTCCTGGGTCTTCAACTACATCCGCCAGGCCAACACCGCGGGCCTGGTCGGTGATGTCGTGCTGAACGTGCGCCTCGACGCCGTAGCCGCCGTGATGGAGCGCGACCTCTCGTTCTACGACGAAAACCCGTCCGGCAAGATCGTCTCCCGCGTCACGTCGGACACCGACGAATTCGCCAAGGTCCTGACGCTGACGCTGAATCTGGTCGGCCAGGTCCTCTTACTGGCGCTGGTGGCGGTGGTGTTGTTTTTCCGTAGCGTCCAACTCGCCTTGATTGCGCTGGCGATCACGCCGGTGATCGTGGCGATGGCGCTCGGCTTCCGGAAGGTTGCCCGCGAGACTTCGTCGGGCGCCCAGCGGGCGCTTTCGCAGGTCAACGGCGTGGTCCGCGAAACGATGGGCGGGATCGCCGTGGCCAAAAACTTCCGCCAGGAAGGGCGTCTCTACGCCGAGTTCGGCGACGTCAACGCCCGGTCCTATCGCATCACCCTTCGCCAGGGCTACGTCTTCAGCGCCATCTTCCCGCTGCTCTTTACCGTCGCCGGTCTCGGCACCACCCTGATCGTCTACGCCGGCGGGCGGAGCGCGATCGCCGGCGATATCTCCGCGGGCGACTGGTATCTCTTCGTCCAAAGCGTGGTCTTGTTCTGGTTCCCGCTGACCTCGATCGCCTCGTTCTGGAGCCAGTTCCAGCAGGGCCTGGCCGCCTCCGAGCGGGTCTTCGCCCTGATCGATGCCAGCCCCCGCGTCCTTCAACGCGACCACCAGGCCGTCGGCCGGCTCAACGGCCGAATCCAGTTCGAGGACGTCGACTTCGCCTACGCCGACGACGGGCCAAGGGTGCTCGACCGGTTCAACCTGACCATCGAGGCCGGGGAGACCGTCGCCTTGGTCGGCCACACCGGCGCCGGGAAGAGCACCCTCGGCAAACTGGTCGCCCGGTTCTACGAGTTCCAGGGTGGTCGGATCCTGATCGACGGCCGTGACATCCGCTCGTTCGACCTCGCCGCCTACCGCCACCGTCTCGGTGTGGTCCCCCAGACCCCGTTCCTGTTCACCGGCACCATCGCCGACAACGTCCGCTACGCCCGCCCAGAGGCCACCGACGACGAAGTCGAAACCGCCGCCCGCCGGATTGGCGGCGGCGACTGGCTCGACGTGCTCCCGGACGGCCTCAGAACCGAGGTCGGCGAGCATGGCCGCGGTCTTTCGATGGGCCAGCGCCAGCTCGTCGCCCTCGCCCGCGTCCTGATCCAGGATCCATCGGTCGTGATCCTCGACGAGGCCACCGCCAGCGTCGACCCGTTGACCGAAGCCCAGATCCAGGAAGGTCTGGACGTCGTCCTAAGCGATCGGACGGCCATCGTGATCGCCCACCGCCTGAGCACGATCCAGGACGCCGACCGGATCGTCGTCCTCCGCCGTGGCCGAGTCGTCGAAGAAGGCAACCACGCCGCCCTGATGGCCCAAGGTGGCCACTACGCCGACCTCTACAACACCTATTTCCGGCACCAATCGGCAGACTACCGGCCGGGCGAAGGATTCGTGCCGGTGCTGGCGGGAGACGGGGAACAAGACGGCCGCCTGTAGGGGCGCGTGGCATGCGCCCCTGTTCCGGACGCCGTCGGCGGCGGCGCCCGCAAACGGTCGGCCCGCAAACGGTCGCGACCCGGTACCGGTCGCACGCCGGGAGCCCCACCGACGCCCAAACCGCTACAATCCCGGTGACGACCGAACAGCCACCCCCCCGGAGCAACCCGTGTCCATCGCCACAGCCACCGCCACCGCCCCCGTGATCGCCCGCGCCGCCGGGGTCAACCCGTTCGACTACTTGCGGGAGCGCGGTTACGTCCAGAACGTGTCCGACGCCGACGGGCTGCGGGCGGCGTTCGCGGAAGGACCGGTCACCGCCTACATCGGGTTCGACCCCAGCGCCCCCTCGCTCCACGTCGGGAACCTGCTCGGGGTGATGGTCCTCGCCACCCTGCAGCGATTCGGCCACCGCCCGATCGCCCTCGGTGGCGGCGGCACCGCCCTGGTCGGCGACCCCACCGGGCGAACGTCGGCCCGCGATCTGATCACCCCGGAGGCGATCGCCCGCAACCTCGCGGGCGTGCTGCCCCAGTTTGGACGCTACCTGGATTTCGCGGGCGGGCGCTTCGGCGACAACCCGGCCGCGCTCCTGCTCAACAACGCCGACTGGCTGATGGATCTGCGCTACATCCCGTTTCTGCGCGACATCGGCCGCCATTTCTCGGTCAACGAGATGCTAGCCGCCGAGACGTACAAGACGCGCCTGGAATCGACCGGACTCAACTTTGTCGAATTCAACTACCGGCTGGTCCAGGCCTACGACTTCCTGCACCTGTTCCGCGAACGCGGCTGCCGCCTCCAGATGGGCGGCTCCGACCAGTGGGGCAACATCGTCGCCGGGGTAGATTTGATCCGCCGCGCCGAGGCCGCCAAGACGTTCGCCTTGGTCACGCCCTTGATCACCACCAGCGGCGGCGAAAAGATGGGCAAGACCGGATCCGGCGAGCGGATCTGGCTCGACCCGGACCAAACGTCGCCCTTCAACTACTACCAATACTGGGTCAACACCGACGACAGCCAGGTCGGGAACTTCCTCCGCTTCTACACCTTTCTCCCGGAGGACCGGATCGTTGATCTGACGGCCGTCTCCGGCGCGGCCCTGCGCGAGGCGAAACGGGTTTTGGCATGGGAGGCAACGGCGCTGACGCACGGCCCAGAGGCTGCGGAAAACGCCCAACGCGCGTCGGAAGCGCTGTTTTCCCACGATCGCGCCAAGGAAATCGCGATGAATCGTTCGGCCACGGCAACGATGACGGCCGAACTCGACGTCATCCACCCTGTCAGGGTTTCTGCGGCCGAGGTATCGTCCGGTATCACGCTCGCTGATGTCTTCGTGCGGTCCGAGCTGTGTAAATCCCGCGGCGATGCGAGGCGGCTCGCGGCTCAAGGCGGTCTATCGGTAGACGACCGACGCATCTCGGACGTCGACGCGCCCTTTCTCCCGACCGAAGGACCGACGTTGTTGCGAGCGGGCAAGAAACGGTTCAAGACGGTCGTGATTGGCTGATCAACCACCGGCACGGCGTGCCAAGCGGATGGGGTGCCGCCGACCGCTTCCCAGGCGCCAAAAAAGGTGCTGCTTTGACGGCACGATCCATACTCCTGGCGAAGGCACGAACCAATCCAGCAGGGTCACGGTTCTCCGAATTTGGAACGCTGGCGGAAGCGATCGGATACCGCCTCGATCGCATCTCGGGCAGCCACCACATGCAACGCCATCGCCACCAACCCATTGGACTCAATCTGCGATCCGATCGAAACGGCGATGCAAAGGCATACCAAGTGCGGCAGTTACTGCCTGATGTCGCCGATTTCGATTCGAGCATGGAGGAAGAGTCGTGAACGACTATCCGGTCGTGATCTTCTGGTCTTCCGAGGATCAAGCGTTCATCGCAGACGTGCCGGATCTGCGGTCCTGCTCGGCGCACGGCGAAAGCCCCGAGGAGGCGTTGCGGGACGTGCGGATTGCCCTCGAAGCCTGCCTTGCCATGGCACGCGAACACGGAATCCCTCTCCCAACACCAACCCTGCGTCCCGTTCTCGCGTCCGCGTGACACACGAAACGGTCCGGCCGGGCTCGGACGGGGCGCCCATCCTGGATCGTTGCGCGGTGCACTGACGCTCGGCGTGGTGACGCCGGGAGATCACCGTTAGGCGCCGTGCAGTATCTGGGGTCACCGACCCGACCTACGCTTCCCGCAGCACCACCGGCGCCGCGCGCGGGCGGCGACCGACGGTGTGCGCCGCCAGCGCCCCGGCGGCGATCGCGACCGCGATCGCGACCGCGATCGGCTCGACCCCGACCAGGTCCGCCGCGATTCCGGCCAGCAGCGTCGGCACCAACGCTCCCAGGTTGCCGAGCAGGCTTTGAGTCGCGATCACCTGTCCGCGCGCCGAGGACGGTGTCCGCGCCAGCAGGACCGAGCGAGCCGTGACGCTGACCAGGGCCGAGGCAAACCCGGCCGGGATCGAGAGCAGCATCGCGATCAGGACCAGGCGCGGGATGCTGGCCAGTTCCGCCACCTGATTCAGCGGCAGCCGCATCCCGTCGGTCAGGAAACCGTGCAACTGCTTGACGAAGCCGAGCGACCCGACGCAGACCGCGAACCCGATCAAGGCCATCGTCGCCGTCCGCCGCTCTCCGACCACGCGCCCGATCCGCGGCGCGTAGCGCAGTCCTAGCACCAGGCCCAGCGCCGCCGGCGCGAAGACGAAGACGGTGTTTTCCGCCGCGGTGTCCAGCACCCGTCTCAGGTAGAGCGGCATGATCACCACCAACGAACTCATCCCGATCCCGACCAGCACGTCGTCGGCGAGCGCCTCGTAGGTGGTCCGGTCCGCCCGCACCACCCGCCAGCCCCCCATCAACGCCGCCCGCATCGAACCGGCCCGCCGTCGCGCCACCTGCCGCGCGCTGGACGTGCCAGGCACCAGGTGGTCGTCCATCCGGGGCAGGAGCATGGTGAACCCGGCCGCGACCACGAACAGCGCCGCGCAGAGCGCGAACAACGGGCGTGGCCCGGCCGTTTTGAGCAGCACCGGCGCCAAGATCACCAGGCCCATCAGTTGGGCCAGGGTCAGGGCCAAGTTGGAGAGCGCCTGGGCCGCGGTGTAGCGCGCCGGGGCGACCAGCGTCGCCAGGGCCGCGCTCTCGACCGGCGAGTAGAACTGGTGGATCGTCCAGATCGCGAGCGTGGTGGCGAAGATGCCGAGCAGCGAGGGCTCCCGGACCACTAGGAAGACCAGGAAGAAGAAGCGAATCAGGTTCAACCCGACCAGCAACGGGCGCCGCGGCAGGGCATCCGCGACCATCCCGGCCGGCAACCCGAACGCCAACGACGGCACGATCGAGCAGATCACGAACAGCGAGTTGAAGAACGAGCGGTCCGTCTGGTCGACGACCACGATCAGGAGCGCGTAGAGCAGCGCCCCCTGCGCCGTTTGCGTGACCAGGCGCGAGAGCCAGAAGACGCGGAACCGCTCGTCGTCCATCAGCGGCGGATGCGGCTCGGCAGTCACCGCGCCCGCCGCGCCCCGCCGCGTCTGGTTCCACGGCGGGGCGCGGCGGGCGCTCCGTCGATCCACCGGAGCGGCGGCAAGAACGGTCGACGGGGTCTGGGCGCCTGGCGCCGGTGCCCCGTCGTCCTCGGCGACCGCTTCCGCCTCGAAGTCGGGCGCCGTCGCCAACCCCAACGGGGCACCGGTCGGTCCCAGCTCGATCGCGGTCGGCTCCTCGATCGGGGACGGCGCCGATCCGACGCCCGGGTCCAGACCGGATCCGGCCTCGTCGTGGCGGCGATCGGCGGCGGGTTCCTGGGGTGACATCGTTGCCAAGTGCCCCTGGGGAGCGGCAAAACCCGCGAGCGGTCTCCAGCGCGCCCACGCGCGCGTTCGTGCCAGGATCAGCTTACCCGGTCTTGAGGGCCGTCGGCATCCCCGGCCGTGACGGCGGCATTAAACACCCCGCACGGTGCGATCGAGGTGGCCAAGGAATCCTGCCTGGTCAGACGAATGGCAGCGCCCCCCGCACCTCGTCCCACGGCGGCAGGACGTCGAACAACGCCACGGTCAACAGCGCGTCCCCGGCGATCAGGAGCAGAATCAAGGTCAGCGGCCCGACGGCGCCCAGGTTGCCCAGGAACCGCCGCACCGGCAACCGGTCCAGGCTCGCCAGCAGAAACACCAACCACCCCAAACCCAGCAGCGCGCTGCCCAACACCTGGGCGTCGGTCCGCGCCCGGTCCCACTCCATCAGCGCCGCCACGTTCAGGATCGCCAGGATCAGCCCCGACAGCACCAGCAGCGCGACGAGGCCCCATATCGCCTGCCCCAGCCCGGAGCGCGGCCCGGGCCGCGCCGCCCGCCGTTGGTGGGGCCAGGCGCCCTCGACCGCCTGCTCCGCCCGCTCCAGCGTGAAAACCGTCGCCACGCAAAGCCCGATCAGGAGCCAGAGGCGCCCGTTGTCCAGGTCGAGAAGATCGCGCATCGCGGTGGTGCCGCCTCGTTCCCGTGACCCGCCGGTCGCTCCATGCCAACCGCGGAGGGTAGCACACTGGGGCGGACGGGCACCGGCGCGGAGGACCGGCTCAAACCGCCGCGTCGATCGTGCGCGAGATCGCGCCGCCGAGCCTCCGGATGCCTTCCCCGATCCGGTCTGGCGGCAGCGCAGAAAAGCTGAGCCGGAGCGTGAACGGATCGCGCTTGTCGGGGTAGAACCAGGCGCCGGGCAAAAACACCACCCCCGCGTCGGCCGCCGGGACGATCACCCGGTCCACGCGCAGACCGGGCGGCAGCGTTACCCAGACAAAGAAACCGCCGCCCGGCCGGGTCCACTTCGATCCCGACGGGAGGTGCTCGTCCAGCGCGACCAAGAGCGCGTCGCGCCGCGCCCGGTAGGCCGTTCGCGCCCGGTCCAGGTGCCCGTCCAGAAAACCGCGCGCGGTGTGGAAGACGACCCGGGAAGTCATCCGCTCGTTGTTGATGTCGGCCACTTCCTTGGCGGTCGTCACCGGCTCGACCAGGTCCTCGGGCAGCGCCATCCAGCCGACGCGCAGCCCCGGCGCGATCGTCTTCGAGAAGGTGCCGAGGTAGATCACCTCCGGATCGAGCGCCCGCAGCGCCGGTTCTGGCGCCCCAGTGTCGTAGCGGAGTTCCCCGTACGGGTCGTCCTCGACGATCACGATCCCGTGCAACCGGGCGAGTTCGAGCAGCGTCTCCCGCCGCTCCCGGCTCATGGAGCCGCCGGTCGGGTTCTGGAAGGTCGGGATGGTGTACAGCAGTTTCGGTGGCCTGGCGCCCCGCCGCGCGTGGTCGGCAAGCATCGTCCGTAGCGTGGCCACGTCCAGCCCCTGGTCGTCCATCGGCACCACCAGATAGGCCGCCTCATAGGCGTCGAAGACCTGAAGCGCGCCGAGGTACGACGGACCTTCGACAATCACCGTATCGCCGGGATCGAGGAACAAACGGGCGATCAGGTCGATACCTTGCTGGCTGCCGTTGGTGACGACCAGCGTCTCCGGGTCGGCCACCATCCCCCGCGCCGCCATCCGCGCCCCGATCAAACCGCGTAGCGGCGGGTAGCCGGCGACATCGCCGTAGCCGAGTGCACCGGGCGCGTCGGCCCAGGCGCGGGTCGTCGCCTCGCGCAGGCGCGCCACCGGCACCAACTCCGGCGCCGGGGCACCGTTGCCGAAAAAGATCGGGTCGGGATGGCGGTCGAACCACGGCCCCACCTCCGCCCACGGCGACGGCCCGAACCCCGCCGCCCGGCGCGCGAACGAGCGCGTCCCACGGCGCACCGTCAAGGAGTCTGGAGCAAGCGTCGCGAGTGAAGGGGCCGCGGTCATGGCATCTCCGGGGAGGCGACGTTGGGGAATCGGGGAGCCGGGCACGACCGGACTCGCCCGGTGCCCCGTTCGCGAGGCGCGCTGGTGCGCGCCCGGAGAGCGGACAACGCTGTCCGTGCCGTGGTCGAGCCGTCGAGGCGCGTCGGGGGATCATAGGGGGCACCACCTGAACGCGTCAACCGAGGTTCGTGCGGTATCCCACCGTATCGGCGGAGTGTTGTGCGAGACACGGCGGCCGCCCGGTACTCGGCCACCGTGTCGGGTTGACCGCCCCATTCCGGGGTCTGATGCGGCACACGGACGCCCGGAAAGAGGCGTTCGACCCCAC
>CADCWE010000249.1 GCA_902806325.1 uncultured Thermomicrobiales bacterium | reverse complement strand
CCCACCGCGCCCACCGCGCCCACCGCGCCCACCGCGCCCACCGCGCCCACCGCGCCCACCGCGCCCACCGCCAGCGTCTTGACCTCGGCCCAGACGCCCGCCCGTAGCGGCACCATCGCCCCGTCGACGCTCAGCAGTTGGACCGCCGGTCCCCGCGGCGCCGCGGGCAGCGCGCGCTCCAACTCGGCGACGACCGCCGCCTCCACGGCGACCTGGGCCGCCCCGGCCGCTTCCGTCAGCCGCCGCGCCGTTTCCGCCCCCACGCGCACACCGGTGAAGTGGGCCAGCAACGCGGCGGCTTCGGCGAACGGGACGTTCGCCCCCAGGCGCGCGAGGCTTTCGCTCAGCCACGGCGTCAGCGGACTGCCGGATCGCAGGCCGAGGCGCTCATCGAGGGGGGGAAAGCCCGGCCCCGCAGGCCGGGCAACTCAGGTAGGCGCGGGTCAACTCCAGCGGCGCATCGCCGCGGGTCCGCAGCGTCCGGGTGCGCTCGCCGCGCCGCACCAGCCTCCCGCCGCACGCCGGGCAGCGCTCCTCCGCCGCCGGGACATCGGCCGCCACCTCCGCCAGCAGCCCCGCCCGCGCCGCGTCGAGGCGCGCGTCGAGGGCCTGCTCGATCTCGGTCAGGGCGGCCGCGGGGTGCGCCCGCCGCCAGGCGCGGAGGTCGACCTCGACGGCGGTGACGGCAATCCGCCAGCGGGTGGGATCGTCGGCCATGGCGGGCACCTCGGCGTCGACTCGATGGGTCGCGCCGCCAGCGTACCGCACCCGCCCATCGGCCCCCGCGCATTTCCGTGGGCCACACCCTCAGCACCGCGCGCGGGCCGGTGCCGGCACCCCGCCGGCGACGGTTCGGCGGCCCTGCCGTTCCCATCCGTCCGTCGTGATCGCGTCCTCGACGTCGTCCCCGGGAAACCGCTTGGCGGCATCGGGGCCGGAGCTCGCCAACCGTTCGGGCATCAGGCGGTACGTCCGGACCAACGCCAAGCCCGACTTCGCCATCGCCCGCCGGGACGCACCGTGCTCCCCGTACGTGACTGCGACCACCTGTCGAGGGCCGAGGTCGGCGAACGCCTTCGCGATCAGCGCCCGCGATCCCTCGGTCGCCGGCCCCTGGTTCCGAACCGTGCGGCGCAGGCGGTATCCCAGCTCCGGGATGTCCGGATCGCCGCCACCCTCGGGCCGGAGGTGGAACCAGCCAAGGAACCCGCCCGTCTCCTTGGCGACGGCCGCCCAAAAGCCGCCCCGGTCGCCGCGCAAAGGAGCCGGGGAAGGCGGGGAGGAGGTCCCGTTCGACGTCCTCCCGCGGCGTCGCCGGACTGCCCGTGAGGTACCGTATCGCCGGGATCGCCGTCGAGCGCGACCAAGTTATGACGTCGTCCTCGGTGACGCGGCGGAGGATCAGGCGTTCGGTTGCCAGCAAGACGGGCATTCGGGGCACCCTCTTGGGGGTTCGCGGTCACCCCACACGAACACGCCACGGGGGAGGACGATCGCCGCCGGACCGAACGAACAAACACGGCGATGTCGTCCGCGCCGGCGAACCGGCGCCGTGGGCGGGGCGGGCACGGATCGCTGGCGTCGTCACGGCGGTCCCATTCCGCTCCCCCAGCCTACGGCCCCGGCGCCGACTTCGCGCGCAACGGGGTGCGGCTTCGGTGGCCGTGGCGCAAAAACGGGGCGCTAACGCCCGCCGGTCCCCGTCGTGTACCGCCGCCACGGTAAGAGCCACCGCTCCGCCAGCGCCACCAGCCCGAACAGGCCGATCCCCATCGCCGCCAGCACCACGATCGCGGCGAAGACGCGCGCGGTCAGCAACTGCGCCGCCGACCGGGTCAGGAGGTGGCCCAGCCCCGCCCGCGCCCCGACCAGTTCGGCAAACACCGCGCCGATGACGCAGACGGCGACGGCCACCCGCGCCCCCGAAAAAACGAATGGCAGCGCCCCCGGCAGCTTGACCAGGCGGAACCGCGTCCACCGCCCGGCGCCGAATCCGCGCAAGAGCGCCAGCGTTTCGCGGTCGGCGGCGCGCAGCCCGTCCACGGTGTTAACGCAGATCGGGAAGAAGCCGATCAAGGCCACCACCAGCACCTTCGGCAGCAACCCGTAGCCGAACCAGATCAGGAGCAGCGGTGCGAGGGCCGGGATCGGCACCGTTTGGCTCGCGATCACCAGCGGGTAGACCGCCCGCTCGACGGTTCTGGAGGCGTCGATGGTCGCCGCCAGCAGCGTTCCGGCGACCAGGGCCAGGGCGAACCCGAGCAGCACCTCGCGCAGCGTCACCCCGCCGTGGTGCCAGAGCAGCGCCCGGTCCGACAGCAGCGCCCGCCCGATCGCCGACGGCGGCGGCAGCAGCCAACGGGGCGTCCCCGCCGCCCGCACCCACCCCTCCCAAACGCCGAGCGCGAGCGCGACCAGGCCCAGCGGCGGCAGCCATTCCCACCGCGCGGCCCTCACGACCTGCTCCCCGGCAGCGGGCCCAGCGCCGCAAGCAAGGCCCCCTTGTGGCGGACGAAGGCCGGGTCGGTGACCGTCTCGCGGCGCCGGGGCCGGGGCAGGGCGATCGGTTCGACCCGCGCGACCCGCCCCGGCGCCGGCGTCAGCGCGACAACGCGGTCCGCCAGCAACACCGCCTCCTCGACATCGTGGGTGACCAGGAGGACGGCGGGTCGCCGATCGCCCTCCGCGTCGAGGCGGTCCAGCAGCCACTCCTGCATCGCCGCCCGCGTCAGCGCGTCCAGCGCCCCGAACGGCTCGTCGAGCAGCAGGAGCGGGCGCCGGAGCAGGGCGGTGCGCAGGAACGCGACCCGCTGCCGCATCCCGCCAGAGAGCTGGCCCGGGTAGGCGCCCTCGAACCCGGCCAAGCCGAACTCGGAAAAGCGCGCCCGGGCCGCCGCCCGCGCCGCCCGCCGTGCCGTTCCCCCGGCCTCCAACCCCACGGCCGCGTTGTCCAGCGCCGTCCGCCACGGCAAGAGGAGATCCCGCTGCCGCATGTAGGCGGCGCGGCCGAGCCGCCCCGGCGCCGTGGTCGGGCCACCGCCGAACCGGATCTCGCCGCGGTCCGGGTCCGCCAACCCGGCGACCAGATCGAGCAGGGTGCTCTTGCCGCTGCCGGACGGGCCGATCAGGGCGACGAACTCGCCGCCGCCGACGGTCAGCGCCACGTCGTCGAGGACGGGCAAGGTGCGCCCGCCTTCGCGGTAGGAGGCGGAGAGGTGGCGGATGTCGAGGAGGGGGGCGGTGGTCGGGGTGGCGGCCGGCGCCGCGGGGTCGCAGCCCGCGTCGCGTCGCGCCGGACCCCCCTCCGTCATGTTGGGCGCGGCAAAGCATCGCTCGCCCGCGGGCGCCGTTTTTCGCCGGAACGACGACGCTGCCCCGACAGGCGATGCGTCGCCGCGCTCAGCATGACCCCCAAGCGGGCGGGACCAATCGCAATCGTTGCCCATGGAGCGCGATCCGTCGCGCCATCGCCGCGACAACCCTATCCGGTCGCTCACCCCGTCGCCCGCGGCCGGGCCGGTGCCGCGACCGCCGTGCTGCGCTGCCCAGGATCGGGGCGGAACCCGGCACCGGAAGCGGCCGCTTCGGGCGGCGGGATACCCTCCGTGCCCCGGACCAGCAGCACGTACATCGTCGCCAGAATCGGCAGGTGGCCGATCAGCTCGGTCGGCGGCAGGAACGCGATCCCGAGGTTGAACGGGATCCAGAGGCCCAGGATCACCACCCGGGTCAGGTAGCCGGAGATCAAGGCCGCCCCGGCCGTCGCCTCGACGATCCCGATCGCAAAGACGAACCGGCGGTCGGTGAACCAAGCGAGGCCGATCTCCTGGCCGACGTTGAACCGCGGGTACTCCTGCAGAAACGCCACGCCCAGGTCGGCGTTGATCAGCTTCTCGGTGAAGCCCAGGATCAACACCGAGATCCCGGCCGAGACCCGCAGAATCGTCAGGGCGTGGGGCAGGAGCCGGTCGCTGAACGGCGTCCGGTCGTCCTCGGCGTCGGCGCCGTAGCGGACCACGCCGCGGCCGACCGCGACCAAGTAGAGGGCGATGCCGACGAAGATGACCTGCTCGGCCACCTCGTACCACGGCCCGAAGCCGAGCGCCAGCAGCACCAGCCCGATCGCCGCCGCCCCGCCGACCCGGGTCAAGACCCCGGTGATGAACGAAAACGCGACGGTGACGGTCATCCCCGCGATCAGCACCCCGACCGCGTTCTCCGGCAATTCCAGGTTCGGCACGAACAGGTTGAGGCGGCTCGCCATAAAGATCATCGTGATCGCGGCCTGCACCCCGAGGATCGCCGCCGCCGCCGGTTCCATCCGCTGGAAGAACGGCGGGCGCGGCCAAAGCGGATCGCCGACGATCCCTTGCCAGGCCCGCAACCCCAGGATCGCCCCGGCCATCGAGAGGAGCGCGAGCCCGACCGGCAGGGAGAAGAGGTCGCCCCATTCCGGGTCGGAATACGGCCCCTCCGGGGTGAACCAGCGGGCGTGGGCGGAGACGGTTTGGGGGGCGAGCGCCGCGACAAAGGCGCACGACGCCCATGTCCAGAGACCGACGGAGGGAGGCATCGAAGCGGCGTTGCCGGGGAGTCCCCCGAACCCCCCAGCCCCCTTTCCCCCGCGACCGGGGGGAAGGGTCCCCGAGTTCAGGGTTGGGGGGTTCGGGGGCTTCCCCGGACAGGTCGCCGTCCCGTCCCTGTTCGGACCCGCCGGTCCCATGGGGGACGACCAGCGATTGTGGTCGCCCGCCGTGTTCGCCTCGCCCATCGCCGCCGCGCTCCTTCACGCTCTTCGCGGCCCCGCTGGGGCCAATGATCGCACCCCGGCCCCCGCCGTGGCGCCCGGTCCGGTGCCGCTGCCGGATCGGGAAACGGACGTGTGGCGTGGCGTACACTCTGGCGATTGATGGCTCGACGGTGCTCAGGACCCGGACCGTGGCCGACCCTTCCAACCGACAAGACTACCACCGCCAACCGTCGCTCCTGGACCGGCTCCCGGCCGCCCAGCGCGGCGTCGTGGCCCGGTTGGCGGAGGCGTTCGCGGCCGGTGGGGAGGAGCTGTTCCTGGTCGGCGGGATCGTCCGGGACGTGCTGCTGGAGCGGGACGTGCCCGCCCTGGACCTCGATTTCGCCACCTCGGCCCATCCCCCCAGTACCCGCGCCATCGGCCAACGGGCCGGGGCGGAGGCCGTGTTCGCCGTCGGCGAGCGGTTCGGCACCATCGGCTTCGTCTTCGCGGGGGACCAACCCGACGCGACCCCAATCTCCGTCGAGATCACGACCTACCGCGCCGAGCACTACCCGGACGAGACCCGCCACCCCGTCGTCGCCTTCGGCCAAACGCTCGAGGACGATCTGGCGCGGCGCGACTTCACCGCCAACGCGATCGCCGCCGACGCCGCCACCGGCGCGCTGGCCGATCCCTTCGACGGCCAGTCGGATCTCTGGCGCGGCATCCTGCGCGCGGTCGGCGACCCGGACGAGCGGTTCGCCGAGGACCCGCTGCGCCTGCTCCGCGCCGCCCGCTTCGTCGCCCAGCTCGGCTTTCTGATCGAGACCGAAACCGCGGCGGCGATGGCCCGCGGCGCGCCGAACCTGGCCCGGATCAGCAAGGAGCGCGTCTACGCCGAATCCGCCAAGCTGCTGCTCGGGCGGTACGCCGGCCACGGCCTGGACGCGCTGCTCGCCTCCGGCCTGCTGCCGATCGCGCTGCCGGAGTTGGCCCCGTTGGCCCGGGAGGCGATCGAAGGCGCCCCCGGCGCATTCCGCGAAAAGGATCTCTGGGAGCACACCAAGCGGGTGGTCGAGCGCGCCCCGGCCCGCCCGGCGGTGCGCTGGGCGGCCCTGCTTCACGACGCCGCCAAGCCGCTGTCCCGCGCGGTCGATGACCGCGGCGAGGTCAGCTTCCACGGCCACGAGGCGAAGGGAGCCGATCTTGCCTCGAAGCTGCTCCGCCGCCTCGGCGCCGACAACGCGACCCGGATGGCGGTCGCCCGCTTGGTCGAACTCCACGGCCGCCCCGCGACCTACGAGGCGGATTGGACCGACAGCGCCGTCCGCCGCCTCGCCCTCGAAGCGAGCGAGCCGGTGAACGTCCTCAACGACCTGCTCGATCTCGCCGCCGCCGACGTCACCTCCGCCCGCGAGCACAAGCAGCGCGCCGCCGCCGCCCGGATCGCCGCCCTCCGCGCCCACATCGCCCGCCTCGAAGCCGAGCACGCCCTCGCCCAACTCAAAAGCCCGCTCGACGGCGACGATTTGATGGCCCTCTTCGGTCGCGGTCCCGGCATCTGGATCAAGCACGTCAAGGACCACCTCCGCGACCTCGTCCTCGACGGCGACCTCGCCCCCGACGACAAGGCGACGGCGGAGCGGATCGCGCGGGAGTTGGTTGGGCGGGGGGGGTAACCGGCTCGCGGGATCCGATGGTGCGGACCGGGGCGGCACCGGCGACCGCGACGTACTCGGTCATCGCCGACCCCATCACCCGGTTGCGGGGTGCGACGCTTGTGACGATCTGTCCTACCGTCGTCGGCGGCGGATCGCCGAGCCATCGGTCAACCCCGTTTTGCCACGGGCTGTCCGAGTCCCACAACGGTTCGGCAATGCTACGGATGCAAGGGACGATGCCGTTGACTACAATCGAATCCGCCACCGCGGTCGAATCGTTTGGCGTTCCGTTCGCGAGACGACGCCGGATCCCGGCAGCCAGGAGCATCCGTTCGATGACCGATCATGCCAGCGCCCGAGCGCATCACCGCGGTCACGGTCCCGTCGCGCGGCGGCGCGTTCTCCCCGGCGCCGCGACGGAGGACGAACGGCTGCCGCGCTCGCCGCGGTGGCCGGAGCGCTCGGCGGCGCTGCTGGCGCGGGGCGGGGACGCCGGGCGAACGGCCGTGGCCGGGTTGCAGTCCAGCCACGGGAACCGGCACGCCCAGCGGGCGATCGCGCGACGGGTCGGTGGGCCGGTGCAGCGGGCGCCGCGGGGACCGAATCCGGCACCGGGCGCGGTGATCGCGGTCGGGGAGCTCGATCCGGGCGTCACGATCGGGATCCATGCCCTCCCGTTGCGGCAAACGATGGTTTTCAACGGGGGGCGGCTCAACGACGACGCGCTGGATCTGTTCGAGGACTTGGCGCGCTCGGCCGCGCTGGGAGAAGAATGGCGCGACGAGGTCGGCTTCCTCAAGATGTCGGAGGGGCGGGCGCCCGAGGACCTGGCGGCGGTGAAGAAGGCCGCGCCGGCGGTCGGCAAGGCGGCCAAGGACGAAAAAGGCGAGTACACGCAGAACGCGGTCCAAGGCTACGTCCGGGCGCACGACAACCTGTCGGCCAAGATGCCCGCCGTCCGCGCCGCCCAGGCGGGGATCGCGGTCGCCGCCGGGCGCGCCCACGGGGCGATCCTGGCCGCCGCCGAGACCAAGGCCGCGCGCGAGGTGACCGCCGCCGAAGGTTCGGTCGCCGACGAGAAGGCCAAGATCGCCGAGCGGAAGCGCCGCGCGGGGATCGTCCTCGGGGCGGCGCTCAAACTCGCCGACCCAACCATGTGGGCGAACCCCGTGGCCGCGATCCCGGGTCTGGCGTCCGGCGTCGCCGGGTTCATCGGTACCGAGTTGATCGAAGGCGACGACGAATCGGTCGGCCTGTTCGTCGCCCAAACCCAGCTCAAAGCGGCCCAAGCCAAGCTGACCCAGATCCAGGACGACCGCAACGCCAACGCGCTCCAGGTCGCGCTCGACGCGCTCGAGCAAGCGACCGAGCAGGCGGACGCCGTGTTCCGCGAGTTCAAGGGCGTGGTGCGTGAGGTGGGTTGGGCCCGAGCCACGCTCGACGAGCTGCTGCGCAAGGGCGGACGCAAGGGCGTCGCCGCGGCCGAGGCGATCGACCACCGGGCCGAGGCGAAGGAAGGGTCCGTCCACGCGATGCGTCTGCTCGGCTCCTTCGACGAGGTGGTGAAGCGGGCGGAGCGGCGGGAGGCCACCCTGCGCAAGGGCTACGCGACCGTCTCCCACGTGGTTGCGACGGACACCAACAGCGTTTGGGTTCCCGATCCCGACGAGCGGACCGCGCTCGTCAACTACGCCGCGATCAACGAGTCTCAACTCGCGCCGCTCGCCCCCTGGCTGGCCAAGCAGCACAAGGAGGCCGACGAGGCCCGCGGCTACGTCCAGGGCGAGAGCTTCCTGACCAGCTACGACCAGATCGACGACGTGCTGGACCAGGCGCTGTTGCAACGGAACAAACCGACGCGGTAGGGGAGGCTTGGCGGCCGGGTGCGTGAGGCGCGGAGTGCGCGAGGTGCGCGGGCCATCAACCCCGCGCGCTCGTCCTCGTCGAACAACCGCGCCGCAACCGCGCGCTCGTCCGCGTCGAACGACCACGCCGCGATCGATCACCACGAACGACCGCCTGGAGCGATCGCGCCGCGCCGACGTTACCCACCGGGTTCGATGTCCTCCGCCCCCCGGGCCTCCTCGAACCAGCGACGCCAGAGGTCGTCGAGGTCCCGGCCGGCGGCGTCTTCGAGCGCGGCCCGGAGGTCCGGCGGGGTGGCGACGCCGAAGCGGTGCTCGGCGGCGTAGGCGCGGAGGGCGTCGTAGAAGGTGGCGCGGCCGATCTCGCGCCGGATGGCCCAGAACCCGAGCGCGCTCTTGGAATAGATGGCGGTGACGAAGGTCCTCGCGCCGGGGAACTCGGCCGCTGGCCGGTCCACGATCTGGTCGTTGCCGTCGGCCAAGAGACGGGCGTACGGGCCGACGAGGTAGCGTTCCAATTGGCGACGACCTTCGCGGAGGCCGTAGGTCTCGTCGAAGTAGAGGATCGTCGAGTAGTTCGTCAGGCCCTCGTCGATGAAGGCGTGGCGGTACTGATTGCTGCCGACCAGGGCGTACCACCACTGGTGCGCCACCTCGTGGGCGACCACGTTCTCCAGCCATCTCGCTTCGGGGTCGAGTTCGGCGTTCCCGTAGTAGCCGGCTTCGATGAAGATCAACTGCGGCCACTCGACGCCGCCGGCGTTGCGCAGCCCGACCTGGACCAGATCCAACTCGGCGTAGGGGTAGGCGCCGAACTGTTGGTTGAACAGGGCCAGGGCCCGCGCCCCGTAGGTCAGCACGTTGTCGGCGTCGGTTTCCGAGCCGGGGTTGAAGTAGGACGTGACGCGGGTGCCGTCGACGTCGGTCGAGACGACCAGAAAGTCGTCGTCGGCGACCACGGTGAAGTCGCGCACCGGGCCGCTGACGTAGCGGTGGGTGGTTTGGCCGGTGACGGGGTCCTCGTCGGCGCCGGTCTCGACGCCGGTGGCGACCAGGACCCAATCCGACGGGGCGGTCAGGGCGACGTCGTAGCGGGCGGTGTTGGTGAAGACCGGGTCGGTGAAGTCGCTCGGCGGGTCCAGGTTGAGCGTGCCGTCGGCGTTGCGGCCCGCCAGCACCGGGTACCAGTGGGCCAGGGCCCAGGTGCCGCGCCCGGGTTGGACGCTGAAGATGTTGTAGCTGCCATCCGGATCGACCGGAATCACCGCGCTGAACGCCAGCGCCAGGGTGACGCGCCGCTCCGGCGGCAGGGGCGCCGGCAGCGGTACGCGGACCACGGTCTCGGCGACCTCGAGCACCGGTTCGACCGGGGCGCCGTCCACCGTCACGTCGCGCACGCTCATGGCGCCGTCCGCGTATTCGTCGTCGTTGGCGTAAAGGCGCAGGAACACCTCGGCCAGGGGTGCGGCGGTGTCGTTCAGGACATCCACGTCAAGCGTGCCCTCGACCGCGCCCGGGAGACCCGGGTCGGCCGGAACGAGGGTGGCCGCGATCCGGTAGGCGGAGAGGCGGCCGTCGGTCTCGGCCCGCACCGCGGCGCGCTCGGCTGGCAGCAACGCCGGGTCGTGGCGCGCCGCGTCGGGGTCGGTGGGCGGTTCATCGGTGCCGGGGTCGGCGGCCGGCGACGCGGCGGGCGTCGCGGGCGCGGTCCCGGCGAACGCCGCGGTGCCGGACGTCGGCCCGGTGGCCAGCACGGCGATGACGACAAGCAGACGAAGGAGCGGGGGCACCGGCGGTCCTTTCGTGGTGGGGACGGCGGCGGGCGTGTCGCCGCCCGGGGGCGCTAGAATGCGCGGCGCCCGGATCGGCGGGCAGTGTAGCCCACGGGGAGCGAGCGACCGGCGCCGGGCGGGACGGGAGAGCGACGACCTGGACGCGTTTACCTTTGCGCATCGGGCGGCGGTGGAGACTCCGCCGGTCGGCTTGCGTGTGCCCGGCTGGCTGTGGTCCGAGGTGCTGGCCCACCTCGAAGGCGACGCCCCGGCGGAAGCGGTCGGGTTACTGGCGGTGGCGGAAGCGCCGGAAGGGCAACCGGCGACGGGCACTCGGTACTTTCCCGGCACCAACCTCGACGCTTCCCCGACGCGGTATACAATGGACCCGGTGGAGGTGATCGCCGCCTTACGCGAGATGGACGACCGCGGTTGGCGTCTCGGGGCGATCGTGCATTCCCACCCGGCCACCGCGGCGACCCCGTCCGCGACCGATTTGGGAGAGGCGTACTACCCGGACGCGCTGATGGTGATCGTTTCGCTGGCGACCGCGCCGCCGGTCGCGCGGGCGTGGCGGATCGCCGCCGCCGACGGCCGGGGTCGTCCCGGCGCCGTGATCGGCGAAGCGCCGCTCGCCATCCTGCGCGATCGTGGTGGCGACGGGCAGAGGGACACGGAGACGGAGACGGGGGCGGCATGGGGGTCTGGGAACGGGCCGGTGAGGCGCAACCCGCGGCGGCGGCGATGACAACCGCCGCGCCGCGTCGCGCCACCGAGGCCATCGTCGCCGCCCTGGAAGCGTTTCCGATCGACCTCGGGCGCGCCCTCGACGGGCACCCGCGGGAGTCCCTGCTGCGCCCGGCCCGCGACGGCGGCTGGGGGGTGGTCGAGATCCTGCCCCACCTGCGCGATTGGGAGGAGATTTTTCTGGCGCGGGTGCGCCAGGTGCTGAACGAGGAGCGCCCCTTTCTGCCGACCTTCGACGACGAACTGTGGGCGATCGAGCGCGACTACCGCGGTCAGGACCCGCACGCCGTCGCCGACCATCTCCGCGCGTTGCGCGCGGAGATGGTCGACCTGCTGCGGGACCTTCCTCCTGAGGCCTGGAACCGCGTCGCCGAACACGCCGCCTACGGCCCGGTCACCCTCGCTTGGATGACCGACCGCATCGCCGATCACGACCAGGAGCACCTGGAGCAGATCCGGGACGCGCTGGCCTGACGGGGTCGGAGGTCGGAAGTCGGAAGTCGGAAGTCGGAAGTGACGACGGCCGGCAACTCCGACGAGCAACCGGCCACGCCGTTCGACTGCCTTCCGCCTTCCGTCTCCGTAGGAGAAGCCCATGGCAACGGTCACCGCGGACCGGGCGAAGCTCGGCGATCTGGACAACGATTCGCTGATCATCCGGCTCCACTTCACGATTAACCACCTCTCGCGGTGGTTGACGCCGATCCACGACCCGATCCGGTTGGTGCGGACCGTGCGCCTCGGCGAACCCTCCGCCAAGGACCTGCTGCTGGCGATGCGGGACGAGGAACTGCGCGTCTTCCCGCTGCTGCACCTGATCTCGGTTCAGAACAACCCGGACCTGGACAAGCTGCCGCCGGTGGGGCGCGATCCGGTGCGGGAGGCGCGGGACCGCGACGCATCGCCGCTGGAGGTGATGGCGGAGTTCCGGCGCCTGCGCCAAAGCACCTGCTCCCTGCTGCGGAGCCTGCCCGACGATGCCTGGAAGCGGACCGGGATCAGCCGCCGCGAACACGATTGGACGATCCGCGCCCTGGCCGAACGGCTGGCCGCCCACGACGAACGGCGGCTGCGGGCGATGGACGAGGCGCTGGACCGGGTTGGGGCGCGCGACGGGATCGCCCCGGCCTCCCGCGTCCATTTCGACGAGTTGCTGAAGCTGGTCCCGACCGGGACCCGCCGCTAGGCCGGGGTCTGCCCGATGGAGGGAGCCATGGAGCGCGAGCGGCGGGAGCGAACGATGGGGATGGCGTGGTCCGGCGCGGCGACGGCCGAATCGCTGGCGCGGACCTTTTTCGAGGCCTTGGACGCCCGCGACCCCGATCGCCTGCGCGCCACCCTGGCCGACCACGCCACCTTTCGTGCCCTCCCCCACCACGACCCGATCCGCCCCGCCGACGAGATCGTGGATTACTTCGGCCGCGTCGTCTCGTCCTACCCGACGGCGCGCTGGGAGGTCACCGACGCGATCGGCGACGGCGACCGGGCGGCGGTCCAGTTCGTGGTCCGCGAATACTCCCCGGCTTTGGACCAGGACCTCATCGCCGAGCAGGTGGTGATCGTCCGCGCCGCCAACGGCCTGCTGGTCAACCTGGTCGGCTACTACGACACCGCCGAGTTCCGCCGCGTGTTTTGGGACGACGCAGGGTAGCGTTCCCCGGTCGTGCGCGCCGTCTGCCTCCCCGCGGCGCGCTATACTTGTGAAGATTCGCACGAAGCAGCCCCGGCCGCGATGGCGGATCGTGGGGCGCGTGGTCCGGGGCGGGGCGCCGGGCCGATGGTGAACCGGTGAGTTCGACGCTTTCCGCGCACGCCGACGAGCGAGAGCCGACCTCCGGGTCCGGGGCGTTGGTGATGCCGAACGGACGCGATGCGATCGGCGGCGCTGCCTTCGACGCTCCCGGCGTCGCCAACCCCGGCGCGGATCCCCCCGACCCGATCCCGGATATCGTGATTCGCCGCCTGCCGGTGTATGTGCGGACCTTGCGGGCGTTGCACGAGCGGGGGATCGGCTCCGTCTCGTCGGACGAGCTGGCGGCCCACATCGGCGTCACCGCGGCCCAGATCCGGCGCGACCTGTCGTACTTCGGCAAGTTCGGCAAGCAGGGCAAGGGCTACGACACCGGGTTTTTGGCCGGAGCGATCGCCGCCATCCTGCGCCTGGACCGGCAGTGGGAGGTCGCCCTGGCCGGCTACGGCAACCTCGGCCGGGCGATCGCCCACTACCGCGGTTTCGGTCCCTCGTCGTTCACCATCGGCGCGATCTTCGACCGCAACCCGGCCCACCTTGGTCAGGCGGTGGAGGGGATCACGATCCTGCCGTACGACCGGATCCCGGACGTGATGGCGGAGCGCGGGATCCGGGTCGGCATCGTCGCGGTCGCGGCGGTGGCGGCCCAGGACATCGCCGACCGGATGATCGCCGGCGGCGCCCGGGCGATCCTCAACTACGCCCCGGTCGTCCTCAAGGTCCCCCCCGGCGTCACCACCCGCGAGATCGACCCGGTCAGCGCCCTGCAGAGCATGACGTACTACCTGGACGATGAGGCGTCGTAGCCCCGGTTGGGACCCCATCGCGGGCCGATCGGATCGTCGCTGACCCGTGACCGGATCGCAACATCTCCGTCGTTCTCGCGCCGCACGCGCCGCCTATTCTGGTTGCAGGACAGGGGAGACGCCCCCGTCGCCAGCGACCAGGAGACGCCGCCGTGTTCACCAACTCCCACCCCGCCACCCTGGCCGCCGTCGCCGACGCCCGCCGCCAGGACCTGCTCCGCGAAGCCCAGAACGACCGCCTCGTTGTCCGCGCCGCCAAGCGCCCCCCCGCTCCGCGCGTCCGGACCCCGTTCGTCTACAAGCCCGGCGCGCCCGTCCCCGCCACCGCCTGACCCCGGCGCTGCCCGCCCCCACCCATCGTTCCACGGCCTCGGGCTTCGGCTCGGGGCCGTTTCGCGTGTGCCCCTTGCGCCCCCGCCGCCCCTCGGCGATCCTCTGCCGGAGTTCGGACTGGTCCGCGATCCGGGAGGCATCCGTGAGCGAGCTCGACGATTTCCTGTCCACCACCCTCCCCCGCCAGGTTGCGGCGGAGGAGGCCATGCACAACGGCGACCCGGGGCCGCGCCTGGCGATGTGGTCGACGCGCGACCCGGTGACCCTGCTCGGGGCGGCCGTGCCGAACAAGCGCGGCTGGGACGACGTGAGCCGGACCTTCCGCTGGGTCGCGTCGCGGTTCTCCGACTGCGCCGCGTACGACTTCGAGCTCGTCGCCGCCGGCGTCAGCGGGGACCTGGCCTACACGGTCGGCTTCGAGCGCTCCGTCGTGGCCATCGACGGCGGACCGGTCGCGCCGAACGTCCTCCGCGTCACCCACGTCTACCGGCGCGAGGACGGGGAGTGGAAGATCGTCCACCGCCACGGCGACGCCCCGCCCGCCGACCAGAGCCCGCCCCCGCCGGACCGCACCGGCTAGGCCGGCGGTGCGCGGTGGGCGGCAGGCGACGAGGAGCGACCCAAGCATGGGCCGGGGCCGGACCGGAATCCGGTGGTCCACCCGGTGTTCGGCTGGTTCGAGATCGCCGACGGCCGCGACGGCGTCGGCGAGGGCGCGCTGGCGCACGCGATCCGGGACGCGATGGAGGGGCGCCGGCTGGGGGATGACGCGGCGTTCGCGTTGACCGACGACGAGCGGGCGCGGGTGGCGGCGGCGCTCGAGGGCGGCGACGGGTAGGGCGGAATCGCCTTGTGGTTCACTTGTCCGACGAGTCTTGGTCAACGCCGTGGGGGGTAGGGGAATCCCAGCTGTCCCCGGCTGCCTACGGCGACGCCGGTCGCCGCAGCGACCGGCGTCGCCGAACTCCTTATCTCGCTAGGTCACGCGGCGATGCACCCCCGTTGATGCATTGCTCTCCGGGCCGGCAAGCATTGCCGCACGCACCACAGTGGGCGGGGTCGTCGCTGAGGTAGGCGCCGGCCCCGTTGCAGCACGCCTCGACCTCGTATTGGCCGGGCCCGTCGTAGTCGATCCGGGCCCCGCATTGGAACTCGAACCTTTGCTCCTCCTGCTCGCCCGGGGCGCAGACGCCGCAGGCGGCTACGGCGCAGCCGCCGCAGGTGTTGGGGTCGGAGAGGAAGAACTCCGGAGTTCGGCAGGTAGGGTTGCAGCAGGTTTCGCCGGGCTCGCACCCCGTTCCCTTGCAGCACACCGCGTCGAAACGGATCGCATCTCGGTCGACGCATTGGCCGGTGACGCCGCAGCAAAACGGGTGCTCCGCCGTCGTGCAGGCGGGGTTGCCGAGGTGGTCGCCGGCGACGCCTATGCCCGCGCAGTCGGTCGCCTGGCAAGCGCAGGTCGCCTCATCGAGGATCTCGCCTTGCGGACAGGCGATGGCGGCGACCGGGCAGACGCACGCGCACGTCTCCGGGTCGATCACCTGCAGGTTCGGACAGCCGACGAGATCGCCGTGCGCCGCATGGATCGGGACGGCATCGGCGCAGACCTCGATGTAGTAGTACGGGTTGGGCTCAGAACGTGTGCGGTGACGGATCGCGACCTTGGTTGGGCAGGGCTCGAAGAGGTCGAGCGCCACCGGGCAGGCTTCCTCACCGTCTCAGGCCCGGACGGGCCGACTCAGCAGCGCCGCTCCCACGCCGGCAAGGACTCCACGCAGGAGCTGCCGCCGGCTCGTCCCCCAAGCGAACTGCCGTGCGAAGGTGTCAAACCGCTGTCCGTCCAATTCATCCTCCTCACCTCGCCGTCGAGGTTCAGGATCATGGGATCGTCGCCCGAACGATCCTCCAGGTCACGACCCTGTTGTGATGAGCGCAATCGCATGAACGGTGTCAAATGCCTTTTTATTGCACACTATCCGGACTTGGGCCGAGTTGCACCTGTGCTGAGGTTACTCTGCGGACAGTAGACCTCGGCGCCGGAAACGGACAGGAAGCCCCGGACCCCCGATTGGGCCGCCCCGGCGCCGGTGCCCCGACCGCGTCCCGAGCGCCCCGCCAGCGATCCGACCGCTTGACTCCGACTCTCGGCTCTGGTCACGGCACGTTTGGCCACCGGCACAGTCCACCACCGAGGCGATGTGACCAATCGTAGGCCGCGTAGTGGCAGGAGGGCCGGCCCGTCGAGCGCCCTCGTGGCCGCCGCACCGTTGGAGCGGATTGCCCCAGGCCGCGAAGGCCCGGCGGGGCGCATCGTCCGTCCGGGTGGCCGTACAGCGGCGTTGCTCTTGGACCGGCTCGGAGTAGGCCATTGGCTCCCCCCGTTCACTCGCCATGGATTCATCGAGTGGGTGCCCCGGCCAGGGTTTTGCCGCACCGTTGCCCGGCCGAGCCGGCCACGTCGTGCGGTTTCCGCCCCTGGCACGAACACTGCTACCCCTCCACGGGGGAAGGAGAAGGGTGGCCCAGGAGGAGCGATCGCGGTTGGGAGGAGAGCCATGGGGACTCGGTCGTTTCCGCGCAAACCTGCTGCCCGGTTCGCGAAGCTCGGATTGTGGCTCCTGCTGAGTGCCACGCTGGCGGGCTGTACCGGTCGCGGAGGTGGATGGTTGCCCCCCGACGCGATCCTCTTTTCCGGGCAGGCGACGCTCGGGTTCTCCTTTAGTTGCGAACGGTCCTCCGCCAGCTACAACCTGAATCCGCCGACGGGGCAACTGCGGATCCAACTGAACTACACCGACCACGGCACCTCCCCCTTGGGCGGACCCTTCTCCATCCACGGCGAGGCCGACACGGTGGACCCCGTGCTCGAATCGATGATCTGCATCGGGGAGGAGCCGCCACCGGGCGCACACGAGCTCATCTTCCTGGGGCAGTACGAGTTGACCTCCTCCCCGCCGTCCGGATTCCCCGCCGAATGTGCCGGACCGCGTCCAGACCCCGACCGACCGCGCTGCCGGTTCGAGGCCGTCGTGCGGGACAACGACGGAAACCGCGCCCCCTCAGGGGGCGACGAATTCTCCATCAAGCTCTCCACGACGACGGTGACGGGTTTTGAGGTCGATCCCGGAGCCGTCGTTTACGCGCGGTCTGGCGTCCTCGGGGGAGGCAACCTCGAGATCGACTGATCGGCCTGCATCGAACCGGGCACCACCCCCGCCGCGGCTACCAGCGGCGGCGGGGGTGGCTTCAGCAGTTGGCGCTCGTTCCTGGGCCGAGGTCCGGAGCCTGCGGCGGAGCGACCACGAGTCCGAGAACGAGCGGGCGGACGCCGCTGCCGGCGCCCGCCGCCGGGCGGTGGCCGGCGGCCCGGGTCGCCCGCGCGGCC
>CADCWE010000248.1:16709-17080 GCA_902806325.1 uncultured Thermomicrobiales bacterium | reverse complement strand
AACTGGATCGGGTCGCGCTGGCCCGCCATCACGACCGGCCTAGCTGAAGCGGCTTCACGATGGGGAGAACGCCCAAGTGCCCGGTGATCTCGGCAGAGGAATGGAGGTCTCCGGGTGGAGTGGTCGGCGTGGTTTCGTCGATGGGCACGTCTGTCCTCCTGTCTCCGAGCGGCTGCCGTGCATGGGGGTACCCAGCACCAGCGGGCCTGCTATTATTGCAAAACGACGCAACCGGCGATGGTCCGCCGGCGGCGTACTACTCGAACGTTTACCCGAAACCGCTCGAAAGCGGAAAGGCCGGCGCGGGATTCCTCGCCGGCCTCGCCCGTAGAGTGGGGCGTCGATGTCCCGCGTCTACGGCGCGACAGCCA
>CADCWE010000248.1:0-16699 GCA_902806325.1 uncultured Thermomicrobiales bacterium | reverse complement strand
GGAAACATCCTGGCCCTGATGAAATCGTCCGGGCGTTTCGCTCGTTTAGGTCCCGGTCAGTACCGGCTTGGGCTGGACGGCGCCGACGCGGAAGAAGAAGAGGACAGCAACCCAGAAACGGTGTGGTTGGCGGATGGCGTCGTCGATATCTAATTGCCACCCCCGGACGCGACGAAGCGCCGACCGGAGGGTCCCGCGTCGGCGCTTCGTTCGTTCTGGCGCGCCCTTGGAGATGCACCCCGATGATTGCACCGGGCGGGGGCGTTGGCTAGGGCCGCGCCGCGGCCACCCCGTCGCGCAGCGCCGCCTGCACCGCCACCGGATCGCCCCCCGTCGCCGCCTCGATCTTGGCGATGACGTTCCCGAACATCGGGGCCTTCCAGAGCGTCACGTAGGCGGTCTGGGTGACGAGGATCCCGTTGAACATCGCGGTCGCCGTGAACTGCCAGTCGTCCAACTCGCCCCGAAACCCCGACCCGACCAGGACCATGAACGCCGCCGTCGCGATCATCACCCCGCGCTGCTTGGGCTTCGAGAACCCGCGGCGGTCGATCGCGGCTGTCGCCAGCGGCACCACCGCCACCCCGACCGCCAGTTCCCACAACTCCGACAGGATCGGCTCTTCTAGCGCGTCGGGCAGCGCCCCGTGCTCAACCACCACCGGCCCCGGCGGCGGGTCCGCCCCGTTGCCCGCGTCCTGCGCCCCGGCCGCCCCCGTCGAGATCAGCAGCAGCAGCGCCAGCAGCGCCAGGCAACGGCCACCCCGAAACGCCCGTCTTCGCTCGGATCATGCCCGTTCCTCCCTCGCTCGCGGTCCGATTTCGGCAACGCGGCCCCCACCCCGGTCAGTAGTCCTCGCCCGGCGGCTGGGCCAGCACCAGCGGACCCCGGAACCCGCCGGCCCCGCCCCGGCCCCACCGCGACCGCCGCCAGCAGGTCGGCCTCCGTGGGCTCCGGCTCCTCGACTGGCCCCAGATCCGGCGTCGCCGCCGCAGGGATCGCCCCCATCGCGCGCGGCGTGTTGGCCAGGATCGCGGCGGGCCGGTCCCCGATCCCGAACCGCGAATGGGCACCGCGCGGTGCCACTCCCCGCCGTTCGGACCCGCCCCGGCCGTGTGCTACGATCCCACCGCTTGCCCCGCGCCAGCACCGCCGGTTGATTTCCGCCTACCGCCTACCGCCCACGGGAGGAGCGCGCCCGACGATGGACGTCCACGAGTACCAGGCGGCCGAGCTGCTGGCCCGCCACGGCATCCCGACCAACGCCGGAAGGGTCGCCACCACCCCCGATGAGGCCGCCGCCGCCGCCCGCGACCTCGGCGCCGACTCCGGCACCGTCGCGATCAAGGCCCAGGTCCACACGGGCGGCCGGGGCAAGGCCGGCGGGATCAAGCTCGCCCGCTCCCCCGAAGACGCCGCCGAGCAGGCGGGCGCGATCCTCGGCATGGACATCCGCGGCCACACCGTCAACCGGGTCCTGGTCGTCCCCGGCGTCGACATCGGCCAGGAGTTCTACCTCGGCGTGGTGCTGGACCGGCCGAACCGCCGGATCCTGGTCATGGCCTCCGCCGAGGGCGGCGTCGACATCGAGGAGGTCGCCCGCGAGCGGCCCGAGAAGATCGTCCGCCGCCTGGCCGACCCCGCCCTCGGCTTCCACGCCTACCAGGCCCGCGAGCTCGGCTTCGCGCTCGGGGTCCCGGCCGACAAGGTCGCCGGGTTCGCCGGCGTCGCCACGCGGCTGTACAAGACCTACGTCGCCGAGGACGCCAGCCTGGCCGAGATCAACCCCCTGGTCCTGACCAAGGGCGGAGACTGGCTGGCCCTCGACGCCAAGATGAGCTTCGACGACAACGCGCTCTTCCGCCACCCCGGGCTGGAGGACCTCCGCGACCCGGCGGAGGAGAACGCGACCGAGGTCGAGGCCCGCCGGGGCGGGATCTCCTTCGTCAAGCTGGACGGCACCATCGGCTGCATCGTCAACGGCGCCGGGTTGGCGATGGCGACGATGGACGCGGTCAAGCTCCACGGCGGCGAGCCGGCCAACTTCCTCGACGTCGGCGGCGGCGCCAGCGCCGATCAGGTCGCCAAGGCGTTCGCGCTGGTCACCGCCGACCCCAACGTGCGCGCGATCCTGATCAACATCTTCGGTGGCATCACCCGCGGCGACGTGGTCGCCCAGGGCATCCGCGACGCGCTCGGCCGGGTCGAGGTCACGGTGCCGATCGTCGTCCGGCTGGCGGGGACGAACGCCGACGAAGGGAAGCGCCTCTTGGCGGAGGCCGGGATGACGGCCGTGGACACGATGGACGAGGCGGCGGCGCAGGTCGTCGCGGCGGCCGGGGGGCAGGACTCGTGAGCGTGCTGATCGACCGCGAAACCCGCCTCCTGGTCCAGGGGATCACCGGCCGGGAAGGCTCGTTCCACACCCAGCAGATGGTCGAATACGGCACCAACGTCGTCGGCGGCGTCACGCCCGGTGGCCGGGGCAAGACGGTCGCCGGGGCGCCGGTCTTCGATACCGTCGCCGAGGCGATCGCCGAGACGGGAGCCAACGCCTCGATCATCTACGTCCCGGCCCGGTTCGCCCCGGACGCGATCTTTGAGGCGGTGGACAACGGGATCCCGTTCGTGGTCTGCATCACCGAAGGGATCCCGGTCAACGACATGGTGCCGGTCTTCGCCCACGTCAAGGCCAAGGGCGCCCGCCTGCTGGGACCGAACTGCCCGGGGCTGATCACGCCGGGCCAGGCCAAGGTCGGGATCATGCCCGGCTTCATCCACGCGCCGGGGCCAGTCGGCCTGGTCTCGCGCTCCGGCACCCTGACCTACGAGGTGGTCGATGCGCTGACCCGGGCCGGGTTGGGCCAGACCACGGCGGTCGGGATCGGCGGCGACCCGGTGATCGGGACCTCGTTCGTCGACGCCCTGGAATTGTTCCAGGCCGACCCGGCGACCGAGGCGATCGTCCTGATCGGCGAGATCGGCGGCACCGACGAGGAAGACGCGGCCCGCTTTATCCAAGAGCGCGTCACCAAACCGACCGTCGGCTTCATCGCCGGCCGCACCGCGCCGCCGGGCAAGCGGATGGGCCACGCCGGGGCGATCATCTCCGGCGGCGCCGGCACCGCCGCCGAGAAGGTCGCCGCCCTGGAAGCCGCCGGCGTCCGCGTCGCCGAAAGCCCGTTCCAGGTGCCGGATCTGCTGCGGAGCGCGATGGGCCGCTAGGATCGGCGACGGTAGCATGGCGCGGACGACCCGTCCGTTGCCCTCCCTTCACGAGGTGGTGCTGGCATGGCGCTCGCCGTCCATCCCAAGACCTACGACGATCTCTGCCGCGCCCGCGAGGGCGGCGACCGCTACGAGCTGATCGAGGGGGAACTCGTCTTGGTCGCGTCGCCGTCACCGCGGCACCAGTGGGGGCTGCAAGAGCTCTTCGCTGGCTTTCGTCAGGCCGTGACCAGAACCGGGATCGGGTACGTGTTCATCGCCCCGCTCGATGTCCGGCTGGGTCCCCACACCTACGTCCAGCCCGATCTACTGGTTATCCTCAACGAACGCGAGCACCTGATCGGCGAATCCATGATCGAGGGCGCGCCGAACCTCGTCGTGGAGGTCCTGTCGCGGAATTCTCGAGCTTCCGACCGGGGCCGCAAGCTGGAGGTCTACGCCAAGGCCGGCGTGCCGGAGTGCTGGCTGATCGACCTTGCCGCGCAGACGATCCTGATCCACACCGAGCCGGAAGGGAACCGGTACGCGCGCGTCGAGCAGGCGACCGAGATCGCCCGCGCGACGGTGGTACCGGATCTCGCGATCGAGGTCGCCTCGTTGCGCTTGGGACGTTGAACGGCAGCCGCATCGCCGGCGAGGAGCAAGCATGAACGACGACCAGTGGGCCAACGCCTGTTTCGAGACCCGCGCCATCCACGCCGGTCAGGACCCGGACCCGGGCACCGGCGCGGTGATCACGCCGATCTTCCAGACCAGCACCTACGTCCAGGAGGCCGTCGGCATCCACAAGGGGTACGAGTACTCCCGGACGGACAACCCGACCAGGACCGCGCTCCAGACCGCGCTCGCCTCCTTGGAAGGCGGCGCCTGGTGCCTGGTGTATGCGTCCGGCCTGGCCGCGACCCAGAACCTCTTCTACCTCCTCCGCCCGGGCGACCACGTCCTGCTCTCCGACGACGCCTACGGCGGCACCTACCGCCTGGTGGCGAAGGTCCTCGCCCCGTGGGGGATCGATTTCTCCCTCGTCGACATGGGCGACCTCGACGCGGTGCGGGGCGCGATCCGGCCCCAGACCAAACTGGTCTGGGTCGAAACCCCGACCAACCCGTACCTCAAGATCGTCGACATCCGCGGCGTCGCCGACCTCCTGGCCGATCACCCGGCGCGCCTCGTGGTCGACAACACCTTCGCCTCCCCTTACCTCCAGCAACCCCTCGCCCACGGCGCCGACCTGGTGCTGCATTCCACCACCAAGTACCTCGGCGGCCACTCCGACGTCGTCGGCGGCGCCGTCGTCGGCAACGACCCGGCCGTCTTCGAGTCCTTAAAATTCCACCAGAACGCGGCCGGCGCGGTGCCGGGGCCGATGGACTGCTGGCTGACCCTGCGCGGGATCAAGACCCTCGGCGTGCGGATGGACCGCCACAGCGCCAACGCCCGCGCGGTCGCGGCGTTTCTGGGCCAGCAGGAGACGGTGGAGCGGGTGTTCTACCCCGGCCTGGAAACCCACCCGAACCACGCCGTCGCCGTCCGCCAGATGCGCGACTTCTCCGGCATGGTCTCGTTCACCACCCGTGGCGGCTTGGAGGCCGCGGCGGCGGTGGCGGCCCAAACCAAGATCTTCCAGCTCGCCGAGAGCCTGGGCGGCGTCGAATCCCTGATCGAGCACCCCGGGCTGATGACCCACGCCAGCGTCGCCGGCACCGGCGCCGAGGTCGAGGCCACCCTGGTTCGCCTCTCGGTCGGCATCGAGCACGTCGACGACCTGTTGGCCGACCTCAAGCAGGCCCTGTCCGTGGTCGCCGAGGCGGCCGTCCCGGCGGACTGATCCGGCTCGACCGGACGTCGCTTCGTCGCGCGAATGCGGCCCATAAACCGCGCGCCGCCGTTCGTCGGCGGCGCGCCGAGCCGGTGACTTCAGCCGCGGTCGCCCCGTTCCTGGGCGCGGCGGATCAGCCGGGGCAGGATCGCCCGCGGCAGCAGGCGCGGCACCTGGACCAGCAGGGCGTTGCGCCGCCCGGGCACCACCAGGCGCTGGCCGGCGACCATCGCGGCGTAGCCGATCCGCGCCACCTCCGCCGCGTCCATCAGCTGGCGGTTGGCGATCAGCTTGGATTCCTCCATCGCCGCCCGCTCCTGGAACCCGGTGGCGGTCGGGCCGGGGCAGAGCGCCGTCACCGTCACCCCGGTGCCCCGCAGCTCCTCGGCAAGGGCCTCCGAGAACGAGAGGACGTAGGCTTTGGAGGCGTAGTAGACCGCCATCAGCGGGCCGGGCAGGAACGCGGCGGTCGAGGCCAGGTTCAGGATCCGGCCCCGGCGGCGCTCCAGCATCCCCGGCAGGACGCCCTTGGTCAGGTGCGTCAGGGCGGCGATGTTGACCTGGATCATGCCTAGTTCGTGGCCCAGGTCCGTCTCCGCGAACGGCCCAAAGCCGGCGAACCCGGCGTTGTTGACCAGCGTCTCGATGGCCAATCCCCGGGCCGCGACCGCCGCCAGGACCTCGTCCGGGCTCGCCGTCAGGCTCAGGTCGGCGGCGATCGTCTCCACCCGCGCCCCGTGCCGGGCGCGCAGGTCGTCCGCCACCCGCGCCAGTTCGTCCGCCCGTCGGGCCACCAACACCAGGGTCTGGTCGGTCCGGACCGCGGCGATCTGGGTCGCCAGCGCGCGGCCGATGCCACCGGACGCGCCGGTCACCAACGCCGCCGGCCGCGCCCCGCCGTGCTCCGCCTCCGCCGCCATCGCCGTTCTCCTCCGCGCCGCGCCGCCCGAGGGCGCTCCAGGATCCGCCGACCGCCCCGCCAACGGTGGCGGCCCGAACCAGGCAACAGAGAGCAACCGACCCGGCTGGCGCCGCGCGACCGGGCCCGTTGCCCGCCGCGGCGCCGCCGGGCGCAGGAACGCGGGGGGCGATGCCGCCCCCCGCGTCCCCTGGTGCTTCGACCGGTCGCGTTCCTCGCGCTACAGCGTGCGCCGATTCTCGACCCCGACCGCGATCAGGGAAATCAGGGTCAGGATCAGCACCAACCAGACGGCGGTTCCCATGGCGGCGGTTCCCCTTGCCGGCGTGCCCGGCCAACGGCGCGGACGCCCGCGCGGCGCGGATTCAGATCGCCAGCAGCGCCAGCAGCGACGAGAGCATCAGCGCCACCACCGAGACCCCCCGGACCACGAGATCGTGGGTGGTGACCAGGTCCTGCGTCCGCCGCTGGTTCTCCGAAACCTCGACCATCCTCGACACCGCCATGCCTCTCCCGCCCCCCAAAAGCGGGTCCGTGGTGGACCCTGGTCTGTCGCGGCGTCAACCCCAGCCGCCGCCTGGAGACCCGCCGCAACCGTACGTACAGCCGGTGGATGAGGAGCAGTCTAGGTGCCCCCTGACACGGTGTCAATGGAACGGATGTTTGATTCGTCCCCGATCTCGTCCGCCCGCACCGGTCGCCCCTCGATCACCGAGCGTTGGGCCGCCAGCGCCAGCACCACCGGCGCCCGGCCGTCCGCCCCGGAGACCGGCACCGGGGCGCCGGAGCGGACGGCGGCGACGAAGGCGGCCAGTTCGTCCCGGTAGCTCTCGGCGTAACGTTCGAGAAAGAAGTGGAGCGGCGGATCGCGGTGGACCCCGCCGGCGCGGCTGAGGACGGCGCTGTTGGGGTGGTTGTTGGCCGTCGCGATCGCGCCGAGGCTGCCGAGGACCTCCGCCCGCTGGTCGTAGCCGTAGGCGGCGCGGCGGCTGTTCTCGATCGTGCCCAGGGCGCCGGAGGCGAAGCGCAGGGTCGTCACCGCCGTGTCGACGTCGCCCGCCGCCCCGATCGCCGGGTCGACCAGGTTCGCGGCGACGGCGAACACCTCGACCACCTCCTCGCCGAGGAGGAAGCGCGCCATGTCGAAGTCGTGGATCGTCATGTCCAAGAACAGCCCGCCGGAGACCCGGACGTAGGCCAGCGACGGAGGCGCCGGATCGCGGCTGATCAGGTGCAGGATCTCCGGGCGGCCGATCTCGCCCCCGGCGACCGCATCCCGAACCCGGCGGTAGTTGGCGTCGAACCGGCGGTTGAACCCGATCTGGAGCTGGATCCCGGCCGCGGCCACCGCCGCCAGCGCGCCATCAATCGTCGCCAGGTCGAGGGCGATCGGCTTCTCGCAGAAGACGTGCTTCCCCGCCCGTGCCGCCGCCGCGATCAAGGACGCGTGGGAGTCGGTCGACGTGCAGATCAGGACCGCGTCCACGTCCGCGCGCGCTAGCAACGTGTCCGGGTCGTCGCCCGCGGGCACCCCCAGCCGATCCCCGACCTCCCGCGCCGCCGCCCCGGCCACGTCCACGATCCCGGCCAGCAGCGCACCCGGCACCCGATGGGCCAGCACCTCGGCGTGCAACCGCCCGATCCGCCCCGCCCCGATCACCCCGACGGACAGCCGCGCTTCCGGCACCGGCGCGTCCTTTCTCCGAATTGGTTGGCTCGCCAGCGGGTCCCGGCCTCGACAGGCTGGGCTACGCCGGCGAAAGCCACCCAACGGGTACCCGGCCGGGGCCGAGATCGGGGTGGTCGTTCCTTCGCCAACCCGCACGAACCGCGATGCTCTCGTTCACGCCCCGCCCTCCACTCCGTCCCCGTCCTCCAGCAGCGCGATGTACGGCAGCTCCCGGAACCGCCGCCGCAGGTGCAGGCCGAAGCCGACCAGCACCTGGTTCGGCGCTTCGAAGGCGGCGTAGCGGATCGGCACGTCGCAGAGGCGGGCCGCCCGCCGGTCGAGCAGGGCGCAGACCAAGACCTCGGCCGCCCGCCGCCGCCGCAGCCAGCCGATCAGGTAGCGCAGACTGAGGCCGGTGCTGACCACGTCCTCGACCAGCAGCACCCGCCGCCCGGCCGGATCCGCGCGCGGTCCGCGCCGGACGCGAACCCGGCAGGCGCCGTCGCTGCCGCGGTAGCGCGTGACCGCGAGCCTGTCCGTCTCGCAGGCCACGCCGCGCGCGGCCAGCCCCGTCTCCAGGAGGCCCAAGAATGCCTCGGCGCCACCGCCCACGCCCAGCAGCAGGGGGGGCGGGGTGCCGGGCCGTGGGGACGCGGCCAAGTCGGCGGCGATGGTCTCCGCCAGCTCGCCCACCCGCGCCCGGATCGCGGCTTCGGTGAACAGGATCGCGCCCGGGCGGCACGGCCGGAGCGGCGCCGGGTCGGGCGCTGGGCGCCGGTAGGAGAGGAGCAGCCGGTGGTAATCCCGACGGTAGAGGAGTTTGATCCGGACGTTGGGGTACAACTCGCGCAAGCGCCGCACCTTGCGGTTCTTGCGCGTCACCAGCCGCTGCCGCATCGTCGTCAGTTCGACGTAGAGGCGCTGGTCGGGAAGGTAAAAGTCGGGGGTGAAGACCTGCGTCGGACGCCCGTCCGCCGCCCGGGCGAGCACGAACGCGGTCGGCTCGTACGCCCACGGCACGCGGTAGTAGGTGAGGATGCGGGCGAAGTCGACCTCGGCCGGGTGGGCGAAGGCGTCCTCGCCGGAGCGCACCGCCAGCCGCAGCAGCGGCAAGGGAGGCTGGGCGGCCACCACCGGTGGGAACCCGGGAACGTGGCCCCCACTCCGGGACCCGTCGGCGATCGTTCTCGCCCCAACCGTGTCCGCAACCGCCTCGTCGCCCGCGCGCCTCACCAGCGTCGTTCCTCCGCCACGTCCGTGGTCGGCGGGGATCGTCGGTCGCTCGCGGGGATGACCCCATTCTGGCACACGGCGGGGGACGAAACAAGACGGGAAGACGGGGAGACGGAAAGTAGAGACGCCGGTCGCCAACACGACTGACTCGTCGTTGCTTCCCGTCTCCCCGTCTCCGTCAGTCCTCGATCGTCATCTCCCCCGGCGTCAGCAACGACAGATGGGTGAATTCTTCGCCCGGCGCGGCGCCGTGCCAGTGGCGCTCGCCGGCCGGGACCAGGACCAGGTCGCCGGGGCCGACGCGCAGCTCGATGTCGTCGGTGGCGACGATGCCGCGGCCGTGGGTGACCACCAGCACCTGGTCGGTGCTGTGGCGGTGGGGCTTGTTGCGCGCCCCGTCCCGGAACGTCACCGCCGTCACCCGCAAGAGCGCCGCGTCTCCCTCCGCGACCAGATTTTGCGTTGCCACGTCGCCCTCGAAGATCGGGGACAGGCTGACCACCGCCTGCCCCATGTCCTGCCGCAACAACTTCATCGAACCCCCGCCTGTTCTCACCCGCGCCAAACCGGGAAGTCGGTCCGCGCCGCCCCCCGGCCCATCCAATCGTGAACGCTGCATGATAGCGCCGCCGGTGGCCGGGCCGCGAGGGTGGGGCGTATCCTGATTCCGTCCGCGACCCACCCCGCGCCCCGCACCGTCCCCAGCCCCAGGAGCGCCCACGATGCCCGAACCCGATCCCCGCCTCCTGACCCCCGAAGAAGAGTCCGTCGCCGACCCGGAGGACGCCGAAGACGAGCTGGACGACACGCTGCCGGCGGACCTGTGGTTTTGACCGGGTCGGTGCGCGTTGGAGGCCATCGCTCCGACGTTCGAGCGGTTGCGGCCGGATCGTCCATGGACGCGGCGACACGCTCCGTCCACGGACGATCCGGCCGCGCAGCCGGGCGGGGGGGCGATCCGCCTCGACCCTGCGGCTCCGGCGCGACGCGACGGGGATCTCCACTCACCAAATCGGGGTGGTAGCATAGCCCCCGGAGCCACGACGCCGCCTCACCCGAGGTCGCCGATGTTCTGCATCGCCTGCGCCACCCTCAACCCGGTCGCGGCACGGCGGTGCGCCCGCTGCGGCGGCGGGTTGGGCGCGACCCCGGCGGTCGCGGCGCGGCGGGCGAAGCGCCAGCACGTCGTTGGCCGGGTCCTGCTGCTGGTGCCGGTGCTGGCGCTGCTGGCCGGCGGCGGCGTCGGCGTGGCGCGGTTCCGGGCGGATCGGGCCGACCTCGCCGCCGGGTACGCCGCGGCCGAAGCCGCCCTCGAACGCGGGTCCCTGGACGAGGCGATCGCCTCGTTCGGCGCCGTCGGCGGCTACCGCGACGCCGACGACCGCCGGGCCGAAACCGTCGCCGCCCTCGCCCCCTACCGCCTCGCCTACCTCGACGGCATGGCCGCCCTCGACGCCGGCCGCCACGACGCCGCGATCGCCGCCCTGCTCCCGGTCGCCCGCGACCTGCCGTCGTACAAGAACGCCCCCGACCTCCTCGCCGCCGCCCGCGCCGGCCGCGCCGAGGCCCTGCTCGCCCAGGCCGCCCTCGCCGAGTCCCGCCGCGACTGGCTGGCCGCCGAGCGCGCCCTCGCCACCCTCGCCGCCTTCGATCCCGACGACGATGCCCTGGCCGCCCGCCTTGCCGCCCTCCGCCAAACCCACGCCCCCGTCCTCGTCACCCGCGACCACGCCCTGCTCGCGATCGGCCCGGACCTGGCCGACGAGCGCGTAGTGGTCGACGAGGTGCCGGTGCGGTGGCCGGTCTGGAGCCCGGACCGGACCCGGATCGCCTTCATCTCCACCGACCGCGCCGACCTCGACGTCAACAAGATCCTTTACACCGTCGACGCCGATGGCGGCGGCCTGACCCGCCTCGCCGACCGCATCCACGGCGACGTGCCGCCGGTCTGGAGCCCGGACGGGACCCGGATCGCCTACACCCACGTCACCACCTACGACAGCACCCGCGGGATGGCGTTCTTCGGCATCCACGCCGTCGACGTCGCCACCGGCCAGGACCACAACCTGACCGGCGAAGCCGACCTGCCGAACGCCCAGTTCCCGGTCTGGTCCCCGACCGGCGACCGGATCGCCTTCCTCGCCTACGACGTCTACACCAGCCCCGGCGAAGGCACCCTCCAGCGCGACGGCGAGGTCTACGTGCTCACCCTTGCCACCGGCGACCTGGTCAACCTGACCGCCGGGCGCCTGCCGGAAGCGTCCCGCGTCGCCTGGAGCCCGGTCTCGGACCGCCTCCTGGTCTGGACCCAGCACGCCGGCGCCTGGTACGAACCCCAGCGCTCGACGATCCGGGCGCTGGACGCCCGGACCGGCGTCCTGACGGATGTCGAATCCCGCTCCCAATCCGTCCACCCCCCGGTCTGGTCGCCGGACGGCGCCCGCTTCGCCTTCGTCCAGGGCGAGCGCGAGGTCCGGGTCCGCACCGCAGGCACCCGGGGCGAACTCTTCATCCCCGTGCCGACCCCGCTCCACGGATTCGTCACCTGGTCCCCGGACGGGGAGGCGCTGATCGCCGCCGCCCTCGACCCGACCCAACCCTCCTACCTGATCCCGGTCCCCCGCGGCGGCCCCCCCGGCACCCTCGTCCCCCTCCTCCTGGCCTTCGACCCCGCCGTCGACGGCGCCGGCCCCCCCCAATGGAGCCCAACCCACCTCGCCCCGGCGCCGGGTCCGCCGACGGTGGGCGGGACGGGGTTGGACCGGGATTGAGGCGGCAGGCGGCAGGCGGCAGGACGACTGGAGAGGACGGAGGACGGAGGACTGAGCCGGAGGAATCGTCGTCCTGCCGCCTACTGACTGCCGCCTCGTGGGAGCCCCGGCCATGTTCTGCACCGCCTGCGCCGCCTTCAACCGACCGGCTGGGTCCCGGTGCGCGAGTTGCGGCGCCGCGTTCCGGGCAACGACGATGGCGCCCGTCCTCGAGCTGGCCCGGCAGCCGGTCGGTCTGCCCGCCGCGCTCCCGGCCGGGTTGCTGCCGCGCCCGATGCCGGGGCTGCGCCGGGCGTTGGCCGTGGCGCCGCTGGTGGCGTTGGTCGTGCTCGCCGTGCTGGCGTTCCGGGCCGAGCAGGAGCGGGACGCCCGGCGATACCGGGAGGCCGAAGCCGCCGTCGCCACCGGGCGCTACCCGGTCGCGATCGAGGCGTTCGGTGCCGCCGGCGGCTACCGCGACGCTCCAGAGCGGCGCGACGACCTGATCGCCGCCCTCGCCCCCCACCGCGCGGCGACCGCCGGCGCCGCCCTGGCCCTGGCCGCCGGCAACCACGACGCCGCCATCGCCGCCCTCCTGCCCGTGGTCCGTGCCGTGCCCCGCGACGATGAGGCGACCCGCCTCTTGGCCGAGGCCCGACGCGCCCGTGCCGCCGCCCTCCTCGCCGCCGCCGCCGCCGCCGAAGCCGGTCAGGACTGGCTCGAAGCCGAACGCGTCTTGGCCACCCTCGCCGCCGAGGATCCGGACGACCCCGACCTCGCCGCCCGCCTGGCGACCCTGCGCCGGGAACACGCCCCGCTGCTGCTGACGCGCGACCGCGCCCTCTACCTGGTCGGCCCGGACGGCGCCGGGGAACGCCTGGTCACCGGGGCGGTCCCCGCCGCCTGGCCGGTTTGGAACCCGGATCGTTCCCGGATCGCGTTTGCCTCGCTCGACCCCGACACCCCGCGCTCGGGCATCCGCCTCTTCGTCGTCGACGCCAGCGGCGAGAACCTGACCCAACTCGCGACCGGCCTCCGCCCCTACGCGCCCCCGGTCTGGAGCCCGGACGGGACCCGGATCGCCTACACCCGCGAAGCCGACGACCTCGCCGAAGGCATCGCCCTCCGCTCGATCCGGGTCGTCGACGTCGCCACCGGCCACGAAACCGACCTCTCCGCCGGCCGCTTCGCCGACGCCTCCTCGCCGACCTGGTCGCCGACGGGCGACCGCCTCGCCTTTGTCGTCCGCGACGGCGGTGGCCAGGACCCCAGCATCGCCCAACTGACCCACCCCCAGATCGCCGAGATCTGGATCGCCACCCCCGAGACCGGCGCCCTGGTCTCCCTCGGTCGCCGCGCCGCCCCGACCGCCTGGCGGATCGCCTGGTCGCCGGACCCGACCGCCGATCGCCTGGTCGTCTACGGCCGCACCGACGGCACGTCGTTCGATCGCGGCACCATCGCCGTCCTCGACCCGGCGACCGGGAAGGCCAAGACGGTCAACCCCGGCCTCGCCACCGTCTCGATGCCGGTCTGGTCGCCGGATGGCACCCGCTTCGCCTACGTCGAAGGCCCGACCACCGTCCGCGTCCACGCCGCCTCCGGCGCCCCCGGCGATTGGCCAGCCCGCACCCTGACCACCCCCGACCCCGTCTCGTCCAACCTCTCCTGGTCGGTCGATGGCGGCGCCGTCTTCGTCGCCGGCGGCCCGTCGTCCCTCGCCTACGTCCTCGCCCTCGACCCGGTCGACCCCCAAGCCGCGTCCGGCGTCGAACCCGAAGGGATCGTCCTCCCCTTCGATCTCGACCGCCGCCTCTCCGGCGCCCCCCAATGGAGCCCGCTCAACCCCGCGCCCGCCGCCACCCCGGAGACGGTCGATGGAGTGGCGTTGGACGGGTAGTATGGGCGACGGGGGACGACCCGCCCTCACCCCGGCCCGATTGGGCCACCCCTCTCCCGTGCGCGGGAGAGGGGAGATGGTCGCGCTCATTGGGGGACGATCCGCCCGCGCTCCCACGATTGGGCACCCCAACGATGGAGTCTGGTCCCCTCGCCCGGTCCACCGCACGGGAGAGGGGTGGCCGCAGGCCGGGGTGAGGGCTCGCCGGCCTCCAGCCATCCAAGGAGACGCCTCGTGACCGACCCCCAACGCCAACCCCGCACCGCCGAGTGGGACGCCGATACCTACCACCGGGTGGCGACGCCGCACGTCGCCTGGGGGCAGCCGGTGCTGGCGCGGCTGCCCCTGCGCGGGACCGAGACGGTCCTCGACGCCGGCTGCGGCAGCGGCCGGTTGACCGCCGAGCTGCTGGAGCGGCTGCCCGAGGGCCGCGTGATCGCCGTCGACGCCTCGGCGAACATGCTCCGCGAGGCCGAGGCCAACCTCGCCCCGCGCTTCGGCGACCGGGTCTCGTTCCGCCGCGCCGACCTCCAAACGCTGACCCTGCCGGAGCCGGTCGACGCCGTCTTCAGCACCGCCACCTTCCATTGGGTGTTGGACCACCCCCGCCTCTTCCGCCACCTCCACGCCGCGCTCAAGCCCGGCGGCTGGCTGGTCGCCCAGTGCGGCGGCGGCCCGAACCTGGCCGCGTTCCTGGGCCGCGTCGGGCGCCTGATGGCGTCCCCGCCCTACGCCCCCCACTTCGCCGGGTGGCCCGGACCGTGGGAGTTCAGCGACGCCGAGACCGCCGCCGAGCGCCTCCGCGCCGCCGGCTTCGTCGATGTCGAAACCGCCGTCGTCCCCGCCCCGACCACGATGCCGGACCGTGGCGCCTACCGCGACTTCCTGACCTCGGTCATCCTCGGCGCCCACCTCGCCCGCCTGCCGGACGAGGAAACACGGTCGGCGTTCGTGGACACGCTGACCGATGAGGCGGCGGCGGACGAGCCGCCGTTCCACCTGGATTATTGGCGGTTGAACCTGATGGGACGGCGGCCGGCGGCGGGTGATCCGATTGATGGGGGGTTGCCACCGCCACCAGGTGGCAACGGTTCGTGAGGTATTGCGGCGCCTGGAAGACGACGGATGGTTCCTTGTCGCGGTCCGCGGCGACCACCGCCAGTGCAACCATCCGGAACGTCCCGGGCGGATGACCGTCCCAGGCCACCCAGGCGATGATCCTCCCCCTGGGACCTGGAACAGGATTGAGAAACAAGCAGGATGGAAGGAGACCCTGTATGAAGTACGCCGTCGTGATTGAGCGGGCACCGGACAACTACGCCGCCTACGTCCCGGATTTGCCGGGTTGCGTCACCACCGGGCCGACGGTGGAGGACGTGACGCGCCGGATCCGGGAGGCGATCGCGTTCCACCTCGACGGGATGCGGGAGGACGGATTGCCGATTCCCGAGCCGCAGAGCACCGTCGCGATGGTCGAGATTCCGCAGGCGACCCACGCCGCCTGACCCCGCGGTCCTATGGGTGCCGGATCTGGATCGCCCCCGCCGCCGCCAACCCCGCGATCTCGTCCGCCGCGTACCCGGCCTCCGCCAACACCTCGGCGGTGTGCTGCCCCAGCAGCGGCGGCGGCAGGCGGATCGCCAGCGGCGTGCCGTGGAACTGGTACGGGAATCCCGTCAGACTCACCGTGCCGAGCGTCGGGTGCGGGATTTCTTGGACCAGGTCCTGGGCCCGCGTTTGGGGGTCGGCGAAGACCTCGGCGACGTCGTGGATCGGGCCGCAGGGGACGGAGAAGGCGTCCAGGCGGGCGACCACCTCGGCGGTCGGGAGGGCGGACAAGACCCCGTTGACAATCGCGTTCAGCGGCTCGAGGTGGGTGATCCGGCCGGCGTTGGTGGCGAAGCGGGGATCGGCCGCGGCGTCGGGCAGGGCGAAGGCGGCGCAGAAGCGTTGCCAGAGCGCGTCGTTGCCAACCGCCAGGTTGACGTAGCCGTCGGCGGTCGGGTAGGTGTCGTAGGGGGCGACGATCGGGTGGGCGTTGCCCAGCGGCTCCGGTGTCTGGCCGGTGGCGAAGAGGATCCCGGCCTGGTAGGTCAGCAGCGCCACCTGGCCGCCGAGCATCGAGGTGTCGAGGTATTGCCCCTCTCCCGTCCGCTCGCGGGCGAAGAGCGCGGCCAGGATCGCGGAGGCGGCGAACATCCCGGCCGCGATGTCGGCGATCGGCACCCCGAGCTTGGTCGGCGGGCCGCCGGGTTGGCCGGTGATGCTCATCATCCCGCCCATTCCCTGGAGGATCAGGTCGTAGGCGGTGCGGTTGGCCCCCGGGCCGGTTTGACCGAAGCCGGAGATCGAGGCGTAGACGATCCGCGGGAAGCGCTCCCGGACCGCCTCGTGTCCGAACCCGAGCCGGCCGACGGTGCCCGGCGAAAAGTTCTCGACCACCACGTCGGCGCCGTCCAGCAGGCGCCAGAGCGCGTCCCGCCCGCCCTCGCGCTTGAGATCGAGCGCGACCGAGCGCTTGTTGCGGTTGATGGAGAGGAAGTAGGCCGATTCGCCTTCGACGAACGGCGGCCCCCAGGACCGGGTGTCGTCGCCCTTGCCCGGCTGCTCGATCTTGACCACGTCGGCGCCCAAATCGCCGAGCATCATCGTGCCGTAGGGGCCGGTCATCACCCGGGTCAGATCCACCACCCGGATCCCGGCCAGCGGCCCCGCGCCGGCGACTGTTCCGCTTCCCGCTTCGCCCGCCACGCCCCGCCCCCGCCGCCGATGCCGCACCGTCCCGTGTGACGGCGGGCGATTGTAGCACCGGTCGGATGTTGACACTATGACGTTGTGCTGTTACGATGCGGGCATGGACACCTCTTCCCGCCGGCCCTCTCCGGAGCGCGCCGAACCAACGCTCCGCCTGGGCGAACTGACGGAGGCGGCCGGGGTCTCGGTGCGGACGGTGCGCTACTACATCGCCGAAGGGTTGCTGCCGCCGCCGGTCGCCGCCGGTCCGCACGCCGCTTACACCCCCGCCCACCTGGACCGGTTGCGCCTGATCGGCCGGATGAAGGACGCCTACCTGCCCCTGCGCGAGATCCGCCGTCGCCTCGATGGCCTCGACGACGACGCGGTCCGCGCCGCGCTCGCCGACGGCGGCAGCGACGACGACCGCGCCTTCTCCGGCGTCCTG
>CADCWE010000247.1 GCA_902806325.1 uncultured Thermomicrobiales bacterium | reverse complement strand
ACGCCCTCCTTGGCGCGGTGGCGGCGGGGCCGCTGGTGTTCGGCTTCGGGTTGGAGCCGGTGCCGGCGCTGGGCTGCGTCTGGTGGGGCGGGATCGGCGGCGGGGTGCCGGACTGGCTGGATCTGCGCAGTCACGCCGGGCGGCTGATGCGCTTAAAACACCGGGGCGCCTCCCACGGCTTGCCGGTGGCCGCCGCCGCGACAATCGCCGTGCTGCTCTTCCTGCGCGCCATCGGCCCGTTCGCGGTGCCGGCCTTCGACCCGGTCGACGCCGCCTTCCTCGCCGCCGCCTTCGGCCTCGGCGTCCTCTCCCACCTCGCCGGCGACGCCTGCACGATCCGCGGCATCCAACCCTGGCTGCCGATCAACAAACACCGCTGGTGGCTGCTGCCCCGCCCGCTGCGCGGCCGGTCGGACGGCCCACTGGACGTGGCCACCCGGATTGCGGCGGCGGCGGCGCTGATGATTGGGGTGGTCGTCTACGTCGGCCGCGCCGTCTAGAGCGGATCCGCCACGGTGGTGCGCGCGATCCTTCCAATTACAAAACACCGCGAACGAACGGATGCGCGGGAGGACGGCCCTTGCCCGCCGCCTCCGTCGCAGAGCGCCCACACCGGTCGCCCCGCCAAGGGCCACCGACCCGTGCGCGAAGTCATCCTCCTGGATCGCACAAACCGGTGCCCCGTGGCGGGCGTTATGGCGCCGGATCGCCGGGCGCGACGAACGGCGAGCGGTTAATGGTCGGCCAATGGTGACCATTGCTGCCGTCCTCCGCTGGCGGTAGGATCGCGGTCTGCCATCGGGCCGACCGCGGCCGTCCGAGATGGACTCGACCGTCCGGCCGGTGGACGAAGGAGGGCGACATGGTGTTGGGGACCAAGGGGCTCCCGCCCCGCGCCGCGCTGATGCAACTGATCACCGCCTCCTGGGTCACCCACGCGGTCCGCGCCATGGCCGAGATCGGCCTGGCCGACCTCCTCGCGGCCGGCCCGAGCACCGCCGGGGAGCTGGCGGAGGCGACGGGGACCGACGCCCCGACCCTCGCCCGCTTCCTGCGGGCGCTGGCCGGCCTGGGCCTGGTCGCCCACGACGCGGAGGGCCGGGTGACGCTGACCCCGCTCGGCGAGCCCCTTCGCGCCGACGCGCCGGGCTCGCTGCGCCCCTACGCGCTGGCGATCACCGGTGCCCCCGTCGAGCGGGCTTGGCACGCGTTGCCGGGGGCGCTGCGCACCGGGGGGGCGGCCTTTGCTGGCGTCCACGGCCTCGGCCTCTGGGACTTTTACGCCGCGCACCCAGAGGAGGGGGCGCTGTTCGACGCCGCGATGACCGGGAGCGCGGACGCGCGTAGTGGGATCCTGCCCGCCACCGTGGACCTCGCCGCCGTCGGCACCCTTGTTGACGTCGGCGGCGGCCAAGGTCGGATGTTGGCCGCCGCCGTCGCGGCCACCCCCGGCCTGCGCGGCGTCCTCGCCGACCGCCCGGAGGTCCTCCCCGGGGCGGAGGCGTTTTTGACCGCGGCCGGCGTGCGGGACCGCTGCGACCTCGTCGCCGTCGACTTCTTCTCGGCGGTGCCGACCGGCGGGGACGCCTACGTGCTGGCGCACATCGTCCACGACTGGCCCGACGCGGAGGCCCTGGCGATCCTGCGCGCCTGTCATCGGGCGATGGCGCCGGGGGCGCGGCTTTGGATCGTCGAGCTCGTGATCCAACCGGGCGACGCCTACGACCGGGCAAAGCTGCTGGACTTGCTGATGCTGGTCCTCTTCGGCGCCCAGGAGCGCACCGAAGCCGAGTACCGGGCGCTGTTGGAGGAGGCCGGCTTCGACCGGATCGCCGTCCACCCGACCGATTCGCCCTACAGCATCGTCGAGGCCGTCCGCCCATAATGGCCCCGTGATCGGGGCGCCGGCCATGCGTTTGGCGAGGTGCGCGGGCACGCCCTAGTGGGCGTACCCGGCACCGGCTTCGCCGCCCCGGCGGGCCAGGAACGAGGCGACGAAGGCGACGCAGAGGATCGTCGTGATCACCGCCAGGCTGAGCAGCGCCGGCACCTTGTAGACGTCGACCAGTATCATCTTCGCCCCGACGAAGATCAGCACCCCCGCCAGCGCCGGCTTGAGGTACTTCAACCCCGCCAGGTACCCGGCGAGGACGAAGTAGAGCGCCCGCAGCCCAAGGATGGCGAAGATGTTGGACGTGAAGACGATGAACGGGTCGTCGGTGATCGCGTAGATCGCCGGGATCGAGTCGACCGCGAACACCAGGTCCGTGCTCTCGACCAGCAGCAGGACCAGGAACAGCGGCGTCATGTACCGGACGCCGTCGCGCCGGACCCAGAACCGCTGCCCCTCGTACCCTTCCGTCACCGGGTAGAACCGTTTCGCCAGGCGGACCAGCCGGTTCCCCTCCAGCGTCGGCGCCGCGTGCTCCCCCTTCAGGAACCGCAGCCCGGTCAGGATCAGGAACGCGCCGAAGACGTAGATCATCCAGTGCAGGCTGCCCAGCAGCACCCCGGCGAAGGCGATCAGGATCGCCCGCATCACCAGCGCGCCGACGATGCCCCAGAACAGAACCCGGTGCTGGTACGCGGCCGGGACCGCGAAGGTCGAGAAGATGAGCAGGAAGACAAACACGTTGTCGACGCTGAGCGACTTCTCGATCAGGTAGCCGGTGGTCCACTCCAAGCCGGCCTCGCCGCCCTGGACAACGTAGACCCCGACGTTGAAGAGGATCGCCAACCCGATCCAGACGCCGCTCCAGATCAAGGCCTCCTTCCGCTCGACCGCGTGCGCCTCGCGGTGGAACACCCCCAGGTCGAGCGCCAGCATCGCGCCCACGAACGCCAAAAACAGGACCCACGGCAACGCCTCGCCGACCACGACCGGACCCCTCTCGCGTGGCGGCCGGGCGCACGCAAAAAACCCCGGCCGCATCCGAACGGATGGGCCAGGGTCTGACCGGCGAGAAGGGTCTCGCTCCGCGACCGGCGCTCGAGGCGCGAAGTGTCGACCACGGACCGCCCGGGAGATGGGCGGAGGTTACTCCCCCTGATTGCGACCCATTATAGCAGGAACCGTGCCCGACACGAGACCGCCTTCTGTGGTTGTTTGGGCGTGCGCCCATCTTTGGCGTCCCGGACCACCAGTGGGGGTCGCGACCGTCGATCTTGCCCCGTCCACCTGCCGCTGGGGAAGAACGTGGTACGATCGCCCCTGATGGCGTACGTACGTACCCTGCCATGGATCTCCCGCTTCGGCACCTCGGAGCACCCGATCGATGTCGAGTTGGCTTAAGCGGATGCTCCCCTGGTTGAGTGCGATCGCGACACCCGCGATCGAATCCGACGATACGTCCATCGGCGCGCGCATCCGGGCACGCAACGTCCTCTACTTCGATGTTGCGATGGCGCGGCTTAACGCGCAGTATGGGTACCGGCAATCGATAGACTCGAGGTCGTCGTCCTACTTCACAATCGGAAGCACCGTCCTGCCGATCACGGCCGGGTTCCTCGCGACCGGACAAAGTGCGATCACGGATTGTGCGATCGGCCTCGGAGCCCTCTTTTTGGGATTTGGCTTCTATCTGTTGTTGGCGGTCTTCTACGTTTGGTCGTTTCAGTACACGGGGTGGGACGAACGGCCGGACATGGAGCAATGGCAGGAGATCAGCACGCAGTTCACCGCGGAAGACTTACAGCGGTGGCTGGGCGACGCGTGCGTCGAGGCCTACCGAACCAATGAGCCAATCCTGGAAAAAACGGCAGGGAAATCGGCCCTGGCGCTTTGGTCCCTCTTCTTCGAAGTCGTTTGCCTCAGCGTTGCGGTGCTCGTTCCGATTTGGCCGCTCGAGGATCAATACCTAAGGTCAAGGCGCGCGCTGGCGCTACTTGCACTCCTTGGGCTTCGGTACCGTTCGCTGCCCGAGCGGCGTCGGCGACTGAACCACGTAATCGGGCTTACTACGCGGCATCTCCGAGGCGGATTTGAAGACGTAGCCCGCCTTCACAGACCGCGGCGTCCCGTTGTTCTCGGCCGGTTGCGGCTTGTTCTTGTTGGAAGCCACGCGGGCATCTCCTGATCAATCGTGCCCGCATGGTTGCGGTTGGCAATGGCGTCGTTGGTGCCGCCGTCCTCATCGCCTGCGCCGTCTGCGCCGTCTGCGACATTCTAGGCTAGAACGTGCGAACGGGTGGCGCTAGCGTCATCCTCGGGAGGCCAAATACGCGGAGCCGCAATGAACCCGTAAGGCTCAGTCCTCGAAGGAGCCGGTAACGCCTTCTGCAAAGCTGCCGATTCGCTGGCGATACTGGAACTCGTTCCTAGTCGAAGAGCCTTAGGAGCCATCCAGAGGCCCCGATGTCAGCCAGATAAGGGACAAGCTATCGCCGTCACCGGCCCCTTCCCGTCCACCGTCAGCGCCCGATCCGCCATGCCGATGAACAACCCGTGCTCCACCACCCCGGACGTCGCCTTGATCCGGGACGCCAGCAGCGGCGCGTCGGCGATGGGGGCCGGGGCGCAGTCGAGGATGTAGTGGCCGCCGTCGGTGACGAACGGCGCGGCGTCTCCGTCGGGGGCGCGGAGGGTCGGGTGCAACCCCAGCGCTTCCAGGCGGGCGGCGGTCTGGCGCCAGCCGAGGGGGATCACCTCCACCGGCAGGCGCATCCGCATCCCAAGTTGGGGGACCAACTTCTCGCTCGCGGCGACGATCAGGTAGCGGTCGCAGGCCAGGCCGACCAGCTTTTCGTGCAGGAGGGCGCCGCCGGCGCCCTTGATCAGATCCAGGTTCGGGTCGATCTCGTCGGCGCCGTCGATGCCCAGGTCCAGGCGGTCCACGTCGTCCAAGGTCAGGAGCGGGATGTTCAGATCCCGGGCCAGCGCGGCCGTTTTCTCGGACGTTGGCACCCCCGTGATCCGCAGGCCGTGGGCGACCCGGGCGCCGATCTCGCGGACCACCGCCGCCGCGGTCGAGCCGGTGCCGAGGCAGAGGATCATCCCGTCGCGCACCTCGTCGGCGGCGCGGCGGGCGAGGGCGGCGAGGCGGGCGGCGTCATCCACCGCCGGCGTGGGATAGGTCGGTGGCACGGGACAGGGCGGCGGCGGCGGCTTCGTCGACCAGCCAGACCAGCGGGCCGTCGGTCGGCCGGATCGCCTGCGACGGCAGCTCGTCGACCTTTTCTGGGCCTTCCAGGACCGCTTTCAGGGTCGCCGCCTTGGCCGCGCCGCCGACCAGAAAGACGACCTCGCGCCCGGCGTTGAGCACCGGTGGGGTCAATGTCAGGCGCACCGCTTCCAGCTTCTCGACCCGGTGGGCCACCACCAACGCTTCCTGCTCGCGGATCGCCGCCGTGCCGGGGAACAGCGACGCGGTGTGCCCGTCGTCGCCCATCCCCAGCAGCACCAGATCGAAGCGGGGCACCCCGTCGGTCTCGCCGAAGACGGTCCGCAGTTGGGTGGCGTACATGAAGCCGGCCACCTCCGGCTCCGAAACCTCGGTCGGGATCGGGTTGACCCGACTCGGCGGGATCGGCACCTTGTCGAGCAGGGCGCGCATCGCCTCCCCGGCGTTGCTCTGCGGGTCGTCGAGCGCGACCCACCGCTCGTCGCCCCAAAAAACCTCGATCTGCTCCCACGGCACCCGGTCGCGGAACTCGTCGCTCGCCAGCAACTCGCCCATCCGCTTCGGCGTCGAGCCGCCGGACAAGGCGACGAAGGCCATCCCACGGTCCGCCACCGCCGCCGCCGTCGCCCGCACAAACGTCTCGGCCGCGGCCCGCGCCAGCGCCTCGCCGTCCGGCACCACCCGCACCACGCCCCGCGTCCCGAAGTCCAGTTCCGTTTGCGTGGCGTTCATCGGCGTCCCTTTCCCGTCGGTCGGGGCGCGTGGCATGCGCCCTCGTCGCCTACGACACTCTTCGATGCCCCGCACGTCCGTCCCGGCATGCGTCGCGCCGCCCACCGACGAGCGCGCATGCCACGCGCCCCTACGACCGCCTTCCGCCTTCCGCCCCGTCCAGCAACCCGGCGGCGAAGGACAACGCTTCCTCAAAGACCCGGTCCCGCTCGATGCCGTGCAGTTCGCGGTCCAGTAGCGCCGCCTCGTCCGGCGCCCGGGCGTGGATCATCCGGCCGACCCGAGGCATCGTCGGGGTCTCGCTGGTGGTGGTCAAGCCCACGGCGTCCTTCTGCTCCACGGCAAACGTGCCGGGCGCCGCGCCCCGGCTGACCAGGCGGACGGCGCGGAGGCCGTCGCCGTGCGTCGGATCGGAGCTCGGGGTCAACCGGACGGCAACATCGAGAACCTTGCCGGATCCGGGGTCGGTGGCACCCACCGTTGTTGCCCATCCATCGCCGTCCGGGGCCAACGGCGACACCGACCGCCAACCGAGCCGGGTCGCCAGCCAACCCGTCAGCAGGAGCGCCGAGGTCAGGCCAGACCCACGCCCCGGTCGCGACCCGGCGTACCCGATCGCGACCTCGTCCAGGCAATTGAGGCACGGCCGCGTCGCCTCGGCGTCGAAGAACTGGGCCACCACCTGCCGCCAGGGGGCCGAGCGCGTCCACGCGAAATCGCAGATGGCCGGGCACCGTCCGCTGCGCCGCAACAACGCCGCCAGCGTCGCCAGTCCGGCGCCCGGATCCGCGAACGACGCGGAATCGACCAGCACCCGGTCGACGATCGCCAGGAGATCGTCGAAGCGCGGGTCGTCCCCCGGCTCACCGGCCCACCAGAGCACGTCCGACAATTCCGCCACCAACAGCGGCGAGACCACGCTGACGAGGTGCTCGACCTGGCCGGCGCCGGTCTCGACCGCGATCAACTCGAACCGCACCGGCGGGCGGTCCCGGGTCCGCGGCTGCTCCAACACCTCGACCCGGACATCCATTCCCGGCGAGTTCTCCGCCGCCGACTCGGCGGCGTGGAAGACGATCGCCCGCGACGGGTGGAACCGGGTCTGGCGGGCAACCGCCGCCTCCATCCGCGCCGCCTCCGCCTTCGACCGCGCCACCGCGATCAGGTTCAGCGTCGTCGCCCGCACCAACCCCTCACCCGGCCCCGGTTCGTCACCCTCTTGTCCGGCCACCCCGCCCGGCTCGTGGAACCCCGCCCACAGCCGGTCGAGTTCCGCCTGCACCGCGCCCGCGTCCAGCACGTGCGCCTGCCACGCCGCCGCCTGGACCGGCTCTGCGCGTTCGCCCGAGGTGTCGGTGACGGTCATCGTGTTCCTCCGATGGGACGGGAGAGGACGGAGGCCCAGGCAGGGGTCCGATCGCCGCCGCCATTGCCGCAACCGACCCCGCGTCGGATCGGTCCTCAATCCTCTCCGTTCACGGTCGCCGCCACTCCCGTCCGTCCCGCCGGATCAGGGCGTCGGCCTTGGCCGGGCCCCAGGTGCCGGATTCGTAGGGGTAGACGCTGGCGGGGCGCTCGCTCCAGGCGTCGAGGATCGGCTGCATCAACCCCCAGGCGGTCTCGACCTCGTCGCGACGGGCGAAGAGGGTCGGGTCGCCGAGCATCGCGTCCAGCAGCAGGCGCTCGTAGGCGTCGGGGCCGGATTCGCCGAACGAGGCGCCGTAGAGGAAGTCCATCCGCACGGTGCGAAGCTGGGTCGCCGCCCCCGGCACCTTGGCCGCGAAGCGGAGCGCGATCCCCTCGTCCGGCTGGATTCGGATCGTGATCACGTTCGGCTGGAGGTCGAGATTGCCGATGCTCTGGAACATCAGGTGCGGCACCGGCTTGAACTGGACCGCGATCTCGGTTACCCGGCGCGGCAGCCGCTTCCCGGTCCGGAGGTAGAACGGCACCCCGTTCCAACGCCAATTGTCGATCTCGAGTTTCAAGGCCACGAACGTCTCGGTGCCGGAGCCGGGTTCGACCCCGCGCTCCTCGCGGTACGGCCCCACCTGCCGGCCGCCGCTGAAGCCGCCCTCGTACTGGCCGCGCACGGTCTCCTGGCCGACCCGCTCGCCGCGCGGCGTCACCACCGCCCGCAGCAGCTTCACCTTCTCGTCGCGCAGGGCGTTGCCGTTGAACAGCGCCGGTGGTTCCATTCCGACCACCGCCAGCACCTGCAAGAGGTGGCTCTGAACCATGTCGCGCAGGGCGCCGGCGTGGTCGTAGTAGCCGCCCCGGCCTTCGGCGCCGATCGCCTCGGCGGCGGTGATCTGGACGTGATCCACGAACTGCCGGTTCCAGACCGGCTCGAACAGGATGTTGGCGAACCGGAACGCGAGCACGTTCTGGACGGTCTCTTTGCCCAGGTAGTGGTCGATCCGATAGATCTGGCGCTCGGAGAAGGCGGCGCCGATCTCGGCGTTGAGGGCGCGGGCGCTGGGCAGGTCGTGCCCGAACGGCTTCTCGATCACGATCCGGTGCCAGGCTTGGGCCGGATCGGCATAGAGATCCTGCCGTTGGCCGACGCCGGAAGCGGCCAGGTTCGCCACGATCGGCCCGTAGAACTCCGGCGCCGTGGCCAGGTAGAACAAGCGGTTGCCGCCGGTGCGGCGCTCCCGATCGACCGCGTCCAGCCGCGCCCCCAGTCCGTCGTAGGCGGCGGGGTCGTTAAAGTCGCCCGGAACGTAGAACAGGCCGCGGGCGAAGAGGTCCCACGATTCGTCGGTCACCGGGCTGCGGGCACCGGTCTCGACCGCCGTCCGCATCTCGGCCCGGAAGGTGGCGTCGTCCCAATCCCGGTGCGACACCCCGACGATGGAAAACCCTTCCGGCAGGGGATGGCCGACCGCCAGCTCGTACAAGGCGGGCATCAGCTTGCGCGCCGTCAAATCGCCCGTGACCCCGAAGAGGACCAACGCGCACGGCGCCGGCGTCCGCTCCAGGTGCAACCCGGCCCGCAGGGGGTTGATGGCCGAAACCGGCCACGGCGGTGGCGGGTCCGGCGACCCGGCGTCTTCGGCGCCGTCCGCGCCGGCTCGCGCGCTCGGTACCGGCGGGGAGGCGACGTCGGTCATGAGGTGGGGGTCCGATCGTTCATGGCAGTCGGGGAAAGGGGCGGGGGTTCGGGAGCTGGGGTCGCAACCGGCGTTCCACCACCTAAAGCCGGACCGGCCATCACCCGATGCTCGGCAATCCGTCATTGGTTGGTGGGGAGGGACCCGCGCCCTCCCCGACGACGCCGACGACGTTGGGCGGGCTTGGGCTTCGCTCGCGTGCTTCCATTCTGCCGCCGGGTGCCATGCTGCTCCCCGCACCCCCGCCGCGCCTCGGCCCCGTTGGGCCCAAGAGCAAACGGTACCACACCCCCCGCCAACCCACGCTCTCGCCCGCGCATCGTGACGCCGCCCGGGCCGCGGTTGCCCGGGGACGCACCCTCTGCGTCGTGGCCGCCGACTTCGGCGTCAGCCACGAGCCGAGCCGGGCCACCATCCGACGAGACGGCAAACCATTGGACGCCTAGGATCGGGCTTGCTGGTCCATCAGCGACCGGCGAGAACCGTGATAGGGACACAAATACCTCCATCCCCACGCCTTGCCGGCACATCCGTGACCGGTGTTTGGCCGTGCCCGTGGCTCCGCCACGGGCGCCGCCACGGCGCGACCCGTCTTGGTACCATGGCTCCCGGAGCCGGCACGGGCCGGGGCCGGTGGACCGGACGATCGAAGCAGGGCGTGATGGCCGTGGTGATGGTCGCCGATATTCCCGGGATGACCAGCGAGATGTACCGCCAAGCCATCGGCCAGGTGCGCGGCCCGCTCGAGGCCGCCCCGGGCTTCGTGGCCCACGCCGGGACCCCGACCCCGCGGGGCTTCCGGGTGACCGAGATCTGGGAGTCCCGGGAGGACTGCACCCGGTTCTTGGAGAGCACCGTCATGCCGATGGCCCAGCAGGCCGGGATCGCCCCATTTCAGCCGGAGTTTCACGACGCGGACGAGGCGTTCGCCCGCTGACGGACCTTCGGTTCGCGCCCCGACGCCGGCGCCCGGCGCAACGAACGAGGAGACGGGCAGGGACAAGGGCGCGGAGGTGCCACCACGGCCGCAGGCCAGGGCGACCGATGGTAGGCACCAGATCGAGCGCCTGGGCCGGGCTTCGGGCCAATGGACCGACGCGCCGACCCGCCCGGTCGTCCGCTTCGGGCACTCGCCGGCCGAGCCGGACGCGGGAACCTGCGCCGCCCGAAGGCGGTGGCACCGCGGCAACCGCTCGCGACGGCGCACCGCTCGCCGCGGCCGCCATTGTGGACCCGGGGACGAGGACGACCGGCCTCCGGTGCCGCGGCCGCCGGCCGATGCGCCCCGGCAGTCGCGGTCGACCGGCGCGGTGCGGTCGTCCCTGTCCGTCGTAGTGGAGATCGGCGCACGAGCGAGAACCGGCGGCAGGAGGAGGGTCAGCCGATGCGACGGACGACCTACGTGCGGCTGTACGCGGACGAGCGGGGCGAGTCGCACTTCGCCGAGGTCGAGATCGAACTGGGGCTGGTCGACTTCGCGCCGCCGGCGCCGCCCCTCCACGTCGCCGCCCTCTTCCCGGCGACGGGCTGCGGCTTCGTCTGCGCCCCCGCGGATTGGGACGGCGGGATCCCGCACCCCTCGCCCCGGCGCCAGCTGTTCTGCGCCCTTTCCGGCGAGTACGAGATCACCGCCAGCGACGGCACGACCCGGCGCTTCCCGGCCGGGAGCCTGCTGCTCCTGGAGGACACGACCGGCAAGGGGCACACCACCCGCATCGTCGGCGGCGTCGACGCGCAGGTTGTCGCGGTGGCGCTGGCCGACTGAAGGCCGAACCCTGCGCCACGGCGCCCGCACCCAAGCGCCAAGGATGCCGTGGCGAGGCGCCTTCATCCCCTCTCCCGCTCCCGGCGCCGTGACCCCGCTGCGCCTTTGGAACCCTCGACCGGGGCATGCCCGCCCCGGCGGCGCGGACCAGGCAAAGGAGCGACATGCGTGGCGAGACGGCAACGCCCCACGCGGCAACCATCAGCAGACGACCGAGCCCGGTTCGCACCCACCGGTTGGCCCTGGGCGAATAGAGCCGCCGGGACTGAGTGCCTTCCGGGGAATAGCCGCCGGCACGGACGGTAGCCCGCGCCACCGATGGCACGCCGTCTGCGGCGAACATGGGCAAGGGGGACGACGGCGTCCCCATCCGCTTCGGAGGTGCCGCCATGGACCCAACGACCGCCCAGTGGCGCTTCAAGCAGGGCGACCAGGTCTGCAGCGCCGACGACCACAAGCTCGGCAAGGTCGTCGGCTTGGAGCCCGACCCGCTCCGCCCCACCCACCTGGTGGTGGAGAAGGGGCTGCTCTTCCACCGCGACTTCCGCGTCCCGGTGAGCGCGGTCTGCAACTACGAGGGCGACACGGTCTACCTCGACCTGACCAAGGACGCCGCACTCGGCGGGGGGTGAGCGGGAAGACGCCGACGCCCGGCGGTCCCCCGCCTCCGCGGCCAGGATCACCAGGATCGGGCAGCAGGCGTGCCAGTGATGCGGATGCTACGGAGCGTCGCCGACTTGGGCGCCTGCGCTCGCTCGCCGCAGGCGCCCAAGTCGGCGACGCGACGGTGCGGGCGACGATCCGGACCGGGAACTCGGCACGATGACCTTTCGGGGTCGGGCCGAGACGCCCCCGAGGCGTGTGGCGCGCGCTCGTGGGCGGGAAGTCCATGCCCACCCGCCGTCGACTCGGCGGGAGGAGGGACGCTCGAACGTTGGGCCGGGCGCACGGTCGTCGATCCGGGTTCGTGCCCCGCTCCGCGGCCCGCCGGCTACGTCCAGTTCTGGTCCGTGCGCAACCGCATCCGCTCCGCCGCGGCGACGATATCCGCCAGGTCCACCGGGTCGCTGAACGGGTCCTCGTCCAGTTCCGTGACCCGGTTCAGGTCTTTCTGCCAGCGGCGCAGCTCGGCGACGTAGGGTTCGAACGGCACGCGCTTGAGGTCGCCGTCGTCCTCCACCAGGTCCCAGATCCCGTTGTGGAGCCACTCCCCGGTGTGCCAGTTCGGCATGTCCACGGCCGGGAAGAGGCAGACGCCGTGCAGATCCACCCCGCGCAGCACCGCGGCCAGCGACTCCTCGACGATGTCCCGCAGCCAGGCGGGGCGGCCCTCGCCCAGGCCGCTCGTCTCGCCGACGATCATTGGTCGGCGATACCGCTCCCACGCGAAGGCGAGGAGGTCCCCCAGCGGCCGGATCCGCTCGTCGTGCGGCTCAAGGGACGCGTGCGGTCCCTGCTCGCGGAACTCCATCTGCCCGAACGAGTAGCAGTTGACGCCGACGATGTCGAGCACCTCCGGCGTGCCGCCGAGCTCCGGGTGCCGGATGCCCCCGATCACGTCCCAGGCGTAGAACGTGTCCTCGCGCGTCTCGCGCTCGGCGTCGTCGGCCAGGTCCGGCCGGTCCCTGGGCGGCACCACCAGGATCAGGGGGTCGATGTGCACCATCCGCGCCTCCGGCTCCACCTCCCGGATCGCCTTCACCGCCGCGATGTCGGCCGCGCACAGCGACAGGCGCAACTCCCGTCGCTCCCGGTCCGAGGCCCGGAACGGCGCGGCCGGGTCATCTTGCCGCCGTAGCGGGCGGTGACCCAGCCGGTGGCCGGCACCACTAGGGCGGCGATCGAGGTCCGCGCCCTCGCCCGGACCCGCTCCCTGCAGTCCCTGGCCGCCGACTTCGGCGTCAGCCACGAGACGGTCCGGGTCGTCATCCGGGTCGTGGAGGTGGCCGACGATGGGCGCGGAGGATGATACGGCGCTCGGGCCGTGGCTTGGGGCCGCGCGGTCGCGAGCCACGACCCCAGACGGGAGCCGAGGAGCCCCCCACGGTCGTCCCGTTTGCCGTAACCCGCGCGGGGAGCCGGTGGAGGGGATCGCAAACCGGCCACGCGATGCGGTCTGGCCGCCACGGTGCCCGGACGCCGGCACCCGTGGCTTCCGGCCGGCTCCTGCTTCCGGGGGCGCCCGGGGTGGCGGTGACGGCCCTCCGGGATGCTTCAGGCACGGTGTCCGCCCATTCGGATGTGCCGGTACCCCGCGGCCGCGAACGCGACCAGCATCGCGAGCGCCGAAGCTCCGCTGATCGGCACCCCGAGCCGCAGGGAGCGCGGCTCGTAGCGCAACTCGACGTGGTGCTCTCCGGGGGCGATCGGCACGCCGCGCAGGGCGTGGTTGGTCGGCAGCACCTCGACCCGCTCTCCGTCGACGTAGGCCCGCCAGCCGGTGCTGTAGACCTCGCTGACCACGAGGAGCCCCGGTGCGGCGGCCCGCGCCACGATCTCGATCGCGTCTGGCTCGTGCCGCGTCACCCGGGCGGACTCGACGGCCGATTCGGGCGGCACCGCAACCGGGGGCAGCGGGCCCTCGACGAAGGCGGTGCGGCGGGGGTCGACGGCGCCGCTTGCGAGCGGACCGAGCGCGCCCCCGCGCACGACGGGACGCACGTCGTGGACGATCCAGGCGCGAGGGAGGGCTGCGCCGCTCTCGTAGACGACGACCGCCGCCGTCCGGAAGACCTCAGGCCGCCCCGCCGTCAGCGCGGCGACGTCCTCGCGATCCTGTGGCAGGCCGGCGTCGACAACGACGTACCGGACGTTGAGCAGGTCGAGCAGCGGGGACCGCACCCCGCCCGGGCGCAGGTTCGCCACGTGGTACTCCTGCGTCTCGCCGTTGAGGGCGGTCAGGAACTCGACGTAGCGCTTGAGCTGGACCGCCTTGTAGCCCTGGACGTCGTGGAGCCCGAGGCGCAGGGCCCGGGCGTTGACCAGGATCGCCTGGATGTTCGGGCGGGTGCGGCGGTGTTGGTAGGTCTGAGGGCTCGGCCCCTCGTCCGGGTGGGCGACGCCGCCGTAGCCGACGTAGCGGAACGGCCCCGCCTCGGCCAGCCTGGCCCGGAGGAACGCGCCGGCCCCGCCCGGGTCGGTCCGCGCCGCGTTCACGGCGACGGCGCGGTCGTAGACCGGGTCGGGGGGCCAGAAGCGTGCCCATCCCGGGTCGAGCGGGCGGCCGAGCCAGGATTCGGCGACCTCCTGCCCCGTCGGCTGCAGGAACGCCACGGCGAGGATCAAGGCCGGGACCGACCGCGCCGCCCGGCCGAGCGCGGGTCGTGCCTCCTCATCACGGCGGACGGCGAGGACCAGCGCGACCAGCCCGGTCACCGCCGCCGCCGCCAGGAGCGGCATCCACCCGAGGTCCGCGCCGCCCTGCCGGAGCGCGACGGTGGCGGCCGTCATCGCCGCCAGCGGCGCGGCGACGAGCGGCAGGAGGCGTCGCCGGCCCCGCCAGGCGCCGAGCGCTTCGACCGCCGCCCCGGTGAGGATGGCGGGCCCGATCATGGCGACCGCGTTCACCTGGTGCGGGGCGTGCTCGTGGAGCACCCGGAAGCGCGGGATCAGGTAGAACAGCCGGTGGAGGGGCGTCGTGTCCAGGGAGAGGGCGAAGACGACGACCGTCGTCGTCGCGAAGTAGGGGACGGCGAAACGCCGCCGGGCGAGGGCGGGCGCCAGGAGCGAGAGGACGACCGCCGTGCCGCCGAGGGCCACCGCCCGGTGGTCGTAGCCGTCTCCCAGGAGGTGGCGGAGCAGGTCGGCGAACGGGTACGGCGGGTAATTGTGGCCCCCCACCAGCTCGTCGTACCGGCCGCCGGCGAGGTTCGTCTCGGGGTTGAGTTCGAGCCGCGGCAGGATCCCCGCCGCGCCGACCGCCAGCCCCAACCCCAGGATGGCGGCCCCCGTCGTCGCGCCGACGACCAGGCGGTCCCGGAGGCCGCGTCCGGGCCGCGCCGGGGAGAGGAGGGCACGATAGCCGAGGTAGGAGCCGACGAGGAGGAGCCCGTTCACCAGCCCTTGCCCCAGCCAGCCGGAGAACATTTGGGTCAGGGCGAACCCAGCCAGGAACCACGGCGCGACCCGGTCCCGCCAGCGCCCGGCCCGCAACGCCAGCTCCACCCCGAGCAACGCGAGCGGGATCCAGGTCGCGAGCTGGACGCGGATGGTGCAGCAGTACGTGTTCCAGTGAAGGAACGGCCCGAACGCGAAGACGACCGCGGCGACGAGACCGGCCGTCGCGCCCATCCGCAGGACGCGGGCGAGGGCGTAGGTCGACGCGCCGGCGACGGCCAGCTGGAAGAGGACCATCGCCTTGAAGGCCGCCACGGCGGAGAGGAACGGGAAGAAGAGCATCGCCGGGAGGTACATCCAGCCCGACTCGGGGTCGCCGGCGAAGGGCGCGCCGGCGAAGAGATGGGGGTTCCAGCCGGGGACGTCGAGGGCCCGCAGGCGATCGCCCATGAATGCGTACCACGGCAGGAAGAAGGTGAGGACGTCGACGCGGGCCATCCACGGGTCGACGCCGAGGCGGTTCCAGGCGACGACCGCCGTGAGCACGGCGAGGACGGCGACGCCGAGCGCGTCGCCGCGAGCGACCGGCCGCGGACCGACCGTCGTGGCCGGCGCCGGAGGGCCGGTGGTGTCACGGCCGGGCAGGGAGGTGCCGGTGGCAAGCGGTCCCGGGAACCCCGAAGGTGGGGCCGGGAGCGGAGGCCGCCCCGGCGTCGATCGGTCACCGGCGTCGACCACGGTCCCCTCCCGCATGGCTGCGAACCCCAGAGCAAGGGCGGCCGCCGGCACCGGCGGCCGCCTCGATCTCGGCGAAGCCGTCGGCCACCTGGATCGGGTCGAACCCCGCCCCGCTTCGCGTCCGGCGTTGGATGAGTTGGGCCCGGCCCTTGACCGCGGTGAGCGGGGTCTTCAGCTCGTGGACCGCGGCGACGACGAAGGCGTCTTGGGCGCGCTCGGCCTCCCGCAGTTCGAGCAGCGTGCGGTCGCGGGCGGCGACCGTTCCCCGCAGGGTCGTGTTGGCCTCGACCAGGAGCGCGACCGCGTTGTGCAGGCGCTCGCGGCCTGCCGCGAGCGCCCGGCCGCCGGTGGTGGCGGGGACGGGGCCGGCCCGTCGGCGCACGGACCGGTCGGGGTCGGGCGGTGGCCGGTGGGTCCCCACGGCTGGCTCCTTCGGCGACGGGGTGCCGGTCCTGGCGGATCGCTTGGACCGGACGAACAATCGTGAGGCGACATAACCGTGGCGCCTCTGGGGGCGTGGGTCGCACGGAGGGTGCCATTGGCGCGGTCGCTACAGGGTAGGGTCCAGCGGGCCTGCTCCTCCGGCTGCGCGCCGTGGGCGAGGGACGCGAAGTGGGCTTCCTGCCGCCCGTCCGGCTTGCGCTCGTCCACGCGGTCGGGGCGCTTGCGCTCCCGCGCCGGGTCCGGTCCTTCCTGAGCGAGCCGGAGGCGGACGCGAGGCACCGTGCCGGGATCGAGACGAGCGTCCCGGCGATTGCCACCCCGGACGGGCCCTGACCTTCTTCGGCGTTGTCGGAGTTGGGCGAAACCGGGAGAGTGGGTCGCTATCCGGGCGGGGGCGACGCCGGTACCGACGGGGTCAAACGGACCGCGCATGGGGGCCACGCCTCACCGCCGCAACATAATTTGGCCGTATCGGTAAAGGGACACTAGACGGTCATGTACGGATACTGTATGATGCCCGGCGGTGGGGCTTGAGTCGCTCCCGTCGGAGACGGTCTCCGGGGGTTAGAACGTGACCGGGCGCCCATACGGGCCGGCGCTCCGCCGCCCCGCCCCGGGCACCTCGCCCGGCGCCGGGCCCCGGTTGTCGGCAACGTGAACAGCGCGGACCACTCGGGGATCCAGACCCCACGGCGCGCGACGGAGAGCAGGTCCGACCGGCGATCCCCCGCCGGTCGAGACCGGGGCCGAGGCGCCCTTCCCTCTCCCGCGCGCCCCTGGCGCCGAGCCGGACGGCTTTCACCAATAGACGGGCCTCGCGCCCCTGCCGTTGCGCCTTCGCGCGCCCGCGGTCGGGTCGTTGGACGTCGGTTGGTCGAAACCTCCGGAGCAGCCCTATGGTGGTCGCGCGGTCCCCTCGACAACCGAATCCCGTCTCGGCATCCGGCCGACGCTCCGAGGGCGACCACGCGTGGTCCCCGGGCGTCGGCCGTTTCGCGTTAAAGGAGATCCCGATGCCCACGGAACCCGAGTTCGTCCCGGCGCTGGAGGCGGCACGGAGGCTCGGCATGAGCGACGCCGCGCTCCGGCGGCGCATCCGGCGCGGCCAGGTGCCGGTCTACCTCGACCAAGCCGACCACCGCTTCCGGCTGCTGAAGGTGTCGGACCTG
>CADCWE010000246.1 GCA_902806325.1 uncultured Thermomicrobiales bacterium | reverse complement strand
CCGACGATGCCACGCACCTTTTCCACGGCGACCCTGGCCCGCGTAACCGCCCGACATCCCTGGCGGACCGTCGGGGCCTGGGTCGTGCTGCTCGTCCTTTCCGTCGGGATTCAGGTGGTCTTGCCGGCCAACACGACGACCGACGCCGGTTTGCTGAACAACCCGGAATCGCAGCAGGGCTGGGATCTGCTCGAGGAGCACGGCATCCGCGACGAACGCCGCGGCACCGAAACCCTCGTCGTCCGGTCAGCAACCACGACGATCGACGATCCCGCGTTCCGGCAGACCGTGCAGCGCGTCACCGACGCCTTTCGGACCGACCCGGACGTGGTTGCCAGCGTCGTCAACCACTACGAACTCGGCGCCCAGGACCCGGTCGCGGCGGCCGGTCTCGTCTCCGCCGACCGCAAAACGACCATCATCCCGGTGACGCTGGTCGGCTCGCTCGAAGACGCGGTCGCGCACGGCCCGGACGTCCTCGCGCTGCTCACGTCGTTGCAAGCCGCCGCGCCCGACTACACCATCCTCACCGTCGGCGACAGCAGCCTCAACACCGAGGTCAACACCCTGGCCGAGGCGGACATCGCGCGCGGCGAGAGCATCGGCGCCGGCGTCGCCTTCGTCATCCTGATCGTCATCTTCGGCGCGCTCGTCGCCGCCTTCGTGCCGCTGATCCTGGCCATCATCGCGATCGTCATCGCCTTGGGCCTGGCCGCCCTCGTCAGCCAGGTCTTCGAGCTGTCGATCGTGGCGAGTACCATCATCCCGATGATCGGCCTCGCGGTCGGCGTCGACTACGCCCTCTTCGTCGTCGAACGGTACCGCGAGGAGCGCCGGCGCGGCGCGGCCAAGCACGAGGCGATCGCGATCGCGAGCGGCACCGCCAGCCGTGCCGTGCTCTTCTCCGGCCTGGCGGTCATTGTCGCCTTGGTCGGAATGTTCATCGCCCCCACCAACGACTACCGCTCGATCGCCACCGGCGCGATCCTGGTCGTCGTGGTCGCCGTGCTCGCCACCCTGACCCTGATCCCGGCGATGATCGCTTTGCTCGGCGACAAACTCGACTGGCCGCGCCGCCGTCGGTACGACGCGGCGACGGCCGCCAAGCAGGCCGCCTGGGACCGCGAAACGGTTCACGGCGGCTTCTGGGGAACGATCACCCGGGGCGTGATGGCCAAGCCCGTCGTCAGCCTGGTGTTGGCCACCGGCTTCCTCGTCCTCTGCGCGTCGCCCTATGTCGATATGAACGAAGGCTTCAACTTCGCCTCGGCGCTGCCGGACGAACTCGAGTCGAAGCAGGCGTTCGACATCCTCGACGCCGAGTTCTCGGCCGGGCTGATCTCGCCGGTCGAGATCGTGGTCGAGGGGCCGCCGGACGACCCGGCCACCGAGGGCGCCATCGCCGCCATCGTCCAAGAACTGGGCGAAGCGACCACCGCCGATGGCAGCCCCTTGTACGGTGCGGCCACGACAACCCATAGCGCGGACAACCAGATCGCCCTGATCGCGGTCCCGATGAACCTCGATCCCGACGTCGAGGCCGCGACCGACGCCATCGGCCGCCTGCGGGACGAGATCGTCCCACCGATCGCGGCCACGATGCCGACCGGCAGCATCCTCGTCTCCGGCCTGTCCGCGAACAACGTCGACGTCCTGGAGGTGATCGAGACCTACACCCCCATCGTCATCCTCTTCGTCCTCGGCCTCAGCTTCGTCCTGTTGGTCGTCGTGTTCCGCTCGCTCGTCGTCGCCGCCAAGGCGATCGCGATGAACCTGCTCTCGGTCGGCGCCGCGTACGGGCTGATCGTCTGGGTGTTCCAGCAGGGCAACCTGGTCGGGTTCTTCGGCTTCCAGCAGACGGACGTGATCGAGGCCGGTTTGCCGCTCTTCATGTTCTCGGTCCTGTTCGGGCTGAGCATGGACTACCACGTCTTCCTGCTCTCTCGGATCCGCGAGCACTACGACCGCTCGGGAAGCAACACCGAAGCGGTCGCGGTCGGGTTGCAGCGGACGGCGAAGATCATCACCGGGGCGGCCCTGATCATGGTCGCGGTCTTCGGCGGCTTCGCCTCGGCGAGCCTGGTCTTCATCCAGCAGCTCGGGTTCGGCCTCGGCGTCGCCATCCTCCTCGACGCCACCGTCGTCCGCTCGATCCTCGTCCCGTCGGCGATGGCGCTCTTGGGCGACCGCAACTGGTATCTGCCCGCCTGGCTGCGCTGGCTGCCGGACCTGCGGATCGAAGGTCCGGCTGAGTCCGCCGCGCCCGCCGCGCCGCCGGCCGGGGTGCCGATTCCGGCCGGCCTGCCTCCCCTCGGCCCGGCGGCCGGCGACTAGGCCGGCGCCCGTCCCCGCCGGCGTCGCCACCCGAATGCCGGCGGGGACGGCTCGACCGCTTGACGCCGGGGCGCTTCGGTTTTTGCCAACGGGATGGCTCGCGAACGGAGCGGTCGGGGTGGACATCGTCCAGCAGTACTTGAACCGGTTCGACGACGTCGCCGCCTCCGGCGCCTCGGCCTTCGCGATCCTCGGCGGGTTCCTGCTCGTCGCCACGGCCTCCAGGTCGCGTCCCTCTCAGACGCTGGGCCGCCCGTCGTCGTTTCGTCACATCTTCCGGGTAGTGTCGGAAGGAGCCCAGCCCGCCAACGGCGCCGATGGCGCGGGCGACCCGGTCGCCGGGCGCTCGGCGAGGGGGCGGTCCCCCTCCGGGATCACGAGCCAAGGCGCGAAGATCGCGCACGGGCCGATGCGCACGCCGCGTGCGTGCGGCCAAGAAGGTGAACGATGAACCAGCACACGTATCCGATCCGGTTCTCGGTCGACCGCCCGGATCGCCCGCTCGATCGGGTCTCCACGTTCTTCCGGGTCTTCGCGGCCATCCCGATCCTGATCGTTTTGGGCGCCGTCTCGGCCACGACCTGGGATTGGACCTCGGGCGGGGGGGACTCGGTCGCCGGGGCCGGTGGCCTGCTGTTCCTCGGCCCGCTGCTGATGATCGTGTTCCGCCGCAAGTACCCGCGCTGGTGGTTCGACTGGTCGCTCGAGCTGCAGCGCTTCACCAACCGGGTGGCGGCGTATCTGGCCCTGATGGACGATCGCTACCCGTCCACCGACGACCGGCAGGCGGTCCATCTGGACTACGCTTACCCGGACGCCGGGCGCGACCTCAACCGCTGGCTGCCGCTGGTTAAGTGGTTCCTGGCCATCCCCCACTACCTGGTCCTGGTCGTCCTGAACCTGGCGGCGATCGGGGCGGTGATCGGGGCCTGGGTTGCGATCCTGGTCACCGGCCGCTACCCGGGGGGCCTGTTCGCCTTCGTCGAGGGCGTGCTCCGGTGGAACAACCGGGTGATCGGCTACGCGCTGACGCTGGTCACCGACGCGTACCCGCCGTTCCGCCTGGCGCCGTAATCGCGGTCCCTGCCGAGCCGGGACGCGGCGCCCCCGAGCCCGCGCGAAGGAGCGCCGCCCCGCGCCGCAACCCGCCGCCGTGGCGGCGATCACGAAGGCGCCCCCGGACCCGTCGCCCGAACGGCCGCCTGACCGGCACGTCCCCCGCCGTGGGGCATGGGCGGGGCGACGGGGGGACCGGGGAGACGACGGTGGCGACGACGAGCGCGCGCCGCGAGGTCCGCATTGCCCGGGAATGCATCGCCGCCGCGTACCGGAGGGGCGCGGTCAACCTCACCGCCGACGGCGCTGACGCCGCTGTGCGACCGAGACGCCGGCCTGGTCGCCGCGCTGCGCCCCCTCCTGAGCGAATCCGAGCCCGAACGCGATCCGCCGCCGCGTCGCCGCCAGGGAGAGCCTGGCCGCGATGGCATGGGCGAACGGCGTCGAGCGGGCCGCGTTGCTGGAGGCCGTCCAAGAGGTGTTCGCCGCCAGGCTGGCCCACGCCGTCACGAACGGCGAGCTGCCAGCCTATCTTCGGCCCTCGATCGCGCGCTACGGCGCCGCGCAGGCGGACGCGCTGCTCGACCTCACCGCCGCCGACGTGGACATCGACCCGCCGACGGCCACCGAGTTCGGCTATCCCTGCCTCCAGATCACCTGCCTGGCGGCGGTCGACCCGCGCGCCGCCGCTTCGGCCGACTAGCTGACGGTCACGGCGATTCGCGGGCGGAAGAACCGTCCTCGGCCGGGCGGTGCGTCGCCAGGAACCAGCGGTGCTTGGCGGCGACCCGCACCGGGTCCGTGAGCGGACCCGCGAGCCCGGCGTCCTCCGCCTCGGGCCGCGAATGTCGGAACGTCAAATGTGCGGTCGCGGTGGCTATCCGATGACGCTCCCGAACCGGCGGCGACCACGGCCGGGCGACGGCCGGACAACGGTCCCGACCGCCGAGAGCACGTCTGCCCGGCGACGTTCCCGGCCGACCCGGGCGTCCTCGGGGGGGCGCCACCGAGCAGACCCCCAGGCACGGGTTGGTTCGCCGGTTGACCGCCTCGCTCAGCCGCCGACATCCACCCACCCTTTGCTCCGCCGGCTGCGCGTCGCGGCGTCGGCGACCAGGATGCCTTGGATCGCGTCGCGGACGCCGGGGGAGGGCGCGATGCCGCCGCGCAGCGCGTCCACGAACGCTTGCAGCTCTCGCCGGTAGGCTTCCCGGAACCGCTCGACGAACAGGTGGTGCCGGTCGACCACGGCGCCTTGGGATGTGTAGAGGCGGGCCGGAACCTCCTCGTCGACCTCGGTCACGATCTTGCCCAGCGACCCGTGGACCTCGGCCCGGATGTCGTAGCCGTACGGGGCGCGCCAGGCGTTCTGGACCACGCCGAGGCCGCCGCCGGCGAAGCGGAGGGCGACAACGCCGTGGTCGATGTCGTCGAACCCGGCCAACTCCGGCTCGACCAGGATCGCCCCGCTGGCCTGGACGGCGACGATCTCGTCGTCCATCAGGAAGCGGGCGGCGTCGAAGTCGTGGATCCCCAGGTCCCAGAACAGCCCGCCGCTGGTCCGCAGGTACGCCACCGGCGGGATGGTGTCGCAGGTCAAGCCGCGAAACATCTCCGGCGTCCCGATCGCACCGCTCGCGACCAATTCCCGCGCCCGGGCGTAGCCGGGGTCGAACCGTCGCTGGAACCCGATCTGGAACGGCAGCCCGGCCCGCTCGATCGCCGCCGCCGCGTCGCGCGCCCGCGTGACCGAATCCGCCAGCGGTTTCTCGCAGAAGGTCGGCACGCCGGCCGCCGCCGCCAGCGCCAGGTGTTCGGCGTGGGCGTTCGACGACGAGGCGACGACGACCGCGTCCAACCCCGGCACCGCCAACAGCGCCGCCGCGTCCACCACCAGCGGGCAGGGCGCGGACCCGTCTGCATCCAGCCGCGCCCGGTGCTCTGGGTCCACCGCCGCCGCGACCAACCGCGCCCCGCGCACCGCTCCGGCCAGGTGCTCGGCGTGCAACGCCCCGATCCGGCCCAGGCCAACGATTCCGATGTTCAGATCGGCCAACGGGGTCGCCTTTCGTGGCCACACGGGACCGGTCGTCCCTCCAGACTTTGGAGGGGCGACCACAAGAGATCGCCCCTCCAACCGTCGGGGGTGCTACCCGAAATACCGCACCCGCCCGACCGCCGCCTCGTAGGCCGCCCGGGCCTCCCGGACGCCCGGCTCGTTCGACACCTCCGCCACCGGCACGTCCCACCACGATTCGTAGCCCGGCACTCCCGCCTCGGGGTCGACCGGGACGTGGATCACGACGGTGCCCGGTTCGGCTTTGGCCCGTGCAAGGGCGTCGCGTAGCTCGTCGGCGTCGTTGGCCGCGAACGCGGTCGCGCCGAGGCTGCGGGCGTTGGCGACGAAGTCGATCGGGATCGGCGCGCCGTCGAGGCGGCCGGTTCCGGGGTCGCGGAAGCGCAGCTCGTTGCCAAAGGCGGGCGACCCGGCCGACATCTGCAAGCCCTTGATGCACTGGAACCCGCTGTTGTCGACCACCACGATGACGATCTTGATGCCCTCCTGGATCGCGGTCACGATCTCGGTGTGCAGCATCAGGTAACTGCCGTCGCCGACCATCACGAAGACCTCGCGGTCCGGCGCCGCCATCTTGACGCCGAGGCCGCCGGCGATCTCGTAGCCCATGCAGGAGAAGCCGTACTCCAGGTGGTAGCTTTTTGGATCGGTCGGGCGCCAGAGCTTGAGCAGGTCGCCCGGCATCCCGCCGGCGGCGCAGACGACGACGTCGCGCGGGCCGCTCGCCTCGTTGACTAGCCCGATCGCGTTGGCCTGGGTCAGCCGGTCCGGGGTCCGGATCGCCCGCTGCCCGTCGACAGCCGCGTCCCACTCCCGCTTCAGGGCGGAAACGCGCTCGGCCCGCGCCGGGTCGGGCCGGTGGCCGGCGGCGCGGAGGGCGTCGGCCAGCGCGCACAACCCGGCGTGGGCGTCGGCGACCACGGGCAGCGCGCCCAGCTTGTGGGCGTCGAACGGCGCCACATTCAGGCCGACGAAGCGCACCTCCGGGTCCTGGAACGCGGTGTGGGAGGCGGTCACGAAATCGCCCAACCGGGTCCCGACCGCCAGCACCAGGTCCGCCTCGGCCGCCAGCCGGTTGGCCGCCAACCCACCGTTCGACCCGACCGGCCCAACGTTCCACGGGTGATCCCACGGCAGGGCGCCCTTGCCGGCTTGGGTCTCGCAGACCGGGATCCCGAACTGCTCGGCCATCTCCGCCAGCGCCCGGCTGGCCTCGGCGTAGATCACCCCTCCGCCGGCGATCAGCAAGGGGCGCTTGGCCGACCGCAGCAGCGCCGCCGCTTCTGCCAGCGCCGCCTCGCCGGGCGCCTGGCGCTCGATCCGGTGGACGCGCCTGGTGAAGAAGCGCTCCGGGTAATCGAACGCCTCGGTTTGGACGTCCTCCGGCAGGGCCAGCGTCACCGCCCCGGTGTTGGCTTGGTCGAGCAGCACCCGCATCGCTTCCGGCAAGGATTGGAGCAACTGCTCCGGCCGGTAGATCCGGTCCCAGTAGCGCGAGACCGGCCGGAAGCAATCGTTGACGGACACGTCGCCGGCCAGCGGGTGTTCCAACTGCTGCAAGACCGGGTGCGGGCGGCGGCTGGCGAAGATGTCGCCCGGCAGGAGCAGGACCGGCAGCCGGTTGATGGTCGCCCCGGCGGCGCCGGTGACCATGTTGGTCGCGCCGGGGCCGATCGAGGAGGTGCAGGCGAAGGTTTGGAGGCGGTTGGCCTGCTTGGCGAACGCGGCGGCGGTGTGGACCATCCCCTGCTCGTTGCGGGGTTGGTAGTAGGGCAGCCCGACCGACTGACCCACTTCCTCCAGCGCCTGCCCGATCCCGGTCACGTTGCCGTGGCCGAAGATGCCGAACATGCCGGCGAAGAAGCGCCGCTCGTTCCCGTCCCGCTCGACGTGCTGGGCGGCGAGGAAGCGGACCAGCGCCTGGGCGGCGGTCATCCGGACGGTACTGGTGCTGGTGCTGGTGCTGGTGCTGGTGGACATCGGTCTGCTCCTGCTATCGACGCTCGTTGCCGTTTTTGACGTCGCCCGTCGCTTTGGCCATCGCCCGTTGGGCGTCGCAGTGGTCGGCGTGTTCGACCTTGGCCAGGAACCGGGTCGCGGCGGAGCCGCGCGGGGTCGTGACGCGTTCGCCGTCCAAGACGATGGTCACGGTGCCGTCCTTGTAGGTGCGATCGGCGAAAACCGTCTCGGCGACGCGGTGGCGGTGGGCGGTGGTCCAGATTCCCCTCACCCCCGATCCCCCTTGCCCCCATTCGCGGGTCGCCGAGTTCAGGCAGGGGGGTGCTGGCGCCGGCCTTTGGAGCAGCCGTGAGTCCGGGGCTGAAGGCCCAGGCTCACGAGGCCGGCCGCCCCGCCCCCAGCACTTCCCGCGCCGCCGCCGCGACGTGCGCCGCCGTCAGGCCGTACTTCTCCAGCAGCGCGTCGTTGGGCCCGGATTCGCCGTAGGTGTCGCGCCAGCCGACGCGGCGCATCGGGGTCGGGCGGGTTTCGGCCAGGGCTTCGGCGACGGCGCCGCCGAGCCCGCCGATGATGGAGTGGTCCTCGGCCGTAACCACGGCGCCGGTTCGCTCCGCAGCCGCGACGACCGCCGCCGTGTCGAGCGGTTTGATCGTCGGCAGGTGGAGGACGGTCGCGGCGATGCCGTCGGCGGCGAGCAGGTCGGCGGCGTCCAGGGCGCGCACCGTTTGGACGCCGGTCGAGATCAGCGCCACGTCCTCGCCGTCGCACAGGAGGACCCCGGCGCCGAGACGGAAGGCGTAGTCGTCCGGGAAGATGGTCGGGGACGGGTCGCGGGTCAGGCGCAGGTAGACCGGCCCCAACGTCTCCATCATCGCCCGCATCGCCGACCGCAGCTCGATCGCGTCCGCCGGGGCGATGGTCGCGACGCCGGGCATCGCCCGGAAGACGGCCAGGTCCTCGACCGACTGGTGGGTCTTGCCGGTCTTGCCGGTCAGGATGCCGGAGTAGGAGCCGCAGAGTTTGACGTTCAGGCCCGGTTGGGCGACCACGACCCGGATCTGGTCCAGCGCCCGCTTCGCCAGAAAGGCGGCGAAGGTGCTGATCCAGGGCACGTAGCCGACGGTGGCCAACCCGGCCGCCATCCCGACCATGTTTTGCTCGGCGATCCCCAGCTCGAAGAACCGATCCGGCACCGCGGCGGCGAACAGATCGGCCCGGGTCGAGTTGGCGAGGTCGCCGTCCAGGACGACCAGCTCGGGGTACTCGGCGGCCAGCGCGACCAACCCCTTGCCCCAGGCGTCGCGCATCGGCACCTCCGGGCGGTCGTCGATCGGACGGAGCGCAACCGGCGCGGTCACGGTGGGGGACGCGCTCACGCTCAACCCTCCTCGCCCGGCTGCGCCCGGATCGCCTCGATCTCGGCCAGCGCCGTGGCCAAGTGATCGTCGGTCGGCACCTTGGCGTGCCAGTTGAAATCGCGCTCCATGAACGAGACGCCCTTGCCCTTGACGGTCTGAGCGACGATGCAGGTGGGCTGGCCCTTGTGCGCGACCGCGGCCGCGAAGGCGTCCCGGATCGCGCCGTGGTCGTGCCCGTCGCATTCGACGACGTGCCAACCGAAGGCGGCGAACTTGGCGCCGGGGTCGTCGAAGGACCGCTCCCGGGTAAATCCGCCCGTCTCCGGCCAGCCGAACTGGGGCAGGCCGTTGCAGTCCACGATCGCGGTCACGCTGTCCAGCTCGTACCGGGCGGCGACGAACGCCGCCTCCCAGATTTGGCCTTCCTGCAGTTCGCCATCGCCGAGCATCACCCAGGTCCGGAACGACGCGCCCTTCAAGCGGGCGCCGAGCGCCATCCCGACCCCCGGCGACAGCCCCTGGCCGAGGGACCCGGTCGACATGTCCAACCCCGGCAGTTTGGACATGTCCGGGTGGCCCTGCAACCGGGAGTCGATCTGGTCGAACGTGTCCAACTCTGCCACCGGGAAATACCCGCGCAGCGCCAGCACCGCGTACAGCCCGATCGAGGAGTGGCCTTTGGAGAGGATGAACCGGTCCCGCTCGTCCCACCGCGGCCGCTCCGGGTCCACGTTCAGGGCGTCGAAGTAGAGCGCGACCAACAGATCCGTCGCCGACAACGGTCCACCCAGGTGGCCGGCCCCCGCCTTGTGGACGGCGGCAACGATCAATCCGCGGGCCTCGGCGCTTCGGCGCCGAAGGTCGGCCAGGGAGGGGCGGGGTTGAGCGATCGCCACGGTCTCGGTCATCGGCGGGGTCCTTTCTTGGGCGGGAGTATAGCGACCACGAACGGCCCCGCGGGAATCTACACCCCGAGCAGCCCCTTGATGAACGCCCGGTTCCGCCGGTGCGACCCCGCCGCCACCGCCAAATCCTCGGTTGGCGAGCGGTCCTGCTCCGCCACCACCCAACCGGCGTACCCGGCGGCGTCCAACCCGGCCTTGATGCCGTCCCAATCCACCAACCCGGTCCCGAGGTCGGCGTACAGCCCGGCCTCGACCGCCCCGTGGTAGTCGAGTTCGCCCGAGCGGAGCCGGGCCAGCACCGCCCCGTCGATGTCCTTGGCATGGAAGTGGGCCAAACCGGACCCGGCGCGGCGCAGCAGCGCGACCGGGTCCGAGCCGCCGGCCAGGGTGTGCCCGGTGTCCAAGCACAGGAACGCGCCGGCGTCCCCCAGCAGGTCGAACAACCGCCCGATCTCGGCCGGCGTTTCGAGGTGGGTCCCGAGGTGGGGGTGGACCGTTAGGGTCAACCCGCGCGCCCGGGCGATCTCGGCCACGGCGGCGATTGTTCGCGGCACCCGTGCCCACTGCGCGTCGTCCCACCAGGTCTCCGCAGCGGTTTCGGCGCGGGCGGCGACCGCCAGTCGTTCGCGGGTGATGTCGTCGCTGAGGATCATCACCCGGCAGCCGCCGGCCTTCAGGAAATCGGCCACGGTGCCCAGACGTTGGGCGTCCGCGTCGGAGAGCGGCCGGGCCAGATCCGCCGTCACGAACGCCGAGACCAGCGCCAACCCACGCGGCGCGAACCGACCGGTCACCGCCTCAGCCGTGTCGCCAAAATACCCGAGCGGGCCCAGTTCGCACCCGGCGTAGCCGGCCTCGCGCATCTCGTCGAGCATCGCGTCCGGATCCGGGAAGCCGGGGCCGATCTCGTGGACCCCCCAATTGATCGGGGCGGAAGCAACGCGGATCGCGGAGGGGTCGTCGGTCACGGGATTGCCTCGGAGGTGACGCGCGGCGAGGCCAGGGCGGCAGCCTAGCGCCGGCGGGGATGGGCGTCAACGGGCGGGGGGTGTTGACGGGGATCGCCGGGGGCGAGGCAGGCGGCGGTTGTCGGGGAACCTGGCCGGTGCCCTTTGGTGCGCGTGCGAGGTGGCGAGCGTGCCGCACCCGCGGGCGCCCGGCGGTCACATCACGATCGCCGATATCCGGCACTCCCTGGCCAAGGCGCTGACGCTCGTCCCCGTCCGCGGCGGTGACGACGTCGATGCCGCCGTCGCCGACCGCGGGCTGGAGATCGCCACGTTGCTAGGCCAACACGCCACCTACGACGCCCAACTCGTCGCCCGCGCCGACCGCGCCAGGTGCGTCCTCTGGACCGCCGACGAGTGGTTCTGGAACGCCGCCAAGGGCGCCGTTCCCCGCTTCCGCTGGCCACCCGAAAAGCCCCGGGTCTCGCCGGGATCCGCCCATCCTCCGTACCCTTCCCCAATCCGTCCTCGCCTTTGGTCCTGGGAATATCGGGAAGATTCCCGATGCGCCCGCCGCCGCGCGCCGTCAAGATGGGGGCAGGTCCAGGGCGGACCCTTGTCGCCGGCGCCGGGAACCCCGGACGGCACCCAACGGGAAGCGAGGCGCACCGTGTTGACCTCTACCGAACTGGCTCCCACGCGAGCACCCCTCGTCAAGCGGCCCAGGACGGGCGCGGAATCGGCCGGGAACGGCCCGGCGATCGGCCCAGCGCCGGGGCCCATGCTGACCGCCCGCGAGCGCGAGGTGCTGCGCCTGGTCGCCGACGGCCACGCCAACCGCGAGATCGCCGACCGGCTCTACATCTCGCCCCTGACCGCCGCCACCCACGTTAAGCATTTGCTGCGCAAGCTGGGCCTGCCCTCCCGGGCCGCGGCCGCCGGGTGGGCGGTCCGCAACGGCTTCGCGTGACGGCCGAACCGGCGCCATAGTCCCGAAAAACTCCCCCATTCGGGGGAAGCAAGGTTCGCCGGCAAGGACTACGCTGGAATCGCTCGACCACGACCACGCGCCGATGCCGCGGCGGGCGGTGGGCGTCGCCGCGACCAAATCAGGCCAAAGGAGGTCACCGGTGGAACACCGTCGTCCGCCCGGCCCGTCGCGCCGGTACCGCTGGGTCCGCGTCGCGGGCCTGCTCGCCCTCCTCGCCGTGATCGCCGGCTCGCCCGTCGTCGGCGCCGCCTTCGCGCTCGCCGCCCAGGACGGGACCGGCGCCAACGCCAAGGTGCTGCGGATCCACCAATTGCTCTACCCCGAGACGGCGGATCCCCAGAAAAGCTCGTTCACCCAAGAGATCGCCTTCCTCGTCGCCAACTACGAGGGGCTGACGCGCCTCGACGCCAACGGCCAGACCAGCCCCGCCGCCGCCGAGAGCTGGACGTTCAATGAGGACGGTACCGTCCTCACCTTCAATCTACGCGAGGGCCTGACCTACTCCGACGGCTCGCCGCTGACCGCCGAGCGGTTCGTCTACGCCGTTCGGCGCGCCTGCGACCCGAACACCGCCGGCGACTACCAGTACATCCTGTTCGACATCGCCGGCTGCCAGGAATTTGCCTCCCTCTACGCCGCGGGCGACGGCGCCACCCCCGCCGCCCGCGACGACGCCGCCGCCTTCGCCGCCGCGCGGGACGCGGTCGCCGCGCGGGCGGTCGACGAGCGGACCTTGGAACTGACCCTCAACCAGCCGGCGCCGTACTTCCCCTCGGTCGCCGGGCTGTGGGTCTTCTTCCCCGCCCAGCAGGAACTGATCGAGGCCGCCGGCGACGACTGGTGGACCGACCCGGCGAACCAGATCGGCAACGGCCCCTTCCAGGTTTCCCGGATGGAGCAGGACCAACTGATCGCCTTCGACGCGAACGAGAACTATTGGGGCGGCCGACCGGTGCTCGACGGGATCGAACTCGTCTACGTCCCGGACGCCGCGGTCGCGCTCGAGGCCTACAACGCCGGCGACCTCGACATCGTCCAGCCCGACCCGGCCCAGTACCCGGCAATCCGGGCCGACCCGGCCCTGGCCGAGCAGTTCCTCTCCTTCGCCGGGACGAACACCGCCCTCCTCTCCTTCAACATGCAGCAGCCGCCGTTCGACGACCAGAAGGTGCGCGAAGCGTTCGCCTACGCCTTCGACCGCGAAACCTGGTGCGCCGAGGTCAACAACGGCGACTGCGTGCCGACCCTCTCTTGGATCCCGGAGGGAGTGCCCGGGTTCGTCGAGACCGACGCCTTCGGCTTCGACCCCGAAGCGGCCAAGGCGGCCCTCGCCGAGTCGTCCTACGGCGGCCCGGACGGTTTCCCGGCGGTGGAGTATCACTACATCGCCGACATCCCGGAGGAACGCCCCCGCGGCGAGTGGATCGCCGGCCAGTACCGCGACATCCTGGGGATCGAGATCGCCCTCGTCCCGGTCGAGCAGACGGCCTGGGTGCGCTCGATTAACGACCCGGAGAACTACCCGCCGCTGACCGTGATTGGCTGGTTCCAGGATTACCCAGACCCGCAGAATTGGTTGAGCATCCTCTGGGCCTGCGAGTCGTTCTTCGCCACCCCCGCCGGCTACTGCAACACGGCCTTCGACGACCTGGTCCAGCAAGCCGACCAGGAACTGGACCCGGCCACCCGGTTCCCGCTCTACGAGGAAGCCCACCGCCTGCTGCTGGCCGACGCCTTCGCCGTCGTCCTTTCCAACCAAGCCAACGTCTTCCTCGTCAAACCGGAGGTCACCGGCTACACCACCACGCCCTCCGACGGCGAATGGCCGGGGCAGTGGGCGTCGCCGCTGACGCTGGACGTGGAACGGTAGTCGCACGCCGGTCGTCGGAAGTCGGTGGTGACGAAGCGGCCGGGCGCCACTCGAGCGCTCGTCGTTCGACCGAATTTCGACGACCGGCGTCCGTCTCCTCAGGAGGACGGCAATGCTCCGCTTCGTCCTCCGCCGGGTGCTTTGGGTGGTGCCGGTGGTGCTGGTGGTGGCGGCGATCACCTTCGCCTTGATGCACCGGGCGCCGGGCGGGCCGTGGGACCGGGTGAAACCGATCCCGGCCGCGACGCGGGCGAATCTGGACGCCAAGTTTGGCCTCGACAAGCCGATCTGGATCAACCCGGGGGCGCTGCGGGCGGAGCGAGATCGGGGCACCGTCAACCCGTTCGTCCTCGGGCGCGCCTTCGCCGACAGCCAGTTCCTCAACTATCTGGGCAACCTCGTGCTGTTCGACTTCGGGCCGTCCTACCAGTCCCGCGGGACGACGACGGTCCAGGAGATCATCGGCGCCAAGTTTCCGGTCTCGGCCAAACTGGGGATGGTCGGCCTGGTCTTTGCGGTCGTCGTTGGGATCCCGCTGGGGGTGCTCGCGGCGCTGAGGCAGCGGTCGTGGGTCGACCACCTGACGCTGGCGGTCTCGACGGTCGGGGTGGCGGTGCCGTCCTTTGTCATCGCGATCATGCTCCTGATCGTGCTCAGCCGGCGGTTCGGCGTCTCGCCCTTGCGCCGGCCGGAGGAATGGGACGGCCTCGGGCGCGCCTACCTGCTGCCGGGGATCGTGCTCGGGCTGGGGGTGCTGGCGGTGTTGGTGCGCTTGACGCGGTCCAGCCTGCTGGAGGTCAAGCGCCAGGACCACGTGCGGACGGCGCGGGCAAAGGGCCTGGCGGAGGGCATGGTCGTCCGGCGGCACATGCTGCGCAACGGCCTGATCCCGATCGTGACCGTGCTCGGCCCGGCGGGCGCCGAACTGATCACCGGCTCGATCATCGTCGAGACGATCTTCAACGTGCCGGGGTTGGGCCGCGAGTTCGTCGACGCGATCGCCGCCCGCGACTACTCGATGATCATGGGCACGACGCTCTTCTACGCCGCCCTGATCGCCCTCGCCAACGTCGCGGTGGACGTCGCCTACGGGTACCTCGATCCGCGGATCCGGCGGGCGTAGTGGGGCGTGGATCGTGGGGCGCGACGGCGGAACAGGGCGGTTGATGGCGGCACGAGCGGCGTTGCGCCCACGACCCACGACCGACGACCCTCGACCCACTCCGTTGCGTGGCGCCGCCCGGCTTGGGACGCCGCGCTCACTGCGCGGCGACGCGTGGCGCCGGTTCCGGCGCAACCACCTGGCGATCGCCGGGGCGGCGTACCTGGTGCTCCTCGTCGGCGTTGCCGCCTTCGCGCCGGCGATCGCGCCCCAGAACCCGGTTCGGACCGACGTCAAGGTGGCCGGCGCGTACCGCCAGGCGGCCTGGGTGGAGGACGCCAACCCGAAACGGACCGGCTCATGGGAGTACCCTCTGGGCACCGACTCGGTCGGGCGGGACGTGCTGAGTCGGCTCGTCTACGGGGCGCGGGTCTCGCTTCTGGTCGGGTTCCTGCCGGCGGTGGCGATCCTGGCGATCGGGGTGCCGATCGGGCTGGTCGCCGGCTACCTCGGCGGCTTGGTGGACGGGTTGCTGATGCGGATCACCGACGTGGTCTACGCTTTTCCGGCGCTGCTGTTCTTCATCGTGATGCAGGTCGCGCTCGGCGAGACCCGCTTCGGCGGGATGCTCAACGGGTTGGTGCTGCTGCTGGTCACCCTCTCGGTCCTGAGCTGGACCGGCATCGCGCGGGTGGTCCGGGGCGCAACGCTGGAGCTCAAGGAGGCGGAGTTCGTCCTCGCCGCGCGGTCCGGCGGGGCCGGGATCGGGCGGGTGATCGGGCGCCACGTCCTGCCCAACGCGCTGGCGCCGGTGATCGTGGCGGCGGCGTTCCTCGCCCCCGGCGCGATCGTCGCCGAGGCGATTTTGGGCTACCTCGGGATCGGGATCCGCCCGGACGTCGCCCTCGACGCGCCGCTGCCCTCCTCCTGGGGGACGATGATCTTCGACGGCTACCGCGCCTGGCAGTCCCAAGCCTGGATGCTGATTGCCCCCAGTCTGGCCGTCGCCCTGACCACCCTTGCCTGCACGTTCGTCGGCGACGGGCTGCGGGACGCGCTGGACGTGCGGGAGGGGCGGTAGGCGGGGGGTGGCAGGCGGCAGGACGGGACTCGAGTGGCGGAGGGACGGTCCATCACACCGACGCGAACCACCCAACATCAACGCTGACCGCCTCGACCTGCCGCGTTCCGACGCCGAGCGACAGGTCCTTCAGAATCGTGCACATCGCATCGCCATCGATAAGATCGAGGACGGGGGCACCGTCGCGCGTGGCCTCCCGCTTGGCATCGGGCGTGAAGCTGCCGGTAGTAATGAACAACCCTTTGTCGGTCCGGCCGACCATCGCTCCCCGGAAGTCGCGGATCGCCGGGGCGCCGACCGTCCCCTTGTACCGCTTGCATTGGAAGAAGACGTGAAAGCTCAGGAGCGCAATCCGAAGGACGCCGATCCCGTCGATCCCGCCGTCACCACTTCTGCCGGTGACCTCGACCCGTGTGAAGCCGGACTCCCGGAGGACGCGCTGGCACAGCGTCTCGAAACGCGCCGGCGGCATGGCTTGCACGACATCGAGAAGCGCGTCGCGCCACTCTTCGAACACGGTGCTCTCGAAGACCGCGCTTGGGGCCGGCGCGGTGTCGCTGGAATCGTCAGCGCCCGGTTCCGGTGCCGCCGCGATGAGGCGACCCCTTCGCGGCGACCGGGCGCGGACTTGAGCCGGGATTCCTGCCATGTCCGCTTCCGAAAGGGACCGTCCGTAATCCGTGATCGACCAAACACCACGGCCGCTGTTGGTCAGGGCGCCCACCGCCTTAAGGTACGTTCTTGCCCAAGCCATCCGGTAGCGTACTTCAGTCTGCGGTCCGTCACCGTGGAGGACGCTCAACTGCTCCTCGGCGTACCCGGCAAGCTCGAACGCCCGATCCTCGATCTCCTGGTTCGATCCGGAATTGCCGAGCGCCTTGAGAGCTTGCAGGGTCGGCCAGAGCATTTTGTCGTAGGGTGGAATCACCGCCTGGTTCGCCTCCCTCGCCACCATGAGATGATTAGCCTCCGTTGCGCCGCGTGATCAAGATTGGCTTCTTGGGGACGCGATGCAGACGGTCCGCCAAGAGCCCGCCGCGCCGCGACGTACCATGAGTTTACAGTTCTGCGACAAGGGAACTGCTGGGAACAGATCGCTGGCCTGTGGGCGTGTGCGGCGCCGGCCCCGCGTGATCGAGGGATCACGTCCGTCCTGGACAGGACGGCTACGTGGAAACAGGAGACCAGTTCGCCCGCCATTCTCGGACTCCGGAACCGCCCAAATCCTTCGGGCCGGGGTGACCGGGCGCTCATCGCGGACGCACGGAGCCTCGCAGAACGGCGGCAACGGAGTGGCATGAAGGGCACGGTGCAGGGCTAGGGGGACTCGCCCACCCCCCCAAACCGCCCCACGCCGAACGCCTCCAGATCCACCGCCACCCCCCGTCCCATAACCAGATCCGCGACCCCCGCGCCGGAGAACGGGCCGAGCTGCAATCCGGACGGCCCGTGCTTCGTCGCTG
>CADCWE010000245.1 GCA_902806325.1 uncultured Thermomicrobiales bacterium | reverse complement strand
CCGTCCGCCCTACCCTGGCTCCACCAGGGCAACGGCCAGCCATCTGGAGCCTCCTTATCTCCAGACTCCCCCTTTGGATCCCGAGCACGCAGACCGAGAAGGCGGCCATTGGGCCGCCTTCTCGGTTTAACGGGCAGAGCGCGGAAAGGAGGCAGAATCGGTGATGCGGTGCGAGGGGGCGGATGAAAGGGTCCGCCCCCTCGGCCGTTCTTTCTCCTCTCTCCTATCTACGATCTCCTCTCCACCCGCTCCTCGCTCCTTCGCGCACGCGGCTTGTCAGCAGGACGCCGACGCCAGATCGTCCTCGTCCAGCGCAACCGGTTCCTCGCCGAGGTCGAGGCGGAGGATGGTTCCTTCGCCCGCGTTTGACCCGATCGCCGGCGTGGCGACGTACAGCCCGCCGTCGGGGCCGAACCCGAGGTGGACCGGGTAGTCCAGCCCCGTGGCGACCGTCTCGTGCCCGTCCGGACCCGTTTGCCGCACCACCCGACCGCTGTTGGGGCGGTAAAACGGTTCACTCTCGGTGTTGCCGGTCGAGAGCTCGGTCGCGTAAAGCGTTCCGTCCGGGCCGAGCGCGATGTCGGTCACGGCCGTCAGCCCCGTCCAGACATCGGTCACCGTGCCGTCGGCCGTGACCCGGACCACTTTGGCCGTCCCGTCGAGGAACGGCACCTCGGTCAGGAAGCCGACGTAAACACCCCCCTCCGGGGCGAGGGCGATCCCGGTCGGGACGCCGATGTCGACGACGGCGGCGGGCGAGAGGTCGATGACGCGGGTGATCGCGCCGTCCGGTGCGACGGTAAGGATTTGCTCGTGGTTGGCCTCGGCGATCCAAAGCAACCCGTCGCCGGCGACCATGGCGTACGGCTGACCGTCCGGAGAAATCTCGCCCACCGGCTCGGCGACCGGATTGGCGCGCAGCCAGGCGGAGAGGTCGGCGACCAACGTCGCCGTGCCGTCGGTCTCGATCCGGTAGACGCCGTTGGGCTGGTCGGGGTGGAGCGCGGCCTCGCCGCCGCCGTCGACGAGGGCGTAGAGCCGACCGGCGAGGACCGCGACGTCGATCACCCCGTCCGCCCAGTTGAGGGGGACGTAGATATAGGAGGGCAACCCATCGGCGACCGCGACGGGGCAGCCACCCTCGATCCGGACGACGGCGCCGCTGTCGTCGGCGAGGAGATCGGCCGCCTCGCCGACGAGGTCCGGCGTTCCGGCCACGACCTCGGGGCCGGCGGTGTCCGACGCCGCGGCGGCAAGCCCGCCGTTGCCGGCGAGGGCGACGTAGAGGGTGCCGTCCTCCCCCCAGGTAAAGCCGCGCGGGTTAGTCAGGCCGGCGGCGACGACCTCGGCGGCGCCGGTCGCCGGGGTGGCGTCCTGCGCGATGGCAACCGTTGGTACGGCGGAGCCCAAGAAGGCGAGAAGCACGGCGGCGGAAGGTGAGGCGCTCGTGCGCATCGTTGAACCCTCCCCGACGACGATAGCGGGCGCTGTCCGGCCGAATCCTGCCGGCGACGCCGACCACGGCAGGCTGCCGTGGCGTCATCGTGCGCTGCGCCAGACGGCACGCCTACTGGGTTGATTGCGGGTTCGCCAGACGGGTTCTTGGACCGGGGCACGCCAGGTCGACCCCCGTAACCGTACGGGGGTCGGCGACGGGATGGGTCAGACGAGTCCGTTGCGGGCGGCGTGGGCGGCGACGGCGGTGCGGGAGCGGAGCCCGACCTTGCGGAAGATGTTGGCGACGTGCCACTGGACGGTGCGCGGGCTGAGGTACAACGTCGCGGCGATCTCCGGGTCGGAGCGACCCTCGGCGAGGAGGCGCAGGACGTCGACTTCGCGGGTGGTCAGCCCGGCGCGCTCGGCCGCGGAGGGCTCCTTGGCCGGTGCCGCCGTCCCCGCCAGGCCATCCGCCACCGCGATCGCCTCGGCGGCGACCCGGGCCGGCGGCACCGCTCGCCCGCCCTCGAAGGCGGCGGCGAATGCCTCTTCCCCCAGCGCGGCACGCGCCGACGCGATCCGCGCGAGATGGTCGGGGATGTCGGGCCGCCAGAAGCCGCTCGCCTCCTTCGCCGCCTCCACCGCGCCGAGCAGCCGCGCCGCCGGCTTCGCCGGCCCCAACGCCAGCGCCACGACCGCCAGCCCCGCCGCCGCGTCCAGCGCGATCAGCTGGTCGCCGATCTCTCCCCCGGCGGCGATGCTCTCGACGAAGAGCTGGACGGCGAGGGCGTGGTCGCCCTGTGCGAGGGCGGCGTTGGCACGGTCCCGCAGCGCGTAGCCGACACCGCAGGCGTCATCCCTCGTTCGGAAAATGGCGATGGCCTCGTCGATCAGGGGCACCGCGCCCGCCGCGTCGCCGCGCCGGAGTTTCATGTCGCCGAGGGAGGCGACGGCGTTCGCCAGCCAGGTCGGGTCGCCGGCCCGCCGCAGCAGCGGCACCGCCTCCTCGAAGGAGGTCGCCGCCCCTTCCCAGTCGCCATTGAAACTCCGGGCCTCACCCACGCCGAAGGTGGCGCGCCCGAGGGCGAG
>CADCWE010000244.1 GCA_902806325.1 uncultured Thermomicrobiales bacterium | reverse complement strand
GGGACCACCCGCACCGCCGCGCCGTCCCGCGACAGATCGCGCCGGACCAGCGCCCGCAGCGGGGCGTGGCCCCCGACGACCACCACCACCAGCGAACCCAGGGTCGCGTCGCCGCCCTCCTCCGGTCCGGGAGACGGTGGCGCGTGACCGCGTTGGTGCCGGCGGGCGCGCTCGACCCGATAGGCCGCTTCGCGCTGCCCCATCCCGTGCAGCGTCCGTTCGGCCGCCCGGGCGACGACCCCGTCGGCGGCAGACTCGTGGCCGATCGCTTCCGCCCGGATCGCCGCCCGGGCCGGGTATCCGGAGACCGGCGGCGCGAAGGCGAGCAGCTCGCAGAGAAGCAATCGGTCCAGCGGATCGGCGAACGCGGCGTCCACGGCGCCGGTCCGGTCCGAGAAGAGCGCGGAAGCCCATCCAGCATCGCCCGCCGCCGTCGCCGCCTCCACCAATCGCAATGCCGCCGACCGCTGCGCGTCGGCGTCGGCGCCGGCCGCGGCGGCGTCCATGAGCTCCGAGGCCCATCGGAGGCGATCCGTCGGCGCCAGTCGCGGACCGGCGTCGTCGAGGAACGCGGTCAGGACTCCGACGATCGTGGTCGGGTCGCCGGCGCGCAGCAGGAGGAGTGCGTCGAGGGTGTGCTGGGTGCGGTCGCCGGCGTCGAAGGCGCGCCGGTACAACGCGCTCGCAGCGCCAAAGTCCCCGGCGTCGAACCGCGCTCGGGCGTCGTTCCGCAGCCGGTCCCCCGGGTCGTCCACGCCGCCGCCTTCCCGCGCTGCTACACTGGCCCGCCGCCCGACCGATCGGGTCCCTTGGGGAATGGTAGGCGCAACCATGCCGGCGAGGAGCACGACGTGAGCGAACAGGGGCCTGATCCGGAGAACGCCGCGACCGGCACGTTGCTGGACCGCCCGGTCACTGATGTCGCGGCGGAAGACTTGGCGTTCGTTCCGATCCGGCGCGCGCTGGCGGAGATGGTCCCGTTTTCGCCGGTGGCCGGGGTCGTGATGCACTCGCTCTCCGGCGGCGCGATCATGCTCAACATGGTTCGTTTCGAACCCCAGACCGCCGTCCCGCGCCACCAGCACCCGCACGAGCAGGCGGGCTACGTGTTGCGCGGTTCCCTGGAACTGGCCGTCGGCGACGAGACCTGGACGATGCGCCCGGGCGATGGCTACGCCATCCCCCCTAACCTGCCCCACGCCGCCACCGCCGGGCCCGACGGCGCGGACGTGTTGGACATCTTCTCGCCGCCGCGGGAAGACTACCGAGACCGCGGGTGATGGCGCGCTCCGGTCCGGCCGCCCTCCGACGTTGCCGGCCAACGGGGCATCCTGCTATCCTCATCGCGCGATAGCCCTTCCCCAACCCGACCAAGGATCCTTGCGTGGGCGAACTCGTCGTTGGCAAACCCGCCCTTAAGTTGACCTTTCCCGTGTCGCTTACGCTCGACCTCGCCTCGGCGTTGTCGCTGTTCTACCGCGCGGTGCCGGGTAGCGGACTGGACCCCTGGCTGATCGCCTCGCGTCGCGGGCTCCCCGCCGACGTGGTGAGCGACCTCGATCTCCTCCACGGCTTTTCTGGGCGCTTGCTCTACTACATGGAAGAACCGGCGATGCGGTTCGCGCCGCTGCGATCGGATCGCCTCGACGCCTCCGCCGACGACCTGTTCGCGTTCCTCGACGACGTTTCTGCGGACGAGTACCGGGCGATGGCCGTCCGCTCACTCGCCCGCGTCCACCGGGATCTCGGCTCCGCCGCACTGCCGCCCGAGGGCGATGACCCGGTCGCGTGGCGCCGCTACCTGCTGCCGGCGCTCACGACCGCCGAGCCGGACGACGTGATCGCGCTCCTCGACGACCCGGTCCAGCTCAAGCGCCGCACCGCCGCCCTGTTTCGTGGCGTTTGGGAGCACGGCTACGCGGACGAATGGACCCGCCGCGAACCGGCGCTGCGGGAGGCCGCGGCGCTGGCCCGCGAGACCGGGGAGCGCGGCTTCCCCCAGGCATTCGCCGATCTGACCGGCAACCGCGTCCCCGCCGGGCTGGCGACCGGGTTGGGCGATGTCGGTTGCGTCGCGTTTTGCCCGTCGTATCATCTCGGGCCCTTCGTCAGCTACGTCCTCTACCCGCCCGACGTGGTCGTCTTCTTTTCCGCCCCGGACCTGCTCGACCGCGCCCAGTCGACGGCTGGGGTTGGCACCACGGAGAGCCACACCAGCGCCGCCGACGACGCCGCCGCCGTGTCGGCCGTCCGCTCGGCCGGCGACTTGAGCGGCGAAGCGACGCTGGACGCCCTGCGCGCCCTGGCCGACCCCAACCGGCTCCGGATCCTCGACCTGCTCGGCGGCGGCGAACTCTACGCCCAGGAGATCGTTTCCCGGCTGGGAATCGCCCAGTCGGCGGTCTCTCGCCACCTCTCGTTGCTGGAGCGAGCCGGGCTGGTCCAGGTCGCGCCGCGGCGGGGGATGAAGTACTACGCGGTGGCCGGTGCCCGTGTGCTCGATGTCGCCGACGCCATCCGCAGCCGCGCCGAGCGGTGACGCCATCGGCGGTCCCGCATCTGGGATCGGACCTCGCCCGGTCGCGACGAGAAGGATTACCCTTGACTCGGCCGAACCGCCGGACGTGCCCTGCACCGGGTCAACGCGTGCGCGCGGACCCGAACGTTGGCCCACCGTCGCCCTCGTCCGAGCGGCCGCCGCCGGCGAGGCGACGCCTTCGCGCGGGAGGCCATCGAAGCCCATTCGCTGATCGCCGGATCGGTCAGAATCATGGCTGAATCGCTCCTCGGGGATCGAAAAAGCGGGGACCGGCATCGTACCAAGTTGGATGTACGTACACAAGCCAAACGCCGGACGGTCTGGCCGCTAGCGCCGCCGACGGCACGAGGACCGAGCCATGTTTCGCCGGGCTGACGCGGCGCCACCGGAGCCCAGCGCGGCGGTCGCGCTCGCCGATTTCGGGCGTCGCAGTCACCGCATCGTCGCGTTTACCGGCGCCGGAATCAGCACCGAATCGGGTATCCCCGACTATCGGGGGCCAAACGGCGTCTGGGCCACCGGCGCCGTGCCGACGCTGGACGGATTCCTCAACGACGCCGAGACGCGTCGCGCCTATTGGCGCCGCCGCCGCGAGTCCTACACGGACCTGCTGCACGCCGAACCGAACGCCGGGCACCGCGCGCTGGCTGCCCTGGCCGCCGGCGGCCGGTTGATCGGCGTCGTGACCCAGAACATCGACGGTCTCCACCAGCGGGCCGGTCACGATCCCGAGACCGTCGTCGAACTCCACGGCTCCGCCCACCGCGTCCGCTGCCTGGATTGCGGCACCACCTGGCCCGCCACCGAGATCCAGACCCGGCTTGGCCCCGAGGACACCGAACCGCGGTGCGACCGCTGCGGCGGACCGATCCGCGCCGCCACGGTCTTGTTTGGCGAACCGGTGCCGTCGGTCGCGCTCCGTCGCGCCGCCGACCTCGCCGCCGCCTGCGACCTGATGCTGGTGGTCGGCAGCTCGCTCGTCGTCAACCCCGCCGCCCAGATCCCGCTCCTCGCCCAGCGGGGTGGCGCGCGCCTCGCCATCCTCAACCGGACGCCAACACCGCTTGATGGTGCGGCCGATTTGGTGGTGCGCGCGGAGGCCGGACCGACGTTGGAGGCGGTTGTGCGGGAGATCGGAATGCGTGGCGACCGGTAGGAGCGCGCCATGCCGTACTCGTGCGGCGGGCTCACCGGTTCATGGTCCCACGTTGGCCCCTGGCGAATCGGCCCCTGTCGTGTCCACCGGCCATCTATATCCCCGAACGCCGCACCGGTTGCTCCAGCAGTTGCCGGCGCGAGACCGCCGCCACGATCGTCCCGTCCCGTTCGATCAGGCCGATCTCCGCGTCGAGGGCGTCGAGCGAAGCCAAGGCGTCGGTCACCGGCAGCGTCGCGTTGAGGCGGGGCATCCCCCGAAGCGGCGTCGCCACCGCACCGACGGTCGCCGAGTCCCAGGTGGTTCGGGGAGCGGCGCGGAGGTTGGCCAACCGAAGGACCCCAACCGCGCGGTTCTCCGCGTCGACCACGAGGAGCGGCGCCTCGGAACCGGCCGCAAGCACGCGATCCAGGATCGCGGTGATGGTCGCGCCGGTGCGGATCGGGATCGCCATCGGCGTCGCCAGATCGCCCAGCGCCAGGGATCGGCCGAGGCGTTCCCAGGTCGCCCGCCGTCGTGCCGCGTCCGCCGCCGCGCCGACCTGGACCGCGCCCGCGGTCAACCACAGCCCCCAGAACGGGGCTTCTCCCGGCGCCGGCAGCAGCAGCAAGCCGCCGACCGCCGTGGCCAGGGCGATCAGGCGGGCGTAGACCACGGCGGCGCAAAGACCGGTCGCGGCGTCGTCGGTGACGGACGCCGCGAACGCCGCGAAGAGACGCCCCCCGTCCAACGGCCAACCCGGCATCGCTTGGGCCACGGTCAAGCAACCCAGCGCCACGAGGGCCGGGTCCAGCGCCGCTCCCCAGGCACCGCCCGGGACGACGACACGATAAACGACCGTCACCGGCGCGACGAGGGCGACCAGCCCCGCCAAGCCGGCGGCTCCGAGGGTCGCCTGGAGTTTCGGGGAGGTCGGGTTCGCTCGTGGCTCGACGGTCGCGCCAAAGAGGGCAAGATCGCACCGCTCGACGGGTACCCGGAGACGCCCCGCCGCCAGCACTCCGAGCGCGGCGTGCCAGGCCGTGGCCACCAGCCAAGCCGCGACCGGCGCCACGCCGGCGACCAGGTCGTTCCGGCGGCTTCCGACGCCGCTCGCGACCACCGCCAGCACCAGGAGGGTGCTGAGGCGTACGGTGAACCGGCGCCCGCCCAATCGCCACCGCAGGAGGGGATCGAACGGGAGCAGCACAAGCGTCGGTCTGTCCGGAGGGCGCTAGAGGCGCTGGTATTCTTCGAGATCGAGGACAAAGACGGTCGCCGCGGCGGGCGGGGTGCCGCCGCTGCCTTCGGCCGGCACCGTGCCGGAGCGGGCGTGGCCGCGAATCAGGTCAAGCACGCGGTCGACCTGATCCTCGTCGGCGCCGATCATTAATGTCGTGTTGCCCCGGCGAAGGAACCCGCCGGTACTGGCGAGCCGCGTCGCCCGGAACTCCTGGTCGAGGAGCGCATCGACGACCCCGTCGGCGTCCTCGTTCTGCACCACCGCGATGATCAGCTTCTTCATCGGTTGCGTCCTCCCCACGCCGGGCGACCGGTCGACCCGGCGCGCCACGCCGGACCGTTCTATCCCAGCCGCACCGCCATTTCCCCCCCGGGACAAGGCCGGCGCAGTATAGCACCGGGGTCAGGTCGTCCCGGACGCCGCCCCGGTCTCGGGGTGCCGCTCCCCCCTCCGCCGCCGGATCCGCGCCGCATCGAGGTAGTCCTGGAGGATGATCGAGGCGGCGACCGCGTCGACCCGCTCCCGGCGAGCCGCCCGGCGGACGCCGGACTCGATCAGCATCCGCTCGGCGATGGTGGTCGTCAGCCGCTCGTCCCAGTAGTCGAGCGGCAACCCGAGCGCCGCAGCCAGCGGTTCGGCAAAGGCCCGCACCTCCGCCGCTTGCGGTCCTTCCCGCCCGGACATCCCGGTCGGCAACCCGACCACGAGCAATTCGGCGTTCCATTTCGTCGCCAGCAGGCGCAGATCGGCCCGGTCCCGCTGCCCGCGGACGACGTAGCGGAGCGGGGTCGCGATCGCGCGCGATTCGTCGCTGACCGCGACGCCGATCCGTTTCCCGCCGACGTCCAGCGCCAGCACCCGTCCGGCGCGCGGTCGGTGGATCGGGCCAGCGATGGCCTCGCTCACGATGCCGGCACGATCTCGATCCGGTCGGCGCGGAATGGCATCCGGTCGGGAAACCAGCCCGGTTCGTACTGCACCACCACGTCGGCGGTCTCCGGTAACCCCCGCAGGCGCGCTTCGGCGGTGGACGGGCTGTCGCCGGCCAATTCGTCCGCCACCGCGTCCCGCCGCTCGGCCGGGAACGCCGCCCGGGCCGATCCGGTGGCGGTCACCACGTAGCGGTCGGCGGTTGCTCGATCGGGGTCGGCGACCGGCGCCGTCCAGGCGACGGTGGCCGGATCAAGCACGTACCCGGCCGGCGCCTGCCCGGCGAAGACCGCGTCGAGCGCGGCGCGGGCCCGCTCCATCGCCTCCGCCGAGCGAAACCCGAGCGCGGTGGCGACGGCCGCCGCGCGGAGCGTCACCCGCTCGCCGGTGGTGCCCTCCTCCAGGTCGAAGGAGTACGCCGGTGGCTCGATCTCCAGGCTGTCCGGGAGGACCGTGGTCGTTCCGCTTTGGCCGAGGGCGTCGGTTGCCCGCGCCGGGAGCTCCGCGTCGGCCTGTCGCCGCAACCTGTCCAGGTCCGCCGCGGCCACCGCTGGGACCTCGCGATCGGTGCCGCCCGCCAGCGCGTCGTCGCGGTTGCTGAAGAAGATGCCGGACTCCTCCAGGCGACCGGAGAGTTCGCCCTGGTCGGCGTTGCCGCGGCTGCCGGGTTCCCGCGCCGCGACGTCGACCGCCGTGATGCCGGCTCGCCCATCGTCGTTGGCGGCGGGGATCTCCACGTCCGCGACGGTCGCGTAGGCGATCCCGTTGGCGCCGGTGAGGACGGTCCCGGCCGGCAGCGTCGCGGCGACCGGGTTGGGGTTTGCGAGGGCGACCGTGCCGGTGGCCGGTTCGACCCCCTCCCGGCGGGTTCCGGTCGTGGTCACGCTCCATTCCCCGGTCACGTCGGCCCGGAGGGGTTCCGCGGTGACGACCACATCGACCCCTTGCGGCGGCGCGTCGCCCGACGCGGAGACCCCGATCACGAACTCGGTGGCGACGGGTTGGGTCTTGAGGGTCAACACGACCGTCGCCCGGGGCAGAATCAGCGCCGCGACCACCAGGCTCGCGACCAGCACGGCGGCGGCCAACCCGCCGGTCAACCACCAGCGCCTCGATCCCGACCGCACCCGCCCCGCCGCGGTCGCCGCGGAACCGCCGGCGTCGTCTTCGTTCCTTCCTGCCTGCCGGGTGCGCCCCGGCTGGGCCGGGCCTCGGCTGCCCGGCACGGTTGCCGCGGCGCCCGCCGCCCGGCCGGCGGCGTGGGCGAGGACCGACGCCGGCACGTCGGTCGAACCGGTTGCATGGTCGCCCGGCCGGCGGACCACCCGCGTCCGGTCGGCGAAACTCGGCCCGTCCTTGTCGTCCGGCTTCGTGGGCGATCCCGCCGCCACTGCCTCCGGTTTCGACGCGGGCGCTGCGCGACGCGGCCCGATCGGCGCTGGCGAGGATGGACTCGACGCGCTCCCCCCGGGAGCTCCTGCCGTCGGATTGGCCGCTGGGAACGGGATGACCCGGGCGCCTTGGCCGGGAGTCACTGGCACCGTCTCCAGTCCGCTGGTGGGGCGCGATAACGGGCGCGCCGGGGCACCGGTTTGCAACCCGAACACCGATGCCAACTGACGCCGCAGCGGGTCGGTGGTGGCGACGGTGACCCCGGCGGTTGCGCCGCCGAGGCCGTCTTTGAGGGCGCGGAACTCCGCCGCCGTCAGGAACAGCGGGCTGCCGGTCGGGATCTCCAATTGGACCGGGCGGCGGGCCGCCAGCACCCGCCCGACCACGTCGGACAAGCGGTCGTCGACCCCGACCGCGATCGAGTCCGGTCGCGTGCCGGAACCGCCACGATCCGCCATCGGGGTTAGCCGCCGAGACCGCGGCGCACGATGGCCGGCACCGCCGCCAGGGCTTCGTCGAGCCGGTTGGGGTTTTTGCCCCCGGCCTCGGCCAGGTCTGGTCGACCGCCGCCCCGGCCCTCGATCACGATCGCCGCCTCGCGGACCACGTCCCCGGCCCGGACGCCGCGCGCGATCAGGTCCGGCGTGACCATCGAGAGCAGGCTCGGCCGGCCCTCGATCACCGACCCGAGGACGATCACCCCGGAGTCGAGCCGATCCTTCAGCCGGTCGCCGAGTTGGCGCAGACCGTCTTTGGAGTCGGCGTCCACCCGCGCCGCCAGCACCCGCGTTCCGTCGACCGCTTCGGCCCGATCCAGGAGGTCGCTCGCGCGCGCACCGGCCAACTGGCCGCGCAGGCGTTCGATCTCCCGCTCCAGCCCGCGGGCGCGATCCTGGATTGCCGACAGTTGGCTGCCGACCTCGGTCCACGGTACCCGCATCTCGCGCGCCGCCTCCTCGACCGTGCGCTGCACGGTCAGCATCCGCTCGATCGCCGCGCCGCCGGTCAGCGCCTCCATCCGGCGCACCCCGGCCGCGACGCTGCCTTCGGAGACAACGAGGAACGGGCCGATCTCGCCGGTGTGGGCGACGTGGGTTCCGCCGCAGAGTTCCATCGAGAAGTCGCCGATGGAAACGACGCGGACCCGATCCCCGTACTTCTCGCCGAACAGCGCCATCGCCCCGCCGGCGATCGCGTCCTGTTGGGAGCGAACCGCCGTTTCGACGGGTGTGTCCGCCGCGATCTCGTGGTTGACGATCTCCGCAACCCGCCGCAGGTGGTCCGGGGACGTGGCTTCCATCGCGGTGAAGTCGAAGCGCAGGCGGTCCGGCGCGACCAGCGACCCGGCCTGGTGCGCTTCTTCGCCCAGCACGAGGCGCAGCGCCCGGTGCAGGAGGTGGGTCGCGGTATGGTTGCGGCGGATCGCCTGCCGCCGCGCCGCGTCGACCTCGGCCCGCGCCGGTTCCCCGGCCCGCACAAATCCTTCGGCGACCGTGCCGCGGTGGACCACCATGTCCGGCGTCGGCTTGCGTGTGTCCTCGATCGCGATCAAACCGGTCTCGGTGCGGATCTGGCCGGTGTCCCCGACCTGGCCGCCGGACTCGCCGTAGAACGGGGTTCGATCCAGCACCACCTCGACCGCTTGGCCGGCGACCGCTTCGTCGAGCGCCCCGTCCGTGCCAAGCAGGGCCAGGACGGTGGCGTCTGCTTCCGTCGCCTCGTAGCCCAGGAACTCGGTCGTGCCGCCGCCGACGGAGACGTACAGTTCCGCTCGGCCCCGCGTCGTGTCCTTGAAGTCTTCGCCGCCGCGGCTGGTTTGGCGCTGGGTCGCCATCGCGGCGTCGAACCCGGCCTGGTCTACGGTGATGCCCTGCTCGCGGACCAGGTCCGCCGTCAGGTCGAGCGGGAAGCCGTAGGTGTCGTAGAGCTTAAACGCTTCCTCGCCGGGCAGGGTCAGCGTCGTCGCTTCGCGGTCGGAGTTTGCGGCGGTTTCCTTGATCCCCTCGACCAAGGTCTGGAGGCGCGCCATGCCCGAGGTCAGGGTGCGGCCGAAGCTTTCTTCCTCGTGGTGAAGCACCCGGTCGATCTGGCGTTGCCGCTCCCGCAGGTTCGGGTACTCGGCACCGAATTGGGCGATCACGATCCCGGCCATCTCGGCCAGGAACGGCTTGGTCAAACCCAGCTGGCGGCCGTGGCGGACCGCCCGCCGCAGCAGCCGCCGCAGCACGTAGGCGCGGCCCTCGTTGCCGGGCAGCACGCCGTCGCCAATCAGGAAGGTGGCGCCGCGGGCGTGGTCGGCGATCACGCGCAGCGCCGCGTCCGCCGTCGCGTCCCGACCGTAGGTGACCCCGGACAACCCGGCCGCGTGTTGGATGATCGGCTGATAGACGTCGGTGTCGTAGACCGAGCGCGCGCCCTGCATCACCATCACCAGGCGCTCGAAACCCATCCCGGTGTCGACGTGCTGGCGGGGCAGGCGGGTGCGGGAGCCGTCCTCCGCCTGAAGGAACTCCATGAAGACGTTGTTCCAGACCTCGAGGTAGCGGGGGTTGTCGCCGGGACCGGTCCCCGACCCATCGTCGAACTCCGGTCCGAGATCGAAGTAGATCTCGGAGTCCGGCCCGTTGGGCCCCGTCGGGCCGACCGGGCCCCACCAGTTGTCGGGCAGCTTGGCGATCCGGTCCTCGGGGACGCGGATTTCGTCTCGCCAGATCGCGTAGGCCACCTCGTCGTCCGGGTGGACGCTGGGGTAGAGCCGTTCCGACGGGAGGCCCATTGTCTTGGTAAAGAACTCCCAGGACCAGGCCAGGGATTCGCGCTTGAAGTAGTCCCCGACCGAGAAGTTGCCGAGCATGAAGAAGAAGGTGCAGTGGCTGTCGTCGCCGACCTCTTCGATGTCGACGGTGCGGAAGCATTTTTGGACCGTGACCATCCTCGACGCGGGGGGCGTCTCCAAGCCGAGGAAATACGGCGTCATCTGCTGCATCCCGGCGGTGGTCAGCAGCACCGTTGGGTCGTTGTGCGGCACCAGCGACGAGCTGGGCACTTCCTTGTGCCCCCGCTCGGTGAAGAAGGTGACGAACCGCCGCCGAACCTCCGCGCCGGAAACGAAGGGGGCCGATGGGGGCGAGGAAGCGGGTTGGCTCATCGGGGAAGGGACCTCTGGTTGGCGCGGCGATCCCAGAATCGCTCGCGGCGGGACCGGTGCGTGGGCGCCCATTGTGCCAGAGCGACGCGGTGCGGCACAACGTCGTCGCTTGGGCGGATCCGAAGCCGACGGCGTTCGTTCCACCCGGTTGGGCAGGAACGGGACTCGTTCGACAACGCCTCATGGCCACGGTCGATGATCAGGAGTTTCGGATCGGGGTGCCGGATCGGTGCTTGGCGAGCGCGGGCATTCGGAGCGCGTCCAGGTTGCCACATGGACGTGCAGGTTCGTACGCTACCTGCGTCCGCGTCCTTCGCCCGCTGCGACCATCGGTGCCGATTGGCCGGTGCGTCGGCGTGCCCCCGTCGCGGCGGAAGGCACCAGCCGCGTCGTGGTCGAGAGCGATGGACCGCCGCCGGGCCCCCGCCAAGCGGTTCTAGACCGTGCCGGTTCCGGTCACATCCGATGGCGCCGGTGTTGGAAGGACCATCAACCGGACCTTTCCCTCGCCGGGCGACGTTGGCGAACGGCACGCCCGTCACGCCATAGGAGATTCACGGCGAGGGCGATCTCCCGCTGGTTCTGTGCCGCCAACGGCGGCACTACAACACCGGTCAGTTCTCGACGACCGTGCTCTTCTCGATCCGGTAGCCGCTGTTCAAGCAATCGGCTTCGGAGCGGAGCGAGTTCGGGACGTAGTCTCGCGGCACGATGACGTAGTTGAACTGCCAGAGCGGCGAGTAGTTGTCCATTCCGGGCACACTGTCATAGATGTTGAGCTGGCCTTCGACGGCCTCCGGTTCCTGGCCGTCCTTGTGCTTGCCACGGTCATCCAACTCGACCGCGTAGACGATTTGATACTCCTGGGCCACGGTGTTGCCGATCGCCCGACGGCGATCGTCGAACGGGATCTCGACCTCGCCGCTCTCGACCGCGTAGACGATCTTGCCGTCGAACCAGACCCGTTCGATATTGAGATGATACGGGTTGCTGTAGGTGAGGTCCTCGACGCCGTTCGCGTTGTAAGTCCGACGTCCCTGGTCCAGGTCCGCAACCGCGCCGTCTCGGATCGCCCAGATCCCTTCCTGCCCTTTGCCATCGTCCAACCGTGCGTCCGTCGCCATCGTGTTGCTCCTTGGTTGCCAAGCCGGTTCGGCGGCGGTTCAATCGGCGGACTCGCTCCGTCGAACACCGGGAGGGTATCCGATGCGCTACGGATTCGTCTTGCCCGATGGCAACGCCAGGGACGCGGCCGACCTCGCCGCCGTCGCGGAGACGGCCGGTTGGGACGGGTTCTTTGTTTATGAACCGGTCTGGGGCGTCGACGCCTGGGTGGCGCTCGCCGCCGCCGCGATGCGGACCGAACGGATTCGGCTCGGCACGCTGCTCTCGCCGCTGTCCCAGATGCGGCCGTGGGATTTCGCGGGCAGGGCGGCGACGGTCGACGACCTCTCCGGCGGGCGCGTGATCGTCTCCGTCGGTCTCGGTGCCCCGGACAGCGGGTTCGCCGCCTTCGGCGAAGAAACGGACCGGCGGACGCGGGCGGAGCTCCTGGACGAGGCGTTGGACATCGTGACGGGCCTCTGGCGAGGCCAACCGTTCGCGTACCGGGGAAAACACTACACCGTCGAGCCGTTCGACCGGATCGTCGCCCCGCCGCCCGTGCAGCGGCCCCGGATCCCGATCTGGGTCGTCGGCGCCTGGCCCCGTCCCAGGTCCATGGCCCGCGCCCTCCGCTACGACGGTCTGCTGCCCTATCCGATGGCCGCCGACGGGACCGGCCAGGAGAACACCCCCGTTTTGATCCGGGAGATGGTGGATTACGTTGCGGCGAACCGCGCCGGGACCACCCCGTTCGAGATCGTTGTCGAAGGAGGGGACACCCCCGGCGACGATCCCGCCCGGGCCGCCGCCATCGTCCGCCCCTGGGCCGAGGCCGGGGCGACGTGGTGGATCGAGTCCCGGTGGTCGGCCCACGGCACGCCCGGCGGCCTCGACGTGGTTCGCACCCGTCTGGCGCAGGGACCGCCGCGGTTCGACTGAGCCCGGTTCGGTCGGACCGCCCCTCGACGTTTGCTCCTTCCCACGTCCGTCGCGGTGCCCGCCACGGATCGTGAGGGGGCGCGTCTGGGAGTGGGCGCCACCCCGGTGGTAGGGCCAGCCCCAGCCCCGAAAACCCGGCGTTCCCGGTCGCCCGCCGGGCGACCGGTCGCCATGATGGACCCCAGACCACGACGGCGAACGCGGGGGGCGTGGGGATGGGCGGCGAGGCAGATTCGGTGGACTGCGGTGGCGGCCGGGTTGGGATCGCCGACGGGGGTTCCTGGGCCTGGGTCGAGGCGTGGATCGCCCCCTGGCGGGGCGTGAACCAAACCCCATCCCCGCGTAACAGTTTCGTGACCGACCCGAAGCACGCGGGCCACAACACCGGCGCATCATGGTCAACGTACCAGGGCGAGCACCGCGAACGCGCGGAATCCGATCGCCCGCACCCGGAGGGCGCCATGCAAGCCGCATTCGGAACCCGATTCCCTCATCAATTGGGACAGACCCGCCGGGTCACCGTCGGCCAACGCGCTTTCCGCGTTCGCTCGGGTCTGGTCCGGGCCGCGACCGAGGTCGCGATCATCATCGCCGGGGTGCTGGCCTACTTCCTCGTCCGCGGCTTGATGGACGGCCAGGAGGCCAACGCGATCGGCAACGCCGACGCCCTGATCCGGTTCGAGCGCGCGATCGGCGTCTTCGTCGAACCCCAGGTCCAGGATTGGGCGCTGGGGATGCCCGCCCTCGGCACCGTCGCCAACTGGATCTACATCTGGGGCCACTGGCCGGTGATCGTGGCGACGCTGGTCTGGTTGCTGATCAAGCACCCGCGGGAGTACGCGCTCTACCGCAACGCGCTGCTCATCTCCGGGGGCGTCGGCCTGATCATCTTTACCCTTTACCCGATGGCGCCGCCGCGCTTCATGCCGGAGTGGGGTTTTCTCGACACCGTCGGCCTGCACTCCCAGGCCTACCGGGTCCTCCAGCCGCCGTCCATGGTCAACCAGTACGCCGCGATGCCGAGCCTGCACTGCGGCTGGGACCTGCTGATGGGGATCGCGATCGCCCGCCACGCCGCCGGTCGGATCCGCTGGATCGGCCGCTTGCTGCCGGTGCTGATGGTGGCGGCGGTGGTCCTGACCGCCAACCACTACTTCATGGACGCGGTGGTCGGCGACCTCCTGGTGATCGCCTCGCTGGCCGTGGCCGCCTCCCTCCGGCGCGGGGTGTCCCGGCCGCGGGTCGCCGCCCGTCAGCGGTCCCAGGCGCTCCAGGGCGCGTAACCGACCACGAGATCGTTCTCGGCGGGTCTCGAACACCGCCGCCGCGGCCGGAGCGAGCGATCGCCGGTCGCGGCGGCGGTTTCGTCGTCCGTCAGCCCCGTCCCCCGGCCGCCGCCAGCACGGCATTCATCGTCCTTAGCAGCGCCCGCACCCCGGCATCGTCCAGCAGCAGGAGTGCCAGGGCCGTCTCTTCCGGCGTCAAGTCGAGGGTCGTTGGTGGCCCGTTGGAATCCGCCGGGCTGCCCGCCGTTTCTGCCGCCGCAAGCCACCGCACCGCCTCGGCGTTGGCGGCGGTCAGCAGGCGCAGGAGTTGACCCGCCGCCTCCGCCCGCTGACGCAACCCCTCCGCCGCCGAGCGGGGGATCGCCGCTTCCGGAACAGGGGCGGTGCTTTCCGCCGCGCCGAGCAGTGCCCGCGCGGTGGCCGGGGCGGTGGCGAGGATGAAGCCGAACGCCCCGTCGTCGAGATGGGCGACGATCCGCGGCCCCGGTCCCCCGCGCTCGGCCGCGTCCTCCAACGTTCCCAGATCGCCGTTGAATGTCGCCCGGGCCGCCCCGTCCGCCGCCAGTTCGTAGACATAAATCAGAAATGCCGCCGGGCCGACCGACGAGTCCAGTTCGACGGCAAACGTTGGCCCGGTGTCACGCTCGGCGACCCGTTCCAAGTCGAGGGCGATCTCTTCGGGCGTCGCCGGCAGCGCCAGCGCCCGGGCCAGAAACGCCGCCGCCCGGATCGCCTGATTGTCGTCCGCCGCCATCGCGTTCCCCCTGGCGCCGTATGATCCCACGTGCAGGATGATGATGCACCGAAGGGTGCGGCGCGAGCGGGGGCGAGGGATGGAGGCGGCACGGCTGCCCGAGGACGAGGCGAGAGCGCTGCGGGACCGCGCCCGCGCGGCGGCGGTGAACGCCTACGTGCCGTACTCCTCGTTCGCGGTCGGCGCCGCGGTGCTGACCGCCGACGGGACGGTCTTCACCGGGGCGAACGTCGAGAACGCCTCGTATGGCCTAACCGTGTGCGCCGAGCGGGTTGCCGTGTTCGCCGCCGCCGCCGCCGGTCACCGTGCCGTCCGCGCCGTGGCCGTGACGGCGCCTCGGACCGCCACTGTCACCCCCTGCGGCGCCTGCCGCCAGGTGCTCAACGAGTTCGTGCCCGCGACCGAGGACCTCGTGCTCGTCCTTGACGGATCGGACGGTCCGGAGCAGGTCCCGCTTGCCGCGCTGTTGCCACGCTCGTTCGGGCCCTCGGATCTCGGCCGCCGTGACGGTTCCCAACCATGAACGGGCAAGCACCCCGACACGGCAACCACCCGGAGGGCGTTCCGGACACCCGATCCGCCGCCGGCGTCTCTCCGAGGCTGAACGCGGATCGGCGCGTCCCCAGCCGATTCTTGCCGATCGCCGACGGCTGACGGCTTCCGCGTCGTGGTACGCTTTGCCGGTTTGACCGAACGCGGGTCATCGATCCGCCCGCGGCTCGCACCAACGATGAGCGTGGACGGCACGCGGCAAGGCAAGAAAGGACCACGGCGTCATGGCCCTCGGCACCGTCAAGATCTGGTCGCGCTCCCGCGGCAGCGGCTGGATCCGCCCCGACAGCGGCGGCGACCTGCTCTACGTCCACAAGAGCGGCATCACCAAGGACACCGGCGCGACCGCCGCCCCGATCCTCGAACAAGGCGCCCGGGTCGAGTATTCCGTCGGCCAGCGCCCGAAAGGGCCGGCCGCGATCAACGTCCGTTTGTCGGCGGAGGACCCGGCTGCCGATTCGGTGGAAGGTGCGGCCCGGGCAAAGGCGATCGGATAGTCTGGAACGGGATCGGCCGGGGCGCGCGTCTCCGATGTGGCAAGACGGGCGGGTCCGCGCGGACCCGCCCGTCTCGCGCGCCAACGGTCTGGAACCAAGCGTCGTTACGGCCCTCGGGAACCGACCGTCCGCCGCATGGCCCACGGGTCCAAGCACACCCGTCGCCGCCGCGATTCCTTGGCCGCGGTGCGGTACCGGCAGCAACCGCATTCCGGCCAGGAGCGCCACCCCGAGACCCATTGCCAACAGATCGCACGGGCGCCCGCAGTCGCGCGAGTTCTTCGGCGGCGTTGAGCGGCCCAACGTCAGCCCGACGAACACTGGGCTCAAGTCGAGCCCGGAGGCGTAATCGGTCGGCTGGCCCGGCGTTCCCGCCGCCCCGGGGTCTGGCCCACTAGCGAGCAGATCTGCGCGCGTGGTCCGCGTGGAAGCCGGTCCCGGCACCGTCGCCGTTGCCAACGCGCTGGAACCGGTGGGGCACGACCCCCTCGGCTGCGCGCGGCCAGGGCGATGGAGCAGGTGACGGACGCGGCCGGAATCCGGATCCCACGTCTCCTCCATGGGTCGAACGCCGCAGCTCGGGCGGTGTTTGATGCCATGGTCGCTACCCGGATCGGATTCGAAGCCACCGTCCTCCGTCCCGACGGGGTTGTGGCACGCGACACCGCTGGGTGGGTCGCCATCGGCCACCCCCCGGATCGGCTCCGCCGGACCGTGCGCATCACCAGATCCGGGCGGTCAGCTCCGTGGCGGCGATCGCCTCGCGCAGTTTGAGCAACGCGACGTCTTTCTGTTTCGCTTCCAGCATCACGTCGAACCGCAGCGTGGGCGTCGCCCGAAGGAAGGCGACGAAATCACCGGGGTCGATCCAATCGTCGTGTTGGCCGGCTTTTGGGGCTTGGAGCGAGACCGAGGCGGCGTTGGTTTTCCGGTCGCGCCGTGTCACTTCCCGCTCCGCGAGGCGCTGGCTAGAGTAGTGGATCTTCGGCATTTCGCCAGCCGGCCAAGTCGCCAGGCACCGGCGACAGGCGTCTTCGGGCGTCATCGCGCCGGGGTTGTTGACCCGATGGTGGAGGATGTCGAAGACCACCGGCACGCCGCACCGCTCGTGGATCGCCAGGATGTCCGGCACCCCGTAGGAGATCTCGTCGTTCTCCAGCACCAGTCGTCGCCGCACCGCGTCCGGCAACGCCGCGTGGCGGCGGACGAACCGGTCCATCGCCGCCGGCCGGTCCCCGTAGACTCCGCCGACGTGGGTGACGATCTTGGCCTCCGGTCCCGTTCCCAGCCCGTCCAGAAACGCCGCGTGGGCGACGAAGTCGCGCACGGCGGCGGCGGCGATCCGCTCGTCCGGAGAGTTGAGGACGATGTACTGCGAGGGGTGCATGGACAACCGCAGGTCCAACTGCCGCGCCCGCGATCCAAGCGCCGCCAGTTCCTCGGCGCACTCCTCGATCTGGTGGTGGAATTGCGGCATCTCCGGGTGGGTGATGTAAGGGGCGATGTCCGAGGAGATGCGGTACATCCGGATTCCGACCTCGTCCAACCAGTCGAACAGCGCGTCCAGGTAACCGAGGCTGACCCGCAGGTGCGGCCCGCTCTGCCAGCGCCGGGCGTCGTTGGCCTTCAACCCCGGCCGGCCCAGGACCTTGACCGCGAATCCCAGCCGGTTCTCCGGTAGTGGATTGGGCGGCGACGGGAGCGGGACGGGCG
>CADCWE010000243.1 GCA_902806325.1 uncultured Thermomicrobiales bacterium | reverse complement strand
GTTGGCTGCCGACGGTCGGCGACGAGCTACCACCTCGGATCGCGCTTTTTATCGTCAACCTTTGGTTCACCTACCCGTTCTTCATGACCGTCGGCTTGGCGGCGCTGCAATCCATCCCCCGCGACCTCTACGAGGTCGCCGACCTGGACGGCGCCGGGTCGTGGCGCCGGTTCCGGGACATCACGCTGCCGTTCCTGATCGCGGCGATGGTGCCGCTGCTGATCACCCAGGCCGCGTTCCAGTTCAACAACGCCGGGATCATCCTGCTCTTCACCGACGGCAACCCGGCCGGCGAACCGGGTTCGAAGTGGGGCCGCACCGACACCCTCGCCTCGTGGGCCTACGACCTCTTCTTCCGCGAGCGGCGCTACAGCCTGGCCGCCGCCTACAGCATCGTGATCTTTTTTGTCATCGCCACCCTTACGGTGCTCAGCGCGGTCGTCACGCGTTCGTTCAAGGAGGAGGCGTAATGGCGACCGAGGCGGCGCCGTCCCTGGCCACCACCGTATCGACCATTGAGACCGGGCCGCGCGAAGCGTCGTTCTTCTCGTCGGCGAAGAACCGCCAGCGGATCGAACTGGCGCTGATCCGGTTGGTGCTGTACGCCATCATCGTCGTGATGCTGGCCCCGGTCGCCTACGTCATTCTCTTCTCGTTCAAGGGCGGCAGCCAAAGCCTGTTCAGCCAGTCGTTCGTCCCCGAGTCCTTGACCCTGCGCAACTACGATCGTCTCTTGGACGGCGATTTCCCGCGCTGGATCGGCAACAGCCTGACCCTCGGGCTGATCTCCGGGGTCATCACCGTCTTCTTCGCCACCCTGGCCGGGTACGCCTTTTCCCGGATGCGCTTCCCCGGCCGCCGCTACGGCATCCTCTTCCTGCTGGTCTTGCAGATGCTGCCGGCGAACATGGCGCTGGTGGCCTACTTCAAGCTCCTGCAATCCGTGGAGCTCTACAACACCCGGATCGGGCTGATCCTGATCTTCGGCCTCGGCGGCTCGGCGTTGGCCGTTTGGCTGATGAAGAACTTTATGGACAGCATCCCCAAGGACCTCGACGAGGCGGCAGCGCTCGACGGCGCCAGCCACTGGCGAGTGTTCTGGACGATCATCTTCCCCCTCGTCCAGCCGATGCTGGTCGCCCAGTTCATCTTCGGCTTCATTGGCGTCTACAACGAGTACATCCTGACGTCGGTACTGTTGGCCGATCCGGACAAATACCCGCTCGGCGTCGGCGTGCGGACCTTCGCCACCCAATACAACACCCAGTGGACCACGTTCTGCGCCGCCGCGGTGCTCGGCTCGATCCCGATCCTGATCGTCTTCTTTCTCGCGCAGCGGCTGCTGGTCGAAGGGCTGACGAAGGGGGCGGTCAAGGGGTGAGGGCGATCGCCCCCTATCCTCCCAACCCCTCCCCCTACGCAGGGGGAAGGGGGGAGCCAAACCGTTGTCCCTGGTGGACGCGGCGGTCGTCAAAGCCCCTCCCCCTGCGCAGGGGGAGGGGTTGCGGTGGGGGCCTTCCCCCGCCGCGCTGAACAGGGGGTCGTTCAACCGATGCCAGAAATCCAAACCCCCGATTGGGTTAAACACGCGGTCTTCTATCAAATCTTCCCGGATCGGTTTGCCAAGAGCGAGCGGATGGCGAAGCCGGGGAACCTGGAACCGTGGGATTCCGACCCGACCGCCTTCGGTTACAAGGGCGGCGACCTGATCGGGGTAATGGAGCGGCTGGATTACCTGGAGGACCTGGGGGCGACGGCCCTCTCCTTCAACCCGATCTTCCAGTCGGCCTCCAACCACCGCTACCATACCCACGACTACGAGCGGGTCGATCCGTTGCTGGGCGGAGACGCGGCGCTCGACGCCCTGATCGCGGCCTGCCGCCGGCGCGGCCTGAGGGTGGTGTTGGACGGCGTCTTCAACCACGCCAGCCGCGGCTTCTTCCGCTTCAACGACGTGCTGGAAAACGGCGCGGCCTCGCCCTGGCTGGACTGGTTCACGTTCCATCAGCATCCGGCCAACGCCTACGACCACAACAAACCGCCGGGCTACGCCGCCTGGGTGGGGTTGCACGCGCTGCCGAAACTGAACACCGACAACCCCGAGGTTCGCGAGTACCTGATGGGGATCGCCGAGCATTGGCTCCGCAAGGGGATCGACGGTTGGCGATTGGACGTGGCGGCGGAGATCGTCACCCCGGGTTTTTGGGCGGAGTTCCGACGACGGGTGAAGGCAATCAACCCGGAGGCCTACATCGTCGCCGAGATCTGGGAAGAAGCCCAGCCGTGGCTCCAGGGCGACCAATTCGACGCCGTGATGAACTACCGCTTCACCGAGGCGGCGATTTCGTTCGCCGCCGGGCGCCGCGTGATCGCCGAAACCGTCGCCGGGCGAGGCTACGCGCCGTATCCAGGGATCGACGCGGCGACCTACGCCGCTAAGATCGACCGCCTGCTCGGGCTTTACCCGTGGCAGATCCAGCTCGCGCAGTTGAACCTGCTCGACGGGCACGACACCTCGCGCTTCGTCACCATCGCTGGCGGCGACGCGGACAGCGTGCGCCTCGGCACCTTCCTCATGTTTACGTTTCCCGGCGCGCCCTGCGTCTACTACGGCGACGAGATCGGCCTCACCGGCGCGTTGCCCGACCACTGGGCGCGCAAATCGTTCCCGTGGGACCACCCGGATCGGTGGGACCGCGACGCCCTCGATTTCCACAAGCGCATCATCTCCCTCCGCCACGACCAACCCGCCCTTCGCACCGGCACCTACCACCGGTTGTTCACCAACGCCGGGCTATACGTCTTCGGCCGGGCCAATGGCGATACAACGCTGATCGGCGCCGTCAACGCCGGGGACGAGGTGCAGTCGGCGCGGATACCGCTCGCCGGATTGCCCAGCGAGGTCGGAGCGGTCGCCGAGCTGTTCCGTACCGGCGACGGGCAGATCGCGGCCCAGGTCGACGCCGGCACGTTGGCCCTGACCGTCCCGGCGCGCCGGGCGGTTCTCTGGAGCGCGACCGCCGGTGCGAACCCGTGATCCAGCCGGACATCCGCCAAGAAGCGCCGTCCTCTCCCGACCCGGTGACTCAGGACTTCATCTTCGGCACCCTCGCCACCGACGATCTACGGCTGGACGCCTTGCGCGCGGCGGGGCGCGGCTTGACCCACTTCGACCGTGCGGTGCCCCGGGATCCCCGACCCGACGAACCGATCACGCTGACCGTCAGCGCCGGAACCGAGGTCGACCCGTCAACGGTCACGCTGATCTACACGATTGACCGGTCGGAGCCGGGTGACGGGTCGCCAACGCTCGGATTCGAACCAGGGCCGACCGTTTGGGACACCCTGCTCTGGGGCTACCGGCGCGAGTGGCGCGTCGCCTTGCCGCCTCAACCCTCCGGTACGATGATCCGCTACCGCATCGCGGCGACGGGCAACGATGGGACCACGACCTGGGCCGACGCGGAACCGGAGACCGGGCGACCGAGAACCTTCGCGCTCCCCGTCGACGCCGAGCGGGTGCCGGAGTGGGTGCGGGACGCGATCATCTACCACGTCTTCGTCGACCGCTTCTCGCCGGGCGACGGCAAACCTTGGAACGCCGCTTCCACGTACAACGACTTCTGGGGCGGCACCATCCGCGGCATCACCGAGCGGTTGCCGTACCTGGTGGAGTTAGGCGTCACCTGCCTCTGGCTGTCGCCGGTCTTCCCCTCCCCCTCGCACCACGGCTATGACGCGACCGATTATGTCATGGTCGAACCGCGCCTCGGCACCGACGCCGATCTCGCCGAGCTGTTCACTGCCGCCCACGACCGGGGGATCCGGGTCCTGCTCGACTTCGTCGCCAACCACGTCTCGGACGAGCACCCCGCGTTCCGTCTCGCCCTGACCGACGCGACGGCGCCCGAACGGCAATGGTTCACGATCGATCCCGCCACCGGCGCCTACCAGTCGTTTTTCGGCGTCCCGACGATGCCGCGGATCGACACCGACTACCCGGCCGCCCGGGCCTACCTCGTTGATGCGGCGACCCGTTGGCTGGCCCGAGGGGCGGACGGGTTCCGGCTCGACTACGCCAACGGCCCGTCCCACGATTTTTGGGCGGCATTCCGGGCCGCGACACGGGCGGTCAAGCCGGACAGCGTCACCGTCGGCGAGGTGGTCGAGACGGCCGAGCTGCAACGCTCGTATGCCGGCCGGTTGGACGGGACGCTGGATTTTCTGCTCCATCAGCAGTTGCGCGCGTTTTTCGCCTTCGAGACCATCGGCGCCGCCGCCTTCGAAGCCTTTCTCGGGCGCCACCTGGCGTTCTTTGGCGGCGACTTCGTGTTGCCCTCGTTCCTCGACAACCACGACATGAATCGCTTCCTGTGGGTCGTCGGTGGCGACACCCGGCGCTTGAGGCTGGCCGCGCTCTGCCAGTTCACCCTCCCCCATCCGCCCGTCATCTACTACGGCACCGAGGTCGGCCTGAGCCAGGAGCGCGATCTGCAGTATCCGGACGGTTCGCGCCGGTTGGAGGAGTCCCGCGCGCCGATGCCGTGGGACGAGCGCCAAGACGCCGACCTGCTCGCCTACTACCGGCGCCTGATTGCCCTGCGTCGGGGCCATCCTGGACTTTGGGCGGGGCGGCGAAGGACGATCGGGTTGGAGGATGCGGGATTGCTCGCGGTGGAGATCCGGAACGGGGATCTCCAGGCGGTGGTGGCGTTGAACCGCACCCTCGCAGCGGCGCGGGTGCGGATCCCGGGCGGCCTGGCGCTGACCATCGAGACCGACCCCTCAGCGGCGCTGGACGGTCGGGATCTCGTGCTGCCGCCGCTCGCCGGAGCGGTGCTGATCGGCTGAACGCGGGGTGGCCGAGGGAACGGAAAGGGCGATAAGGATGCTTCCTCGCGCTGGCGGGCGCCGCATGTTGGCGATCGTCGTGCTGCTGGGTTTGATGACCGGTTCGGTCGGCCCAATCGCCTCGTTGGGGGTGGTAATGGCGCAGGGGACGCCGGTGGCAACGCCGGTGTCCGCTGGGGAGAACTGGTCGGATGACGCGGTCTGCTACGAGGTCTTCGTGCGGTCGTTCTTCGACGCCGACGGCGACGGCATCGGCGATCTCGCCGGATTGACCGAGAAACTCGACTACATCAACGACGGTGACCCGACCGGTGGCCAGGACTTGGGCGCCACCTGCGTCTGGCTGATGCCGGTGATGGAAGCGGCCAGCTACCACGGCTACGATGTCGTCGACTACTACACCATCGAATCGGACTACGGCACCAACGCCGATTTCACCGCCTTCGTCGCGGCGGCCCACGAGCGCGGGATCCGGGTCGTCCTCGATTTGGTGCTGAACCACACGTCCAGCCAGCACCCCTGGTTCCGTGCCGCGGTGACCGATCACGGGTCCGCGTTCCGCGACTGGTACATCTTCGAGGACGAGAACCCGGGCTATCTTGGTCCGTGGGGAGCGCCAGCCTGGTACCCCTCGCCGGCCGGATTCGGGTTCTACTACGGGATATTCTGGGAGGGGATGCCCGACCTGGATTATACCAATCCCGCCGTGACCGCCGAAGCCGAGAAGATTTCGGCCTTCTGGCTCAACGAGATGGGGGTGGACGGCTTCCGTCTCGACGCGATCAAACACCTGATCGAGGACGGCCGGATTCAGGAGAACACCGACGCGACCCATGCCTGGTTGCGCGACTACCGGGCGTTCGTGGATCGAACGAAGCCGGGCGTCTACACCGTCGGCGAGATCTTCGACGCGTCGCCGCCGACCCTGGAGCCGTATTATCCGGACCAGCTCCACGGGTACTTCAACTTCGAGCCGGGCCGGCAGTGCTTGGCGGCGGCGGTCAACGGAAACGCGGTGGCCGTCGGGTCCGCGCTGGAAACGGCCGCCGAAACGCTGCCGGGCCAACGCTGGGCGCCGTTCTTGACGAATCACGACCAGGCGAGGGCGATGAACGCCCTAAACGGCAACGTCGATCGGGCCAAGATCGCCGCGACCTGCCTGCTAACGATGCCCGGCTTGCCGTTCGTCTACTACGGCGAAGAGATCGGGATGCGCGGCACCAAGCCGGACGAGCGGATTCGAACCCCGATGCAGTGGGCTCCCGGTGCCGGCGGCGGCTTTACCGACGGTGCGCCCTGGCAACCGTTGCAGGACGACGCCGATACGCTGACCGTGGCCGCCCAAGACGCGGACCCCGCATCGCTGCTCAACCACTACCGGACGTTGATCCACCTCCACTGGACATATCCCTCCCTGTCCCACGGCGATTTTTTGCCGCTGACGACGAACGAGCGCAACGTCGTGGCGTATCTGCGCCGGGCGGAACACGAAACCGCGTTGGTGGTGCTTAACTTCGGCAACGCCGCGATCACCGGGGCGACCCTAGACGGGGCGGCATCCGGGCTGACCGAGGGCGCCTACGCGCTGGCGCCGATCTTCGGCGAGGCGGAGTTTGGAGACCTGGCCGCATTCACCGGTGGTGCGGTGGCGGGTTACGCGCTGCCGGTGTTGGCGGCGCGGACGGGATACGTGGCGCTGCTGGAGCCGGTTGATGTCTAGGTTCGGTTACCCGTGGCGGATTGCTGAAATAAATGGGATATGTCGTCACGAGTGTTGGCGGTGCCAAGCCCGAGCCAAGGGAGAACGTCCCGGGTAGGTGCGCGGTAGCCCGCTCCATGGGCGACCTTCCCGCTGACCGGAATCCGTGCTCCGCCATTCCGAACGCAACCGGTCGCCCTGGGGTGGACTACCGTCCAGCGCGCTATACTAAACCCGTATGGTTGCTCCCTCCTCTCGACCCAATTTCTCCGCCCGCCTCTCGGCGTTGGCCACCGCTCCAGGCGTCTACCTGATGAAGGACGACGCCGGCAAGGTGATCTACGTCGGCAAGGCCGCGGCGCTGCGCAACCGCGTCCGCTCCTACTTCCAGTCCCCTCGCGGCATGGACCCGAAGACCCGCGAACTAGTCGCCCACATTCGCGACTTCGAGACGATCCGCACCGACACCGCGACCGAGGCCCTGATCCTCGAAAACGAGCTGATCAAGAAACACCTCCCCAAGTACAACGTCATGCTGAAGGACAGCAAGACGTACCCTTACCTTAAGATCACCGAGGAAGAATGGCCGCGGATCATCCTCACCCGCCGCATCCTGGACGACGGCGGCCGCTATTTTGGACCCTACACCTCGGCCGGCTCGGCCTACAAGACGCTCAACCTGCTCAACCGCCTCTTCCCCTACCGCAAGTGCGAGAAAAAGATCACCGGCCACGACGAGGTCTGCCTCTACTACCACATGCACCAATGCACCGCCCCCTGCATCGCGGCGGTCGACCGCCCGACCTACATGGAAGCGGTCGACCGCGCGGCCCTCTTCCTTGACGGGCGAGGCGACGAGATCCTGGCCCCCCTCCGCGACGAGATGGACCAGGCCGCCGACGCGTGGAACTTCGAGCGCGCGGCGGAACTCCGGGATCGGATCGGCGCCGTCGAACACGTCCTTGAACGGCAAAAGGTGGTCAGCCCCAACGGCACCAACGCCGACATCCTCGCGGTCGCCCAGGGCGCGGGCGGCGACGCCGGGGTTCAGGCGGCATTCCTCCGCAACGGCAAGGTGTTGGGATCGGAGTTCTTCCCGATGCGCGCGCTGGTCGAGGATTCGCCGGAACAGATCATCGCCGGATTCGTCAGCCAGTTCTACGGTGACGCGGCGATGGTGCCGCCGCTGCTGCTGCTGCAGCACCCGCTGCCCGCCGACGAGGAGATCGTGATCGCCGAGTGGCTGCGGGAGCGACGTGGCGGCAAGGTGGAGGTGCAGGTCCCGAAGCGGGGGGAAAAGCGCGACCTGGTGGCGATGGTCGCCAAGAGCGCGGTCCAAAACCTGGAGCAGAGTCGCCTGAAATTCCTGACAGACGAGCAGCGACGGGCGGCGGCGATGAGCGAACTGGCCGACGCGCTCGATCTACCCCGCTTGCCGCGCCGGATCGAATGCTACGACATCTCCAACACCCAGGGGACAAATCCGGTCGCGAGCATGGTGGTCTTCGAGGAAGGCAGACCCGCCAAGAAGGAGTACCGCCGATTCGGGATCAAAACGGTCCAGGGCAGCAACGACTTCGCGATGATGGCCGAGGTGATCAAGCGCCGCTTCAAACGGGCCACCCCCGCCGCGACCGCGGACGGCGACGGCGACGGCGGCAAACCCGACGCCAAGTGGGCGACGTTGCCGGATCTGGTGATCGTCGACGGCGGCAAGGGCCAACTCGGTGCCGCGCTCGCGGCCTTGGAGGAGGTCGGGATGGCCGATCAGCCAATCGCCGGTCTCGCCAAAGAGAACGAAGAGCTGTTCCTGCCCCTCCGTTCCCTTCCGGTGATGCTGCCCCGCGACGCGCAATCCCTGTACCTGGTACAGCAGATCCGGGACGAAGCCCACCGCTTCGCCGTCACCTTCCACCGCCAGCGGCGCAGTAAGGCGGCGCTCCGTTCGACGCTCGATGACGTACCGGGTGTGGGACCGAAGAAGAAGCAAGCGCTTATTCGCGCCTTCGGATCGGTCAAGGGGATCCGGGAAGCGTCCGAGACCGAGTTGACGGCGGTTGACGGGATCACCCCCGCCCTGGCCGCTCAGATCAAGGCAACCCTCTAGATGAGCGACGATCTAACATCCCGCGTCCCGCTCGACCGGTCATTCGACGCCGCTCCCGGACACCTCCTGCCGATGGCCCAGGGCGAGCGCAAACCGCTGCTGCTCGACCGCGGTCGCCCGGAAGCGATCGAATGGGCGGCGCAGCGGTTGGCCGCCGGCGGCGTCGTCGCGCTGCCGACCGACACCGTCTACGGCATCGCGGCCTCCCTGGCCCACCCGGAGGCGCTGGCCCGCTTATTCGCGATCAAGGGCCGCCCGCGGGACAATCCGGTCCCCATCCTGCTCGCCTCGGCGGCGGCGCTGGACCTGGTGGCGACGGACGTGCCGGCGGCGGTCCGCGCCGTCGCCGCGCGGTTCTGGCCCGGTCCGTTGACGGTGGTGGTTCCGGCGCGAGCGGGGATCCCGGACGGGGTGCTGGGACCGGACGGCACCGTCGGCGTTCGCGTGCCCAACCACCCGGTTGTGTTGCCGGTGATCGAGCAGGCGGGCGGCGCCATCGCGGCGACCAGCGCCAACCGCACCGGGGACCCGCCCGCCCAAACCGCCTCCGAGGTCCTCGCCGCGCTCGGCAACGCCGTTGATCTGATCCTGGACGGCGGCGTTGCCCCGGGTGGCATCGCCTCCACCGTGGTGCGCTTCACCGACGACGGTCCCCGGCTCCTTCGCCGTGGCGCGCTCGCGATCGAGGACGTGGTAGCGGCCTGGCGCGCCGCGACGGCCGCCGAGGGGATGGGCGAATCGCCCTAAGCTCGACGGTTCCCGCGATCCGCTTCCGCACAAATCACAGGAACCGACCGAGCCCCGGCGCGTACTGACGCGCCCGGGGGCGGACCTGCCCGGCCTCCGCGTCGCGCTGTTCCCCGGCCCAATCAAACACCCCACCCGCGCCGCTGTTCGGGCGCGGCGTTTCAAAGCGGACCACCAGCCGCCCGACTGGCCCCAACATCTCCCGCAACGCGAACCAAGGCCCGGTGGTCCCAAGCGGCCCGGTCCCGGCCCAACTCAGCACCACCGACCTGATCGGGTCGGCGGCAGTAACCCAGGTCGCACGCAACATCCCGCCCCTGTCGGGAAGGCGTAGCGGTCGAGGAGGCCGCCCGACTCGGCACCAACCAGGGCAACGCAGAGCAGGATCGTCCGCCACCGCGGCCAGCGTGCGCGTCGCCGCAGCGGGTTCCCCCGGGCCCTGGCTCGTGCCATCCGACCGGCCCGCGGGTCCCGTGGCCGGGAGCGTGCATCGCCGCCGGACCGCTCCGCCGCGTCTATCGGGCTTGTACGAACGACATGCGAGGGATGGTGTCCGACGGTTACGGGAGGCCCTTTGACCGAGCTCAGCAGCTCCAATGGGGGAGCGGAGAGATGACGCTCGACCAAACCCGCTCCGATCCGCGGACACGGCGGGAGTCATCAATTGGTCCCTCGGCTGCCCTCGCGAGGGCCGTTGCCCCTGCGTCGCTCGCGGTGTTGGTGCCCGCCGCCGTTTCCGGGTACGATCCCCCAGGTTCGGGACGCGAGGAGAAAGGGTGGCGAGGCGTGGGAACGGGGAGCGGAACCGAAACGACGGCGCCGCCCGGGTCGGCGCCCGCCGCCCCGACCGGGATCGGCACCACCGGTCCGCTGCCGCCGGTCAACATGCGCCCCGGCGTCGGTCCGGGGATGGGGCCGGGCGGTGGGCAGCAGCCTGTCTACGGGCGCGGAATCGTGATCAGCGCCGTCGTCGCCGCGCTGCTCTTCGGCCTGGCGATCACGGCCAACGGCGACCCGACCGGTTCGGGCGTGCCGCTCGCCCAAACAACGAACCTGCTCTATTGGGGCCTGGCCATGATCGCGATCGCGGTCGCCGGCCTCGGCGCCCAGTTCGCCGAACAAACGGCGGCGCTGGCGGCGGCGGCGGTCGGTCATCCGCGACCGGCGACCGCGATGGCGACCGCCTGGGCCGTGCCGGTGGTGGCGACCTTCGCGGCGGTGATGCTGGTCGCGACCTACCACAACAACACCATGCTGCTGCTCGGTCCGCTGGTCGCGTTTCTCGGCGTGGCCGGCGCGTTGCTGTCGCGCGACCTGCTCGACGACGCCGGTGAAGCAACCCTGCGCACCGCGACCACGATCCATACCCTGATCATCCACGCAGCGGCATTCCTGGCCCTCAGCGTCGTCTACTACAACAAGCTCTCGTTGTGGATCGCCGCCCCGTTGGTCGGCCTGATCGGCGGCTTCTTAATCTTGGAAGCGCTGGAGCGTGGCGGGATCGGCCCCCAACGGCGCTCGTTCTACGCCCTGATCGGCGGCGCGGTGATGGCCGAGGCGATGCTTGCGCTCGACTGGTGGCCGACCCACTCCTGGACCGGCGGCGCCGTCCTCCTCGTCTGCTTTTACCTCGCGGCCGGGATTATCCTCGCTCGCGCCCAGCGAACGACCCTCCGCTCGCGCGACCTGATCGAGTTCGGGCTGATTGGCACCGTCGCGTTCCTGGTTCTCGCCGTCACCGCCTGATCCCATCCGCGTCATCGCGGGGAGAACGCGCCGTGTCCGACCGCGGTTCTGGGTCCGGTCCGTCGGAGGTGTTGAGCGTTCTCGAGCGGATGGATCGGCTCGAGGAGCTGCTCGAAGCGATGGCCGATCTCGGCGTGTCGACCCGGGAGGAAGCGGAAGCAATGCTGGCCGAACTCGAAGCCGGGATCGAGGAGCGGGATCTGTCGTGATCCAACCCGGCCCCACGTGGCCCCCCGCGCACCGGACGTCCCTCCGATGATGGACCTTTTCGAGGCCAACCGCCAGGATCTGCTGGCCAGCCGCGCGCCACTGGCGACCCGGATGCGTCCGGAAAGCCTGGACCAGTTGATCGGCCAGGATCACCTCGTCGGCCCTGGCACGCTACTGCGGCGGGCGATCGAGGCCGACAAACTGTCATCGCTGATCCTTTGGGGGCCGCCGGGCACCGGAAAGACGACCCTCGCCCGGATCGTCGCCACCACCACAAAGGCGCACTTTGCCGCCGTCAGCGCGGTCACCTCGGGTGTTGCGGATTTGCGGGCGGCGATCAAGGCGGCGTCCGACCGGCTGGCGATGCATGGCCAGCGGACGGTCCTCTTCATCGACGAGATCCACCGCTTCAACAAAGCACAACAAGACGCGATCCTGCCCCACGTCGAGGACGGCACCGTGGTCCTGATCGGGGCCACGACGGAGAACCCGTCGTTCGAGGTCAACTCGCCGCTGCTCTCCCGGGCGCGGGTGATCACCCTTCGACCGCTCGGAGACGACGACATCCGCGCCATCGTGCTCCGTGCCTTGAGCGACGATGAGCGCGGGCTGGGTCGGCAAGGGATCGCGATCGGCAACGAGGCCCTCGACGCGCTCGTCAATCTCGCCAACGGCGACGCTCGATTTGCCCTCAACACGCTCGAATTCGCCGCCACCGGGGTCGGCTACGGTGACCGACCGGAGATCGACGCCGATCTCGTCCGCGAAGCGGCCCAGCGCCGGGCCGCCACCTACGACAAGACCGGCGGCGACCACTTCGACGCCATCTCCGCCCTCCACAAGACGCTGCGCGGGTCCGACCCCGATGCCGCGCTCTACTGGCTGGCGCGGATGCTCGAACGGGGTGACGACCCCCTCTACGTCGTTCGGCGGCTGGTTCGCTTTGCCACCGAGGACATCGGGTTGGCCGACCCGCGGGCGCTGACGCTGGCGATGTCGGCCCAGCAGGCGGTCCACTTTCTCGGCCTACCGGAGGGCGCGTTGGCCTTGGCGGAACTGACCGTCTACCTGGCGCTGGCGCCGAAGAGCAACGCGATTCACCGCGGCTACGGCGCCGCCCGGACCGACGTCATCGAGACCCGCAACGATCCCGTGCCGCTCCACCTGCGCAACGCGCCCACCTCCCTCATGGCGGCGGAAGGGTACGGGGCGGGCTATCGCTACGCCCACGACTACGACGGCGGCATCGTCGCCCAGCAGAACCTCCCCGAGAACCTGGCCGGGCGACGGTACTACGAACCGACCGACCGCGGCTTCGAAGCCGACCTCGGTCGCCGCTTGACCGAAATCCGCGCCGTCTATGAGCGCGCGACGGGCGCGATCGAGGAACCGCGCTCATGAGTACGCCGTTGGCGCCCCGGCGCGCCGAGGGGCGCTCGCTCGACGACCTGCGACCGGTCGAGATCGTGGTCGGCGCGGTTCCAAACGCCGAAGGTTCGGCCCTGATCAAAGTCGGCAACACCCACGTCCTTTGCGCCGCCACGGTTGAGGATCGCGTGCCGCGCTGGATGCAGGGCAAAGCGCGGGGCTGGGTCACCGCCGAGTACGCGATGCTGCCGCGGGCGACGCGCGAGCGCACCCTACGCGAGGCGACTCAGGGCAAACAAGGCGGCCGAACGGTCGAGATTCAACGTCTGATCGGCCGCGCGCTGCGCGCGGTCGTCGACCTCGGCGCCCTCGGCGAGCGCCAGATCATCCTCGACTGCGACGTCCTGCAGGCCGACGGCGGCACCCGCTGCGCCTCGATCACCGGCGCCTACGTCGCCCTCGCCCTCGCCTGCCGCCGCCTGCGGGCCGAGAAAAAACTCAAGCGCGACCCGCTCCTGGCCGCCGTCGCCGCCGTCAGCGTCGGTGTGGTCCGCGGCACCGCGCTCCTGGACCTCGACTATGCCGAGGACTCCGCGGCCGACGTCGACTGCAACGTGGTGATGACCGACGCGAACGCCTTCGTCGAGATCCAAGGCACTGCCGAACGGGACCCGTTCTCCCCGGCAACGCTGGAGCTGCTGCTAACGCTGGCAAGCACGGGTTTGGATCGGTTATTCGACGCCCAGCGGGCGGCGCTCATGTCGCCAACGGGGGAAACTCGCCAGAACCCCACCCGAGCTTGAGCCGTCGCGGAACAAACCGATGCTCCAGACGCCTTCCGCCCAGCCGGCCCTCGGCCGGCTTCGAGAATTCAGCGTGCGCTCCAGACCAGCGTCAACGAGGCGTCCGAACATGCAACGCGCGTCACCGCCCATGGTTGCCACGGCGGTCCTGGAAGGGATGGCGTCACGATAGGCCAAGATCGCCATCGTGTTCCCGCGGTCCGACGCGGATCGTGTCTGCGTCGTCGGTCTTGCCGAACCCGAACTCCGTTTCCACCCACCTGGGGCTCCGTCTGCGGCGGCGCTTCCATGCGGAGGGTCGCTGTTAGCCGAACGCATCGCTGGCCGCGCAACCGCGGGCGAACCACTCCCGCGGCCGAAGGTGGGCGTCGGCAGGCCGGCGTAGCAATCAACTCTCGAGCCCGGACGGCCCTTCGTCGCGACGACCGAGTCCGACTACAACCCGGCCCCAATCTCGATCAACGCGTGCTTCAACGCCGTGGTTCCTTCGGGCGAAACGGCGCTGATGCGGAGGTGATGCGCCAGCTCCGGGTGCTGGGGCCGATGGACCTGAATTCCACGGCAGGCCAACTCCCGCGCGATCTGATCCGCGTCGCCGCGTTCGACCCGGGCGAGGAGGAAGTTGGCCCACGAGTCGTGGGGCCGGACCGTGTTCAACTTGCGCAGCGTCCGGTAAAGGCGCGACTTTTCTTCCCGCACCCGTTGAACGGTGGCCCGCACATACGCCAGATCGTCGAGGGTGGCGTGGGCGGCGATCACGGAGGCGGCAGCCAAACCAGTCGGCCGGCTGTAACGGGCCAGCGCCGCGCTGACCGCCGGTGGAGCAACGGCATAGGCGACCGGCAGACCGGAAAGCCCCGCCCACGTTTCCATCGTTTGCACCACGACGACGTTGTCGAACTCACGAGCGAGGGGGATCACGCTCCGGGCGCTGTATTCGGTGTGCCGCTCGTCGACCACCACCAACTCGCAGCCGCGTGCGAGCCGGACCAGATCCTGATTCCCCAACAGCGTACCGGTCGGATCGTTGGGGGACCCGACGAGCGCGGTGCCGCCCGACGGGAACGAGCGTTCAGGATCGAGATCGAGCGCCCACCGCGGCGACCGGGGGTACCGCCGAAGTTCGAACCCGTGCAGACCGGCACGGCGCTCCTCCCACGGATCCGACGGAGGGAAGAGCAGCAGCGGGCCACGACCTCGCCGCCAAAGCAGGATCATGCCGAGCAGTTCGTCGACTCCGTTGGCCAACGTCAGCCAATCGGGACCGACGCCGAGCATCGTCGCGAGCCGAATGTGGAGGCGAGTTTGCCGATCTTCGGCCGGCAGATGCAAATCGTCGCCGCCGGTCAGCGCGTCGTGGACGTGGATCGAAGGACCGTACGGGTTCCCGACCAGATCCAGGCGAAGCGGCGGCGTCGCGGACGGGAAGCGGCGAACGGCAACGAGGCTGTTGGCACGGGACCGGTTCACGCTGGCCATCCCACCGTGCTGGCGGACGCCGACTGCGGTGCCCCGATTCCCGACACCGGCAGGTGGTAGACCACCGGAGACCCGATCACGCTGCTCGCGACGTTGTGGACCGGCGTGCCACCGAGGGTGCTTCCATCGGGGTTGCCGAGGTGGGCATGCCCGTGCAGGACGAGGTCCACGTCGTGCCGATCGATCACCCGTCCGAGTTCGATGTTGCCCAGCATCCAATACTTCAGCGGGGGTTCCTTCCCGAGCGTGGTCGCCGTCGGCGAGTAATGGAGCACGACGACCGTGGCCCGCGGCGCCAACGGTCGCAAGCGGACCAAAGCGTTTTCGAGGCGGATCGCCTCTCGCCGCGCGCGGACGGCCAGGGCCTGCGCGGCGCGGTGGTGAGGCAGGGCCGGGCCTTCGTCCGGCCAGAATCCACCGCCGTATCCGCCGACCCCGGCAAATCCGATCCGCCGCCCGCCGACATCCACCACCGTCGCCTCGCCGTCAAGCAGCGTCACCCCCGCGTCCTCCAGGGTGCGGCGGAAGGCGGTCCGGCGCAGGCACCGCCGGTCGTGGTTGCCCATCACCGCGACGATCGGAACGTTGACGGCGCGAAACAGTTCCGCGGCGGCCTCGACCTCGGGCAAGCGCCCGCCGTCGGTGATGTCGCCGGCGACGACCAACACGTCGGCCCGCCCTCGCAGATCGGCCAAGCCGTCGGCCAGCGCGTCCGGCACCCGCGTCTTGAGATGCAAATCCCCGATCGCCGCGATCCGAACCACGCGCCGCGTGTCCTTGCCGAACGATCCGTCTAGGCCACCTGAGTCATCGCCGCGACCGGCCAGCGGCGCCATTCGCGTCGAACGTCACCCGTCCAGTGTACCAAACGGCCGGAATCGGTCGGAGACGCCCTCGGCCGAGCCAGCGTTGATGGTCCACCGGGCTGCTCCACAGGCTTGGCCGGCCCCTGGCCCATGCCCGTATACTGACCCCGCTGTGATCACCATCGCCCGACGCTCACCTCACTCTGATCCTGCGCCGTTTGAGACCCGTCGTGGGTTTGCCCTCGGCGTGATCCTGGCATGCCTGGCAAGCCTCGTCCAAGCCTGGCCCATGCCCGCCGCCGTGGCTTGGGCGCAGGACGGTTCAACCCCGGTTGCCGCGCCCGCGCCGCCCGATATTTCCGCCGCCGCCGCCTTCGTCCTCGACGTCACGACGGGCGTTCCACTCTACGCGCTGAATGCGGACGATCCGCGAGCGCCGGGCAGCACGGTCAAGATCGCAACAAGTCTGGTGGTGGTCCGCAACGCAGATCTGACTGATTCCGTCCTGATCGAGCAATCCGATCTGGTTGATACCACCCTCTACTCGAACATGGGGCTGGTGGCGGGCGACACCTTGACCGTCGAGCAACTCCTTTACGGGCTGATGCTGCCGTCCGGAAACGACGCCGCCCGCGCCCTGGCTCGCCACGTCGGGATGGGTCTGGCCGGTGGAAACGGCACGGATGTCGACGCGGCGACCGCCGCGTTCGTCGCGGCGATGAACGCCTTGGCGGAGGACCTCGGGTTGACTAACACCGCGTTCGTCAACGTCGCCGGCGAGGACGCCGACGGGCAATCCGTCAGCGCCCGCGACCTCGCGACGCTGGCCGGTGCGCTGTTGGACGATCCGGTCCTGGCCGAGATCGTCGCCACCCCGGCGATCGATCTGGTGTCGGTCGGTCCGTTGGCGATCCTCTACTCGTTGGCGAACAGCAACGCCTTGTTGGCCGAAGACGGCGTCATCGGCGTCAAGACGGGGTCCACCGAGCAAGCGGGCGCCTGCCTGGTCGCCGCCAAACGCATCGGTGATCGCAACCGCGTGATTAGCGTGGTCCTCGACAGCGGTCTCGAGTACGACGTGAACGACTTCCAGGTGCCGGAGAGCGATCGCCGCTACGACGACACGCGGGCGCTCCTGGCCGCGATGGAACTGGATTACCGGTGGATCGCGCCAACCGACGAGGGCGACGTTCCCGGTCTGGCCGAGGAACTGGCAGCCTGGGGGGTGACGCTGGCCCGTGGTCCGAACATCCCGGTAACGGTCGCCGACGTGGAGGCCTTGCGGTACCGACTAATTTTGGGTCCCGCGGCGGAGCCGGAGGCCGAGGTGGGTCGCGTGCTATTCTTTGTCGAAGATCGGCCGGTCGGGGAACGGATCGTGGTTCAGGTCTGAGCCACTGCCGCCGCCCCCCCACCCGCCCGGCACCGCTAC